>NZ_JAJJPG010000032.1:0-5261 GCF_032907665.1 Intrasporangium sp.
CCCGCGCCAGTCACCCACCCTCCCGCGCCAGCCACCCACAGCCCCGATGTCCGACGAGGAGCCCGCCATGCCGCCCGCCGACACCGCACCCCAGCAGCTCGCTGCTCCCACGCCCCCAGCGGTGACGCCGACCCCACCGGGCGTCCCCCTACCGCCCTTCGTCGACTCGGTCTTCGGCGACCTCTGGCCGGAACGCGGCCTCGCACCTCGCCCGGATCTCGTCCTCGGCTCGGTGGCGGTCGGCGCGGTGGCTGCCGTGGTCCTGCCCTACCGCAACCTCGGTCTCGGCCTGCTCCTCGTGCTCCTGCTCTCCGCCGGTCTCGTGCTGAGCGGCTCGATCCGGCTGAGGGAGCGGTGGACCATCACGTCGGCAGCGGTGGGCGTCGGCCTGGCCTCGCTCGTCGTCCTGCGCGCCTCCGAGTGGCTCGCCCTCGTCGCCATCGCCGTCTGCGGGCTTCTCCTCACGACCGCCTTGACCGGTGCCCGCGGGCTCCCGGCCATGGCCGGTGGAGTCGCCTCGTGGGTGCTCGCCGCGGTCCGCGGCCTACCTCTGCTCGGTCGGACCCTCACCGCGATGTCCACGGTGTCATCGATGTGGCCGCTCGTGCGGACGGTGGCCATCTCGCTCGTCGCCCTCGTCGTCTTCGGTGGCCTCTTCGCCTCCGGAGACGCGGTGTTCGGCTCCTGGGCCGACGCGATCATCCCCGATGTGACCGTCGACACCGTCGACAGCGTCGTGCTTCGCTTCTTCGTCGGGTTCGCCGCCGGCGGAACCGTGCTCGCCGCCTGCTACGTCGCGATCAACCCGCCGCGGGTCGACCGGCTCGACCTTCCGCCCGGGCAACGAGTGACCCGGGCGTGGGAGTGGCTCGTGCCCGTCGGCTTCGTGCTGGCCGTCTTCGTGGCCTTCGTGGTCGCACAGGCAACGGCCATGTGGGGTGGTCACGACTACGTCCAGCGCACGACCGGCCTCACCTACGCCGAGTACGTCCACCAGGGGTTCGGACAGCTCACGGCGGTCACCTTCCTCACCCTGGTGACCGTCGCCATCGCAGCCCGGAAGGCGCCACGCGGGACAGGGCGTGACCAGCTCGTCCTCCGCGTCGTCCTCGGGACCCTGAGCGGGCTCGCCCTGGTGGTCGTCGCGTCGGCGCTCTACCGGATGCACGTCTACCAGGAGGCCTACGGCTTCACCGTCCTCCGCGTGCTCGTCGACGCCTTCGAGCTGTGGATGGGACTGCTCCTCGTCCTCGTCGTCGTCGCCGGCGTCCGGCTCTCGGCGCGGTGGCTGCCCAGGGCTGCGCTCCTGTCCGGGGCGCTGATGGTGCTGGTCCTCGGCCTGGCCAACCCCGAGGCCTGGGTGGCCCAACGCAACATCGACCGCTACCACGCGAGCGGCCAGCTCGACGCCGTCTACCTGCGCGAGCTCGGGCCCGACGCCACCCCGGTCATCCGTGAGGGCCTGCCGCCGAGGCTCGGGGCGTGCATCACGCAGGACTGGTCGCCGGAGGACGACGACTGGCTGGCCTGGAACCTCGGTCGGGCACGAGCGGCGTCCGACGTCGAACTCGCGCTCGACCCGAGTGAGCAGGCCTCCTGCAACGCGCTGGTCGTGTCGAGCAGCACACGGTGAGGCGCGACGCCAGCGGCGAAAACCCGTTGACCCCGCCCAGCCACCTGACACGATGACCGGATGCGTGCCGATGTCGCCGACCTGTTCGAGTTCGACCCGGGCATGACCCACCTCAACCACGGCGCGTTCGGAGCGGTGCCGCGCGTCGTCCGCGAGGCACAGGACCGCGCTCGCGCCCGGGTCGAGGCCGTGCCGATGCGGGCCTTCCGTGACGAGCTGCCGCCCGCGATCGCAGCAGCCCGGGAGCACGCAGTCGCCTTCCTCGGGGTGCCCGCCGACTCGGCGGCGCTGGTCCGCAACGTCTCAGAGGGCGTCGCGGTCGCGCTCGAGGCGCTGGCGATCGGCCGAGGCGACGACGTGGTGGTGAGCAGCCACGGCTACCCGACCGTGACGCTGGCGGTCCAGGCCCGCGGGGGATCCGTCCGGAGGGCCGATTTCGGCCTCTCGGCGACCGCCGCCGAAGCCGTCGCCGCCCTCACAGACGCTCTCACGCCCGACACGAGGCTCGTCGTCATCGACCAGATCACCTCGCCGACCGCCCTCGTCCTGCCCGTGGCCGAGGTCGCCGCCGCTGTCGCGCCGATACCCGTCCTCGTCGACGCGGCCCACGTGCCCGGTGCCCTGCCCGACCTCGACGTCGCCGCCCTCGGAGTGGCGTTCTGGGTCGGCAACCTCCACAAATGGGCCTTCGCGCCGCGATCCGCTGCCGTCCTGTGGGTGGATCCTCGGTATCGCGACCGCGTCCGCCCTCTCGTCACCTCCTGGAGCCAGGGCCGGCCCTACCCGGCCTCCTTCGACCTCCAGGGCACCGTCGACCCCTCGGCCTGGCTCGCCGTCCCCGATGCCATCGCCTTCTGGCACGGCCTCGGCGGCTGGTCCCAGGTGGAGCGCAACGCCGACCTCCTGCTCCGGGGAGCCGACCACGTCGCGACCGAGCTCGGGACAGCCGGCCAGCCCAGCGGCATACGGCATGCGCCGTGCATGCGGCTGGTGGCCCTCCCGCCCGGGGTGGCGGAGACGAAGGAGGGGGCTGACGCACTCTGGCAACA
This sequence comes from Intrasporangium sp., assembly GCF_032907665.1. Classification (GTDB taxonomy): domain Bacteria; phylum Actinomycetota; class Actinomycetes; order Actinomycetales; family Dermatophilaceae; genus Intrasporangium. The sequence goes on from NZ_JAJJPG010000032.1 coordinate 2,683, forward strand.
GCTGTATGCCGCCGGGTTCGCCGTACCGCCCGTCTCCTTCGGGGGGCGTGGACACGTGCGCGTCGCGGCTCAGGCCTACAACGACGAGGACGACTACGCACGCCTCGCCGAGACCCTTGTCTCACTCGTGGGCAGCGCCTGACGGTCGATGCGACCGGACGCGGCGCGATGTGGAAAGATCGGGCGACCGCCGGATCGCTGCCCACAAGGAGGCTCCGTCATGACCGACGCCCGCAACTCCCGCTTCAAGCGGGTCCTCCTCAAGCTCTCCGGAGAGGCCTTCGGTGGTGGGGCCATCGGCGTCGACCCCAGCGTGGTCGCGGGTATTGCGAGGCAGATCGCCGAAGCCGTCCGGGCGGGTGTCCAAGTGGCCGTCGTCGTGGGCGGCGGCAACTTCTTCCGCGGTGCCGAGCTCCAGCAGCGCGGCATGGACCGGACCCGGGCCGACTACATGGGCATGCTCGGCACGGTGATGAACTGCCTCGCCCTGCAGGACTACCTCGAGAAGGAGGGCATCGAGACGAGGGTGCAGTCGGCCATCGCCATGCAGCAGGTCGCCGAGCCCTACATCCCGCGCCGCGCCATTCGCCACATGGAGAAGAGCCGCGTGGTCATCTTCGGGGCAGGCGCAGGGATGCCGTTCTTCTCGACCGACACCGTGAGCGCCCAGCGGGCCCTCGAGACGAAGTGCGACGCCCTGCTCATCGCCAAGAACGGCGTCGACGGCGTCTACTCCGCGGACCCGAAGACGGACCCCACGGCCACCAAGTACGACACGTTGACCTTCGACGAGGGGCTGGCCAACGGACTGCGCATCGTCGATGCCGCCGCCTTCTCGCTCTGCAAGGAGAACAAGCTCCCGATGGTCGTCTTCGGCATGGAGGGCCCCGGAAACATCACGCGCGCGCTGCTGGGTGAGAAGATCGGCACGTTGGTCACCAACGGCTGAGCGTGTCGAACGCGCGGCGCTGCGGTGGGCTGTGGTGACCACTGCAGCCGCAGAACCAGCCCAGAACCAGCCCCAGACCCCCTGGACCCGGATGAGGACGAGGAAGCGAAGGCAATGATCGAAGAGACGATGTTCGAGGCCGAGGAGAAGATGGACAAGGCCGTCGAGGTCCTCAAGGAGGACTTCGCGGGCATCCGGACCGGCCGCGCCAACCCGGGTCTGTTCAACAAGCTCCTCGTCGACTACTACGGTGCGCCGACGCCGCTGCAGCAGCTCGCGTCCTTCCAGAACCCGGAGCCGCGCACCATCCTGGTCATCCCGTTCGACAAATCGGCGCTGCACGAGATCGAGAAGGCGATCCGCGACTCCGACCTCGGCGTCAACCCGGCGAGCGACGGCCACCAGATCCGCTGCGTCATGCCCGAGCTGACCGAGCAGCGGCGCAAGGAGTACATCAAGCTGGCCCACCACAAGGCGGAGGAGGGCAGGGTCTCGATCCGCAACGTCCGTCGCAAGGCGAAGACGGACATCGACCGGCTCGTCAAGGACGGCGAGGTCGGCGAGGACGAGGGCACTCGCGCGGAGAAGGAGCTCGAGGTGCTCACCAAGAAGCACACCGACCTCATCGACTCGCTCGTCAAGCACAAGGAGTCCGAGCTGCTCGAGGTCTGAGCCGCAGCCCGGACCCGACACCGTGCTCGGTCACCCCTCGATGACAACTCCCCCCGCCGCCGCCCTGCCGGACCCGCCCGCGCCCGTCTCCCGGGCCGGGCGTGACCTCAAGAGCGCCGTGGGGGTCGGCGTCGTCCTCGGCGCCATCATCATCACGTCGCTGCTCGTGCGGAAGGAGTCCTTCCTCGTCGTCGTGGCGCTCGCCGTCGCCATCGGCATGTGGGAGCTGCACGTGGCGCTGCGCAACGTCGCGGTCCGCGCCCCGCTCGTGCCCGCCGTTGCCGGCATGGTCGGCATGACGTGGGCTGCCTACGTCCACGGACCTGCGGGACTGGTCACCGCCTGGGTCGTGACGTGCGCCGCCGTCGTGCTCTGGCGGGGGAGTGGGCGCCTTGACGGAGCGGCTCGCGACGTCCTCGGCGGCATCTTCATCGCCACCTACCCGCCGCTCCTCGTCGGCTTCGCCATCCTCCTGCTGGCCGCGCCCGACGGGGTGGACCGGATGTTCGTCTTCCTCATCACCGCGGTCTGCAGCGACGTCGGCGGCTACGCGGCGGGCGTGTGGCTCGGCAAGCACCCCATCGCGCCGACGATCAGTCCGAAGAAGTCCTGGGAGGGCTTCGCCGGGTCAGTCATCCTGTGTGTCATCGCGGGCTCGGTGACCGTCCACCTCTTCCTCGGACACCCGTGGTGGATCGGGGTCGCCCTCGGCGTGGCCGTCGCCGTCGCTGCGACGATCGGCGACCTCTCGGAGTCGCTCATCAAGCGCGACCTCGACATCAAGGACATGTCAAGCATCCTGCCGGGGCACGGCGGGATCATGGACCGGCTCGACTCCCTCATCGTCGTCGTCCCGATCGTGTGGGCCGTGCTGACGCTGCTCGCCGAGCGGCCGTTGTGAGACATGGTGCGGCCGTGGTGAGACGTTGTGGAGCCATGGTGAGCCCGTGGTGAGGCC
>NZ_JAJJPG010000032.1:5361-32191 GCF_032907665.1 Intrasporangium sp.
CCGTGGTGAGGCCCACCCGCCCGTTCGACCAGACGGGACGCGTCGTGCTCGTCACGGGGGCCGGCAGCCCGACCGGAATCGGCTACCGCGCGGCCGAGACCCTGGGCCGTCTCGGGGCGACGGTTGCACTCGCGGCCACGACCGAGCGGGTCCGGGAGCGCGCGGGCGAGCTCGCGGCACTCGGAGTCAGCTCCTCGTGGCACGTCGGTGACCTCACCGACCCGGACGCGGCGGAGTCCGTGGTCTCGTCGTGTGTGCGGGACCACGGGCGTCTCGACGTGCTCGTCAACAACGCCGGCATGGTGAGCATCACCGATCCCGACATGCACGAGGGCGACCTTGCCTCGACAGGGCCGGACCGGTGGCGCCAGTCGCTCTCCCGCAACCTCGACACCGCGTATCTCGTCACCCGAGCGGCTCTGCCGCAGCTGCGTGCCTCCGGCTCGGGACGGGTGGTCTTCGTCAGCAGCGTCACGGGCGCGGTGATGGCGATGCGCAACGAGGTGGCCTACGCCGCCGCGAAGGCGGCCGTCGTGGGGCTCGCCCGGGCGCTGGCCGTCGACGAGGGGCGCCACGGCATCACGTCCAACGTCGTGGCTCCCGGGTGGATCGCCACGGCGTCGCAGACGGAGGACGAGGCTAGGGAGGGGTGGACCACGCCGGCCGGCCGCTCGGGGACGCCGGAGGAGGTCGCGGCAGCCATCGCCTTCCTCGCGAGCCCGGACGCCGCATACGTCACCGGTCAGGTGCTCGTCGTCGACGGGGGCAACACGGTTGCCGAGCAGCGGGCGGTCGACCTGCCCGCGCAACGGCCGTTTTGACTCCGCCTGAGACAATGGACGGGTCATGACCGAGACCCCCACGCCGCTGCCCGACCCGTCGACCCGTCCCGAGCCGGGCCAGCTGACCTTCCGTGCCCCACGCCGCGGCAAGCCGCCGCGGCACCTTGCCGACCTCTCACCCGCGGAGCGCAAGGACCTCGTCGAGTCCATGGGGCACCGGGGTTTCCGCGCGCGGCAGCTGTCGGCGCACTACTTCGAGCGTCTCGTCGATGACCCGGAAGCGATGACCGACCTTCCGAAGGCGGTCCGCACCGAGCTCGTCCGGGACCTGCTCCCGACCCTCCTCACGCCGGTCGTCCGTCGGCAGGCCGACGACGGCCGGACGATGAAGTACGCCTGGCGCCTGCACGACGGCGCCATCGTCGAGTCCGTGCTCATGCGCTATCCGAATCGGGTGACCATCTGCATCTCGAGCCAGGCCGGCTGCGGGATGAACTGCCCCTTCTGCGCCACTGGCCAGGCCGGCCTGACCCGCAACCTGTCAGCGGCCGAGATCGTCGAGCAGGTCGTGTGGGCGGCACGGGCGCTGCGCACGGGGGAGCTGGCCGGCGGTGAGGACGCCGACCGCGAGCACCCGCTGCGGGTCAGCAACGTCGTCTTCATGGGGATGGGAGAGGCGCTCGCCAACTACTCGGCGGCGATCGGCGCCATCCGACGGCTCACCGATCCGGCGCCTGATGGGCTCGGCCTTTCCGCGCGGGGCATCACGATGTCGACCGTCGGGCTGGTTCCGGGCATCGACAAGCTGACCGCGGAGGGCATCCCCGTGACCCTCGCGCTCTCGCTGCATGCCCCCGACGACGAGCTGCGCGACGAGCTCGTTCCCATCAACACCCGATGGAAGGTCGACGAAGCGATCGACGCAGCGCACCGCTACTACCGCGCGACGGGCCGGCGTGTGTCGATCGAGTACGCCCTGATCCGCGACATCAACGACCAGGGCTGGCGGGCCGACCTGCTCGCCGAGAAGCTCAACCGTCGCGGACGCGGGTGGGTGCATGTCAACCCCATTCCCCTCAATCCCACGCCTGGCTCCAAGTGGACGGCGAGCCGGCCCGGTGTCGAGCAGAACTTCGTCGAGCGGCTCCGCGCCCACGGCATCCCCACGACGATCCGGGACACCCGGGGCCAGGACATCGACGGAGCCTGCGGGCAGCTCGCCGCGGCGACCGCCTGACCTACTCAGGCGGACTCTGCGGCGCGGTACATGCGCCGGTAGGCGAGCGGCGAGAGGCCGACTGCCTGGGCGAGGTGCTGGCGCAGCGAGGCCGTCGTGCCGAAGCCGGCCTCGGCGGCGACACGGTCGACGGGCAGGTCGGTCGACTCGAGCAGTCGGCGCGCGTGGTCCACCCGGGCGCGAGCCAGCCAGGCACCCGCGGTCTCGCCGGTCTCCTCGCGGAACCGGCGGGTGAAGGTGCGCACCGACATCCCGACGTGCTTCGCGAGGTCGGACAGGGAGATCGGCTCGGAGAGGTGGTCGAGCGCCCACGTCCGGGCCGGGCCGGTCCCGGAGTCCGTCTCCAGCGGCACCGGGCGGTCGATGAACTGCGCCTGTCCGCCGGCCCGCCACGGGGCGACGACCGCCCCGCGCGCGACACGGTTTGCTGCGGTGGCGCCGAGGTCGCACCGCAGGACGTGGAGGAGCAGGTCGATGCCCGCGGCGTTTCCCGCCGAGGTGAGCACGTCTCCGTGGTCGACGTAGAGCACGTCCGGGTCGAGCTGGACCTGGGGGAAGTGGCGACGGAAGAGGTCGGCATACACCCAGTGCGTGGTCGCGGTCCGGCCCTCGAGCTTGCCGAGCCCAGCGAGGACGAAGGCGCCGGTGCAGATGGAGAGCCAGCGGGCATCGGGCCGAGCCGTCGCCGCCAGCTCGCGCAGCCCGACGGGCAGCTCGCCCCGCGCGACGATCGGCGAGCTCGTCACCCCGGGGACGATGATGGTGTCGGCGTCGGCGATGAGCTCCCGGGAGTCCGTCGGCGTGGCGGCGTAGCCGGCCGAGGTGCGGACCGGGCCGTCATCGAGGGACACCATCCGCACGTCGTACGGTGCGGGCGCCCCGGTCAGTGGTCCGGGCCAGCCCGGGTCGAGGGACGTGGCCATGAGGAAGCGGTGTGGCAGGCCCAGCTCGAAGGCCACCACGCCGTCGAGGGCAAGGACGACGACGAGGTGTGGTCCCCTCCCGTTGTGCGGGGCGCGGAACGTCATGGCCGGATTCTTGCACATGATGTCCTCCCGGCCACTCGTTCGGCCACCCATCATCCCGGAAAGTAGGACCGTGAGCATCACCGACGAGACGCCGGAGCGCCTCCGGCCAGACGGGGCCGCCCCGCGGGCCACTCCGGCGACCCCCCGCGTCCACCCCGCCTGGTGGGTGGCCGCAGCGACGTTCCTGACCATCATCGGCGCCGCTGGGTTCCGCTCCACACCGAGCGTGCTGATGAACCCCCTCCACACCGAGTTCGGTTGGCCGATGGGGCTCATCGGCGCAGCGGTGTCGGTGAACCTCGTCCTCTACGGCCTCGTCGCTCCCTTCTCCGCAGCCCTGATGGAACGCCTCGGAGTCCAGCGCGTCGTGGCCGGCGCCCTCGTCCTCGTCAGTGCCGGTTCGCTGCTGCCGATCTGGATGACCTCGTCGTGGCAGCTCGTCCTGTCCTGGGGCGTCCTCGTCGGGCTCGGCACCGGCGCCATGGCGATGTCCCTCGTCGCGACGGTGACCGCCCGGTGGTTCGTCGAGCGCCGCGGGCTCGTCACCGGCCTGCTCACCGCAGCGGGAGCCACCGGCCAGCTCGTCTTCCTCCCGGTCCTGGCGTGGCTCGCCGAGCACAGCGGATGGCGCTCGGCCGCGCTCGTCACCGGTGTCATGGCCCTGCTCGTCGTGCCCCTCGTCCTGTGGCGACTGCACGACCACCCGAGCGACCTGGGCCTCACCGCCTATGGCGCTCCGCCGGGCACCCCGACGACCCGGCCCGCGCGTCCGGACGACCGTCCCGTCCGCCTCGCGCTCGAGACGCTTCGAGACGCCTCGCGCACGAGGGTCTTCTGGCTGCTCGCCGGCGGCTTCGCCATCTGCGGCATCTCGACCAACGGACTCGTCGGGACCCATTTCATCCCGGCTGCCCACGACCACGGCATGCCGCTGACGACGGCGGCGGGTCTGCTCGCCCTCGTCGGCATCTTCGACATCGCCGGCACGGTGTTCTCCGGATGGCTCACCGACCGCATCGACGCGCGCATCCTGCTCGGCGTCTACTACACCCTGCGCGGAGCCTCCCTGCTGCTGCTCCCGTCGCTCTTCGGCGACGAGATGCACATCAACATGCTCGCCTTCATCGTGTTCTACGGGCTCGACTGGGTGGCCACGGTCCCACCGACCATCGCGCTCTGCCGGGACGCCTTCGGCGACCGGGCCCCGATCGTCTTCGGCTGGGTCTTCGCCTCGCACCAGCTCGGCGCCGCGATCGCCGCGGCGGGTGCGGGAGTCGTCCGGGACCAGCTCGGCACGTACACGCTCGCCTGGTACGTCGCCGGGGCGCTCTGCTTCGGGGCGGCCCTGATGTCGGTGTCGATCGCCCGGCGCCGCGTCGACGCCGCGGCTCCACTCGCCGACGGGATCTGACCGCTCGGCTCGTGTGACGAGATCGGGTCTGGCACTGCACCCGAGGGAGCGGGCAGGGTGGAGACATGAGCGATGGAGCCAGCCCAGCGGCATACCCCTCGAGCTACCGCGCCGTCTACGACGCGAGCCTCCGCGACCCGGACGCCTTCTGGGCGGAGGCGGCCGGGCTCATCGACTGGGTGACCCCGCCGACGCGCATCCTGGACGCCGGGAACCCACCCTTCTACCGGTGGTATCCCGACGGCGAGCTCAACGTCTGCCACAACGCCGTCGACCGTCATGTCGCCGGGGGACGAGGCGACCAGCCCGCCATCCATTACGACTCCCCGGTCACCGGCACGAAGCAGACCATCTCGTATGCCGCTCTGCTCGCTCGCGTGCGAGCGGTGGCCGGCGGGCTGCGCGGGCTCGGCGTCGAGAAGGGTGACCGCGTCGTCATCTACATGCCGATGGTCCCCGAGGCCGTCATCGCCATGCTCGCGTGCGCGCGCATCGGCGCCATCCACTCCGTCGTCTTCGGTGGCTTCGCGCCGCAGGAGCTTGCCGCACGCATCGACGACGCGGCCCCCAAGGTGGTCCTGTCAGCCTCGTGTGGCATCGAGCCGTCGCGCGTCGTGAAGTACAAGCCCTTCCTCGACGAGGCGATCCACCGCTCCGAGCACAAGCCGGAGGCCTGTGTCATCCTCCAGCGCCCCCAGGAGCTGGCCGAGCTGGGCGAGCGTGACATCGACTGGGAGGACTTCGAGTCCGGAGACGCCGCGCAGGAAGGCGCCGAACCGGTCACCGTGGCCGCCACCGACCCGCTCTACATCCTCTACACCTCAGGGACGACCGGGAAGCCCAAGGGGATCTACCGGGACAGCGGAGGCTATGCCGTGGCGCTGCGCTGGTCCATGGCGAACCTCTACGACGTCCAGCCCGGCGAGACGATGTTCACCGCGAGCGACGTCGGGTGGGTCGTCGGCCACTCCTACATCGTCTACGCGCCGCTGCTCACCGGCGCGACGACGGTCCTCTACGAGGGCAAGCCGATCGGGACCCCCGACGCCGGCGCGTTCTGGCGCGTCATCTCCGAGTACGACGCGGTCTGCCTCTTCACCGCGCCGACCGCCTTCCGCGCGATCAAGAAGGAGGACTCGACCGCCTCGCTCGTCAAGGACCACGACCTCTCGTCCTTCCGCACCCTCTACCTCGCCGGGGAGCGCCTCGACCCCGACACGTACGAGTGGGCGTCCGCCGCCCTGGGCGTCCCCGTCATCGACAACTGGTGGCAGACCGAGACGGGGTGGCCGATCGCCTGCAGCCCCAAGGGAATCGAGCTGCTCCCCATCAAGCCGGGCTCGCCCTCGGTAGCCGTCCCGGGCTATGACGTCCGCGTCCTCGACGGAGAGGGCAACGAGGTCCCGGCGGGTCAGGAGGGCGCGATCTGCATCAAGCTGCCCATGCCGCCGGGCACCCTCCCGACGCTGTGGCAGGACGACGAGCGCTACGTCTCGTCCTATCTCGCGGCCTATCCCGGCTACTACCTCACAGGGGACGGCGGCTACGTCGACGAGGACGGCTACCTCTTCGTCATGGGCCGCACCGACGACGTCCTCAACGTCGCCGGTCACCGTCTCTCGACCGGCTCCATCGAGGCGGCTCTCGCAGGGCACGAGGCCGTCGCGGAGTGCGCCGTCATCGGGGTCCACGACGAGCTCAAGGGGCAGGTGCCGCGGGCCCTCGTCGTCCTCAAGGCCGGCATCGACGGGGACGTCGAGGGCGAACGGATCCGCAGGGAGCTCGTGGCGCGGGTGCGAGGTGAGGTCGGCGCGGTCGCTGCCCTGCACCAGGTCGACATCGTGCCCGGGCTGCCGAAGACGCGGTCCGGCAAGATCCTGCGCAAGACGATGCGCGAGATCGCCGACGGCGGGAGCCCGGCAGTGCCGGCGACCATCGAGGACGCCGGCGTGCTCGAGCGACTCGGCCCGGTGCTGCGGGGGGACTGACCCCGCGCGGGGCGAGGGGTGTCGTTGCGCCCGCCATCGTGGGCCGGGCTGCCCTTGCGGCCGGCTCCGTGCGCTCCGCCCGATGCCCCGTCGCAGGTTCTGCCTTCGCTCGGGGCCTTCGTGCTCACCGCGGACGCGTGTCGGCGGTGACCACGATGTCGGAGCGCGCGGACCGGAGGAAGCGCCGCACGGCGATCCCAGCGACGAGCGCGAGTCCGACGATGAGGGCGAACTGGTAGCCGCGCTCGCCGACCGACAGCCGCGGGTCGCTGTAGCCGCCGTCGAAGAACCCGGACACGATGCCCGCCACGAGGCCGAGGGCGACGAAGCCGGACCCCGCCATGGCTCGCACCCGCTGCCTGGACGCGGCCAGGGCACCCATGCCGATCTGGAAGAGCACCATCGTCCAGGGGATCGAGAGGCGTCCCACGGGGCCCATGGCGTCGAGGAACGTGGTGCTCAGGCCACTCGAGACGGAGATGCCGGCGCCGGCGACGGACATCGTGGCCAGGGCGAGCACCCCGTAGACGACGGATCGGTCTGTCGGAACCACGCGCGAGGAGACCGTCGTGCCGGGACGTCCGCCGTGACCTGCGTGGACGTCGTGGGCGGCGTGGGGGGTCTGGGCGGACGGGGGTCGCGTTGCGGATCTGGACGTGCGGTTCATTGGGTGCTCCTTGGTCGGACGAGTACCCGACAAGGACAGCGGCAACGGCTTGCACGCCGCTTGGCCGTGACTTGGGAGCTGGCCCGACGGGTCAGCGGCCCCGCAGGTCAGCCGGCACCGACCGCCGGATGGCCAGGAATCACGGACGCCGGGTCGGTGAAGTGTCTGGGGCGGCGGCTCCCGCCGGAACGTAAACGCAGGTGGGGTCCGATGCGAGCAGGTCCCCGGTGACGGCGTAGGCGTGCGAGCGGCTGCCGCCGCACACGTCCCGGAACTCGCACACGCCGCACTTGCCGTGGAACTGGTCCGGGTCGCGCAGTGAGCGCAGCAGCGGGCTCGACCGGTAGATCTCCCGAAAGCCGAGGTCCTTGACGTTGCCGCACCGGTGGGGGAGGAAGCCGCTGGGATAGACCTCGCCGACGTGGTCGATGAAGGCGAAGCCCCTGCCGGAGTTGACCTCGATCGGTGGCCGTGGGCGCCGTTGTGCCGTATGCCGCTGGGCTCGGAGCGGTGCCACCGCGTCGGTGAGCTGCTCGTGCAGCTCACCGAGGGTGGGTGCACCTGCGCCGACCGTTTCGCTGCCGCCCACAGCTCCGCTCGCTGCTGAAGGATCGCTCCCTTCCGCAACGCGCGCGCCCCCGCCGTCGGCAGCCTCGGTGCCGCCCGTGCGGGCTCCGGCGCGTTGGATCGCGACCCGGCGATAGTGCGGCGCCTCGGTGGTCTTGATCGCCACGAGGTCGGAGACGTCGTGGAGCCAGTGCAACACGTCCTCGACCTGCTCCGGCTCGAGCGGCTGGAGCAGCTCCCCCCGCCCGGTCGGGACGAGGAAGAAGACGCTCCAGAGCGATGCGCCCAGGTCGATGACGGTGCGGAGCAGCTCGGGCAGCTCGTGCACGTTGGCGCGTGTCACCGTCGAGTTGACCTGGAGCCGGAACCCGGCATCGCGGACCTCCGCGGCCGCGTGGAGGGTCGCCTCGAAGACGCCCGGGACACCACGGAAGGCGTCGTGCGTGCTGGGCTTGGCGCCATCGAGGGACAGGGAGAGCGCCCCGGCCCCGGCAGCCCGCAGCTCGTCGAGGACTTCCCTGGTGAGTCGCGGCGTGACCGACGGCGACAGTGCCATGTGGAGGCCCAGCGACGAGCCGTGCCGGACGAGGTCCGCCAGGTCGGGACGCTCGAAGGGATCCCCACCCGTGAGGACGACGATGGGGAAGGGCCTGCCGAAGGCCGCGATGTCGTCGAGGAGCTCCTTGCCCTGTGCCGTCGTCAGCTCGTGCGGGTTGCGGCGGTGCTGGGCGTCGGCCCGGCAGTGCAGGCAGACCAGTGCACAGGCTCGGGTCACCTCCCAGATGACGATCATGGGTCGTTCTCCGGGAGCGTGCCGCAGCCGACGGACCGCCGCGCGCTCGGTGACTGACGTCATGCGCGGACCGCCGTGGTCGGGGCGACCGGGGCCACCGGAGCCACCGGGGCCACCGATCCGGGCGACACAGCTGCGGCCGCGGCCTCTGCGGAGGCGATGCAGGAGGCGAGGCCGAGGCCGTCGTAGGCCGACCCGGCCAGCACCACCCCGGGGAGGTCGCGCCCGATCTCCTCGCGGACGGCGGCGAGGCGGGCGTGATGACCGACCTGCAGCTGCGGGAGTCCGCCGGACCAGCGCTGGACGTGGAGCACCTCGGGGGCCGCATCGATGCCCGACACGGTGCCGAACTCGTCGACCAACCGGGCGACGAGCTCCTCGTCGCTCAGCGTGTCGAGGAGGTCGTCCCGGCTGCGCCCCGCGGACAACCGGACGAGGCAGAGGTCGTCGTCCGCGAACTGCGGCCACTTCCGCGACAGGTGCGTGGCCGCCTTGAGCAGCATTCCGGTCGTCGACGGCAGGAGGATCCCGGTGCCGGCGAGAGCTCGGGTCCCACGTGTCACGGACGGGTCGAAGCCGAGCACGACGGTCGCGACACGAGCCACCTCCGTGCCCGCGAGCATCCTGGCGGCCCGGCTGCTGTGGGGAGCGATGAGCCGTCCGGCGGCCGATGCCGGGATGGCCAGGACGACGGCGTCCGCGTCGAGGCTCACGGTGCTGTCGGTGCTGTCGGTGCGGTTGGAGTCGCTGGTGCGGGCGGTGGTGGCCCTGAGCTCGACGATGTAACCGGAGGGTGTCCGGTCCAGGCGCTCGACCCGGTGGCCGAGGCGCACCGTGACGGGGACGTCGGCGAGCAGGGCGTCGGTCAGGGTCCGCAGGCCGCCCTGCCAGGAGGCGAAGAGTGGCAGCGCAGGCTGCTCGGACGGCGACGGGGCGGGTGCAGGGCGCCGCCGCACCAACGACCGCCGACGCGTGGCCGCGTCGGCAAGGGAGGGCGTGCACGCGCGCAGACTCAGCCGGTGCACGTCCCCTGCGTGGAGACTGCCGAGCAGGGGGTCGATGAACTGCGCCGTCACTTCCCGACCGAAACGCGAGGAGATGAACTCTCCGACCGAGACGTCCTCGTCGGCGGCGAGCGCGGGCCGGAGCCGGGCGGCCAGGGGCTCCAAGCCGGCGCGACCGAGCCCTCGAACGGACATCACCCCACTCGTCACGACGGGCCGCAGGCGGGTCGGACCGGACGGCGTGACACCCGCTGGCAGGGCCCGCAGGCGGTGGCCGCTCCAGAGCCAGCTCTGGCCCGGTCGGCTGCCGATGACCCCGTCGGCCAGCCCGAGCTCGCTGACGAGCCGGCGGGCCGGTGGTGCCCCGAGGTGCAGGGCCTCGGCGCCGACGTCGACCCATCTGGTCCCGAGACGAACCGTGTGGACCTGGCCACCCACCCGGTCCGCCAGCTCGACGAGAGTGACGCTGTGGCCCTGCTGGGCGAGTCGTCGAGCAGCGACCAGACCGGTCACGCCACCTCCCACGACGACGACACGGTGCGGGTGATCCGGCGTGGTCATTGATTCCCCTCGGTTCGACGACGAGTACTACGGATCGTAGTACGTCGGCTCGTCGGCGCCCCCATCGGCAGGGGTGGGGTCACGCGCGAGCCGGGGGGAGCAGCGCAAGCGCGTCCTCGACGGAGTCGACGACGTGGATGGCCTCGGCCATCGGCCGCCCCCTTGCCAGCCGTTGGAGAGTGGACCAGACGGGCACGGACTCCGTCCAGTGCTTCCGGCCCACGAGGACGAGCGGGGGGAGCGCCACATCGTCGGCGGCGTAGTAGAGCGGTGTGACCGCCTGGAAGATCTCCTGCACCGTCCCGGCCGCACCGGGCAGCACGACGATCCCACAGTTGCTCCGGGCGAGGATGCCGTCCTCGCGGATCGCGTTGGAGAAGTACTTCGCCACGACGTCACAGAAGACGTTGGGTGGCTCGTGCCCGTAGAACCAGGTCGGTACACCGAGGGACCTCGCGGACGGCCCGAGGGTCTCGGCGGGGAGGAGCGGCTCGTCTCCGAGCAGGTCGCGGCGGACGTCCATGGCGACCCGCGCCCACGGAGTGACGTCAGGACGGAAGGACGGCACCGGGGCGAGACGCGGGAGGGCGTCGCCCAGCGCCTCGGCGTCCGGCACGAAGGCTCCGAGGTTGGCCGCCTCCATCGCCCCCGGCCCGCCGCCCGTGATCACCACGTGCCCGGACTCGGCGAGTCGACGGCCGAGCTCGGCTGCTGCTGCGTACTCGGCGGTGCCGCGCAGCAGGGCATGACCGCCCATGACACCCACGGCAGAGCGCCCCTCGACGAACTCGTCGAGATCGTCCGTGACCGAGTCGTCGTGGATGGCGCGGACCAGGGTCGAGTAGGCATCGGTCCGCAGCCGGCCGTCGATGGACCACGCGTAGGCCCGGGCGTCCGGAGTGGCGGCATAGCCGTCCTCGAGGCCCGCGTAGAGGTCCTCCGGGTAGTAGAGCCCGCGCCACGGATCGATGGGAGCGTCGACGATCTGGGGGAAGACGATGGCGCCGCCTCGGTTGAGTACGTCGGCGACGTCAGTCGGGACGATGCCGCCGAGGACGACGAGGCCGGTGAGGTCACCGTGCGCGCCGAAGGGCACGGCATAGTCGGTGAGGTCGAGGTTCTGGAGGCGCAGGCCGTGCAGGCTCCCGCCGTCCTCCAGGTGGTCGTCCAAGGCCTCGAGGGTCTCGATCTCCATGGCGCCATCATGCCGGTTCGCCACGGGCCGGTCGGTCCACCCGATCCGGACCTCGAAGGCACCGGGCCAGGAGGCTTTGACAGGATCGGCCCGTGCTCGGTGTCCTCGAGGGTTTCGCGACGATCGCCGTGGTCGTCGCCGTCGGATGGCTCCTGGCCCACCTTCGCGTCCTCGACGACTCCGCCCAGGTGAACCTGTCGCGGCTTGCCTTCTACGCCGCGTCGCCGGCGCTGCTCCTCACCGTCATGGAGCGGACACCCCTCGATGCAGTGCTGTCACGCAACCTCCTCACGTCGCTGTCGAGCTTCACCGGCATCGCCCTCCTCTACCTCGTCCTGGCGCGGGTCCGCTGGCCCGCGGCCTCGATGGGGTCCCGCCTCGTCGGCAGCCTGTCGGCGGGCTACGTCAACGCCGGCAACCTCGGCATTCCCATCGCCCTCTACGTCCTCGGTGACGTCGCCTGGGTCGCGCCCACCCTCCTCATGCAGCTGCTCCTCATCACGCCGGTCTACATGGCCCTCTTCGACAGCGATGCGCGTGGTGAGCGGCCGACCCTGCTGCGCAGCCTTCGTCGCATGTTCAGCAACCCGATCACCATCGGCGCGATCACAGGCCTGCTCATCGCGGTCCTCGACCTCGACCTGCCGCGCGTCGTCAGCGACCCCATCGCGCTGCTCGGCAACATGGCAGTGCCGTCAATGCTCGTTGCGTTCGGCATCTCCCTGCGACGCGGCCCGCGACCCGCCGCAGGAAGCTCGGCGCCGCACGTCTGGACCATCGTCGGGCTCAAGGTGCTCGCCATGCCCGCGATCGCCCTCGGCATCGGGATGGCACTGGGCCTGCGCGGCCAGCCACTCTTCGCCGTGGTCGTCACGGCAGCCCTGCCGACTGCGCAGAACATCTTCACCTATGCCGTGCGGTATCGCCGGGAGGTGACCCTCGCCCGCGATGCGATCTTCATCAGCACCTTCGCGTCCGTCCCGGTCATCATCGGGATCGCCGCGCTGTTCCACGCCTTCGCCGGAGTGTGAGTGCGCCGGACCGTCCTGGAGTCGAGAGGTGACGTCGGGCGGGCCGAGGGACGCGGTCCCTCAGAAGTCGAAGCCTCCGAAGTCGCCGCCGACGTCGCCGAAGCCACCCATGTCGCCACCCGCGTCCCCGCCGGCGTCTCCGCCGGCGTCTCCACCCACGTCCCCACCGACATCTCCAGCCACGTCGCCTCCGGTGTCCGCGGCCTCCGCGGCCTCGGGCGAGGAGTCGTAGCCGCCGAGCATGGCGTCGGCGATGGCCGAGCCCACCACGAAGCCGGCGATCGTGCCGAGCATGGACCCTGCGAACATCCCGCCCATGCCCGTGCCGCCGCGACCGGAGAACGCGCCCTGCAGGTAGCCCGGCTGCCGCATCTCGGCGCGGGTCGCGCTCCGAGCGAGATCGCCCGGCTCGTCGCTGCGGGGCCGCTCCGCCTCGGGCAGGTCCTCGGTGAGGCGCTGGAGCACCATCTGGCGCTGCTCCGGCGAGAGCTGGGCGAACGCCTCCACGTGCACGCGCTCGATGTCCTCGGGCGGAGCGGTACGGAGCAGGTAGCGGTAGCGCGCGATCGCCCGCTCGTCCTCGCTCGACGCCCCACCCCTCGGAGCCGGCACGTCGTAGGGCCGGCCGCTGGGAGAAGGCTGCTGGCGCTGGCGCTGCCGCTGGTGCTGCTGCTCGAGGGGCTCACGCCCGAGCAACCGGTCGAGGAAACCCATGGACCACTCCGTTCGTCGGGGCCGGGCCGTCACCCGACTCATCTCGTCAACGGAGCCGTGATCCACGACGTTCCCAGGACGCGAGCGGCCGCCGCTCGTGCGAGCGGCGGCCAGCCCGGCGGCATACGGGTCAGAGGTGGTTCTCGGCCTCCGTGAGGACGCCGCGGAGCCGCGACTCGATGTCGTCGAACTGCTCCTGGCCGATGATGAGCGGCGGCGCGAGCTGGACGACCGGGTCGCCGCGGTCGTCGGCGCGGCAGTAGATGCCCGCGTCGAAGAGGGCCTTGGACAGGAAGCCCCGCAGCAGTCGCTCCGACTCCTCCTCGTTGAAGGTCTCTCGCGTCGCCTTGTCCTTGACGAGCTCGATCCCGTAGAAGAAGCCGGCGCCGCGCACGTCACCGACGAGGGGCAGGTCGAGCAGCTTGTCCAGGCTCGCCTTGAACGCCGGAGCCTGCGTCTTGACGTGCTCGTTGAGGCCCTCGCGCTCGAAGATGTCGAGGTTGGCCAGGGCGACCGCGGCCGAGACCGGGTGGCCACCGAAGGTGTAGCCGTGCGGGAAGTAGGTCGTGCCCTTCTTGAACGGCTCGAAGAGGCGGTCGCTCGCGATCATCGCGCCGATGGGGGAGTAGCCGCTCGTCATGCCCTTGGCGCACGTGATGATGTCGGGCTGGAAGCCGAAGTCGATCGAGGCGAACATCGAGCCGATGCGGCCGAAGGACGTGATGACCTCGTCGGCGACGAGCAGGACGTCGTACTCGTCGCAGATCTCCCGGACTCGCTCGAAGTACCCCGCCGGCGGTGGGAAGCAACCGCCGGAGTTCTGCACCGGCTCGAGGAAGACAGCCGCGACGGTGTCCGGCCCCTCGAACTCGATCGCCTCGGCGATGCGGTCGGCGGCCCAGCGCCCGAACGCCTTCTCGTCGTGACGCAGGTGCTCGGGCGCGCGGTAGAGGTTGGTGTTGGGCACCTTGAAGGCGCCGGGCACGAGGGGCTCGAACATCTCCTTGGCGCCCGGGATGCCGGTGATCGACAGCGCGCCCTGGGGGGTGCCGTGATAGGCGACGGACCGGGAGATGACCTTGTGCTTGGTCGGTTTGCCGGTCAGCTTGAAGTACTGCTTCGCGAGCTTCCACGCCGACTCGACGGCCTCGCCGCCGCCCGTCGTGAAGAAGACCCGGTTGAGGTCGCCCGGGGCATAGCCGGCGAGACGCTCGGCGAGCTCGATCGCCTTCGGGTGGGCGTAGGACCAGAGCGGGAAGAACGCGAGCTCACGCGCCTGCTTCGCCGCGGCCTCGGCGAGCTCCTCGCGCCCGTGCCCGACCTGGACGACGAAGAGTCCGGCCAGGCCGTCGATGTACTCGTTGCCGCGGTCGTCCCAGATCTTCCAGCCCTGGCCCCTGGTGATGATGGGCACGGCGTGGCCGAGTCCACCGGCCCCGGGGTCCTCGAACACGGAGTGGCGCGTGAAGTGCATCCACAGGTGGTCACGGGCCGCCTCGGACAGCAGCGTGCCGGCAGGCGTGCGCTGGTCCGAGGAAGGCTCCCAGACGTCATTCGGGTTGAGTGTCATCGTGTACCCCAGTTGTAGAGCTGCTTGTTCAGCTTCAGGTAGACGAACGTCTCCGTGGCGGTGACGTTCGGAAGGACCCGGATCCGCTTCGTGAGCAGCTCCAGGAGATGGTCGTCGTCCTCGCAGACGACCTCGGCGAGGATGTCGAAGCTGCCCGCCGTCGTGACGACGTAGTCGACCTCCTCCATCTCCGTGAGGGCGTCGGCGACCTGCGTCATGTCGCCCGACACACGCAGGCCGATCATCGCCGAGCGGAGGAACCCGACCTGCAACGGATCCGTGACGGCGACGATCTGCATCACCTCGGCCTCGAGGAGCCGTTGGACCCTCTGCCGCACGGCCGCCTCGGAGAGACCGACCTCCGCAGCGATCGACGCGTATGACTTGCGCCCGTCGTGCTGGAGCTGCTCGATGATCGCCTTGGACACCTCGTCGAGGTGGAAGGCCGGCCGCGCGGTGGCGCGACTGTTGGCGCCGTTTCGAGCGGCGCCGGAGCTGCGCTCCAGCGCGCGGTCGGGGGCGGTGCCTTTGGTGGACATGGCTTGATCTTGACGGGTGAAACGCGCCGTTGGCAAGCAGCCCGACAACGGATTCCGAAGTTTCACGTTCGGATCTATTCCGAATCAGGAGGTTCCGTGGTTAGAGTGCCCGCATGACTTCCGAGGTTCGCCAGCTCCGCAACTTCATCGGCGGCGAGTACGTCGACGCCGATGCCGACGCCATGACCGACATCGTCAACCCGGCCACCGCGGCCGTGGTCGCCAAGGCCCCCGTCAGCTCCGGCGCGGACGTCGACCGCGCCTACGCCTCGGCGTCGAAGGCCTTCGAGACCTGGGGGGAGGCGACGCCGAGCGAGCGCCAGCAGGCCCTCCTCAAGTTCGCCGACGCGATCGAGGCCCGCGCCGACGAGTTCGTTCGCCTCGAGGGGGAGAACACCGGCAAGCCCCATGCGCTGACCGCATCGGAGGAGGTTCCCCCGATGGTCGACCAGCTCCGTTTCTTCGCCGGGGCCGCGCGCGTCCTCGAGGGAAAGTCGGCCGGTGAGTACATGGCAGGGCACACGTCGTGGGTCCGCCGCGAGCCCATCGGGGTCGTCGGGCAGGTCACGCCGTGGAACTACCCGATGATGATGGCGATGTGGAAGATCGCGCCGGCCCTTGCCGCCGGCAACACGATCGTCCTCAAGCCGTCCGACACGACCCCCGAGACGACGCTCCTGCTCGCCGAGGTCGCCTCGGAGTTCCTGCCCCCGGGCACCTTCAACGTCGTCACCGGCGACCGCGACACCGGCCGCCTGCTCGTCGAGCACGACACGCCGGCCCTCGTCGCCATCACCGGGTCGGTCCGCGCCGGAATGCAGGTGGCGGAGAGCGCAGCGCGCAGCCTCAAGCGGGTGCACCTCGAGCTCGGCGGCAAGGCGCCGGTCATCGTCTTCGACGACGCCGACCTCGAGGCGGCCGTCGAGGGCATCGCGGGTGCCGGCTACTTCAACGCGGGGCAGGACTGCACCGCCGCGACCCGGGTCCTCGCCGGCCCGCGCATCCATGACGACTTCGTCGCCGCCCTCGCGGACTACGCCAAGTCCTCGGTCAAGGTCGGGATGCCCGACGACGACGACGCCGCCTTCGGCCCGGTCAACAACCCGAACCAGGTCGCGCACGTGTCCGGCTTCATCGACCGCCTGCCCGACCACGCCCGCCTCGTCACGGGTGGCTCGCGCGTTGCGGGTCTCGGCGACGGCTACTTCTTCGAGCCGACCGTCCTGGCCGGCCTCAAGCAGCAGGACGAGCAGATCCAGACCGAGATCTTCGGCCCCGTCATCACCGTCCAGGAGTTCACCGACGAGGACCTCGCGGTGGCCTGGGCCAACGACGTCCAGTACGGCCTCGCCTCGAGTGTCTGGACGAAGGACTTCGGCCGCGCCATGCGCGTCAGCAAGCGGCTCGACTTCGGCGCCGTGTGGATCAACACCCACATCCCGATCGTCGCCGAGATGCCTCACGGGGGGTTCAAGCACAGTGGCTACGGCAAGGACCTGTCGATGTACGGGTTCGAGGACTACACGCGCATCAAGCACGTGATGGCCAACATCAACTCATGAGCCACAAGCCCGTATGCCGCTCAGCCCGCTCGCGTGGTAGGACACCATGCGCGCCGGCTCAGCGGCATACGGCATGATTCCACCCGACCCCTCCGCACTCTCCTGGGAGCACGCCATGACCGACAGCTCGAACCGCCCGTCCCCGGGCGGCGACAACCACGACAACCTCGCCTTCCGCGCCGCCCTCGCTCGTGGCCTGGTGAGCCGCCGCTCGGCGATGATGGGCGCCGCCGGCCTGGGCGCCGCGGCGTTCCTCGCCGCGTGCGGATCCGAGGGCCGCAGCCCGTCCACCGGTGCGAACGGCACCGGCGCCGGCGCTGCGCCGACCGCCAAGGCCGCGCAGGACATGAGTGACACCGAGAAGCTCGTCAACTGGTCCAACTGGACCGAGTACATCGACGTCACCGACGACGGCAAGTCGCGGCCCTCGATCGACGCCTTCACCGAAGCGACCGGCATCAAGGTCAACTACACCGAGGACTACCTCGACAACGACGAGTTCTACGCCAAGGTGCGGCCGCTCCTCGAGGGAGGGCAGGACACCGGGCGTGACGTCTGGTGCTCGACCGACTGGCTGGTGGCCCGCCTCATCCGGCAGGGCTACGTCCAGAAGCTCGACCTGGCTAACATCCCCAACGCGAAGAACCTCGACGACTCGCTCAAGGACGTCGAGTTCGACCCGGGCAGGACGTACTCGCTGCCCTGGCAGAGCGGCTTCGCGGGGATCGGCTACAACCTGTCGGCGACCGGCGGCAAGAAGGTCGAATCGGTCACGCAGCTGCTCACCGATCCCGCCCTCAAGGGCAAGGTCACGCTGCTCACCGAGATGCGCGACACCGTCGGTCTCGTCCTGCTCGAGCAGGGCAAGGACCCGGCCAACTTCACCGACGCGGACTTCGATGCCGCGCTGGCGATGATCCAGCAGGCCAAGGATTCCGGCCAGATCCTCAAGTTCACCGGCAACGAGTACACCGACGGCCTGGCCAAGGGTGACATCGCCGCGTGCATGGCGTGGACCGGCGACGTCGTTCAGCTGCAGTTCGACGACGAGAACATCCAGTACGCCCTGCCCGAGAAGGGCTTCATGATCTGGTCCGACAACTTCGTCATCCCGGCGATGGCCCGGCACAAGAAGAACGCCGAGCTGCTCATCAACCACTACTACGACCCGAAGGTGATGGCCGAGGTCGCCGCGTGGGTGAACTACATCCCGCCGGTCAAGGGCGCGAAGGAGGAGCTCATCAAGATCGACGCCGAGCTCGGAGAGAACCCGCTCATCGCGCCGACGCCCGACGTCCTGGCCAAGTCGCACGTCTTCCGCGGCCTGAGCCCGGACGAGGAGACCAAGTACACCCGCGCCTTCCAGGCCATCGTGACGGGCTGATGCCGGATTACCACAAGGGTGACCTGCGTCTGGTCGGGCTCACCAAGAGCTTCGGTTCGTTCACCGCGGTCCACCCTGTCGACCTGACCATCCCGGAGGGCTCGTTCTTCGCCCTGCTCGGCCCCTCCGGGTGCGGCAAGACGACGACCTTGCGGATGATCGCGGGGCTCGAGGCCCCTACGGCCGGCACCATCCTCATCGGCGACGAGGACATCACCGCGAGGAAGGCGCACCAGCGCAACGTCAACACGGTGTTCCAGTCGTATGCCCTCTTCCCGCACATGACGGTGCTCGACAACGTCATGTTCGGTCTGAAGCGTCGCGGGGACAAGGACGCGCGCACAAAGGCCGTCGAGGCCCTCGAGCTGGTCCAGCTCGAGGGCCTCGGGTCCCGCAAGCCGGTCCAGCTCTCGGGGGGCATGCAACAGCGGGTGGCGCTGGCCCGCGCCCTCGTCAACCGACCCGACGTCCTCCTGCTCGACGAGCCGCTGGGGGCTCTCGACCTCAAGCTGCGCCGGCAGATGCAGGTCGAGCTGAAGCGGATCCAGCAGGAGGTCGGCCTGACCTTCATCCACGTCACCCATGACCAGGAGGAGGCCATGACGATGGCCGACACCATCGCGGTCATGAACGAGGGCCGGGTCGAGCAGATCGGGGACCCGGCGACCCTCTACGAGCAGCCGCGCTCGACCTTCGTGGCCAACTTCCTCGGCCAGTCCAACCTGCTCAGGGCCGAGGTCATCCCCGGCTCCGGTCGTGAGGGGATCACCCTCGTTCGCAGCCATGACGCCGACCTCGAGGTCGCCGAGGACCACCTGCCCGAAGGGGTGAGCGATGTCTGGCTCGGCGTGCGGCCGGAGAAGCTCAGGCTCGGCGACGCCGGCGGCCCGAACCGGCTGAAGGGCGTCGTGCGCGACGTCTCCTTCACCGGAGTGGCCACGCACTACATCGTCGCGATGCCGTGGGGACGCGAGCTCACCGTCGTCCAGCAGAACGACGGGTCGGCCCGCGCGTCGCTCGGCGAGACCGTCACCGTGTCGTGGGCCGCCGAGCACGGCTTCGCCCTCGACGCCTCGCAGGACGCCGACGCCGGGGCGATGGTCGAGGACGATGTCTGAGTCGACGGCGCGGGTCAACCCACTCGGCACCGCCATCGCGCCCAACGCCGCGCGGCGCAACTGGGTGCCCTACGTCCTCCTGCTGCCGGGCATGCTCTGGCTGCTCGTGTTCTTCGTGCTGCCGATGATCACGCTCGGGTCGCAGTCGCTCCAAGAGGGCAACATCGACGAAGGCTTCGTCTTCACCGGCAACATCGGCATCTACGCCGACGCGTTCGCCAGGTACTGGCCGCACATGGTCCGGTCGCTCATCTACGCCGGCCTGGCCACGGTGATCGCCCTGTTGCTCGGCTACCCGCTCGCCTACTTCATCGCGCAGAAGGCGGGCCGCTGGAAGAACGTCGTGCTCATCCTCGTCATCGCCCCGTTCTTCACCAGCTTCCTCATCCGGACCCTGGCCTGGAAGACGATCCTCTCGGACAACTGGGTCGTCACGCAGTGGGCCCAGCAGCTGGGTGTCACGGACGTCCTCCAGGCCGTCGGCCTCACCTCGACCGACTCGCTCCTCTTCTCGCCGTTCGCGGTGGTCATGGGTCTGACCTACAACTTCCTGCCCTTCATGATCCTGCCGCTCTACGCCTCGCTCGAGCGGCTCGACCCGCGCCTGCTCGAGGCCGCCGGTGACCTCTACGCCACGCCGTGGCAGGCCTTCCGTCGCGTCACCTGGCCGCTGTCGCTGCCCGGAGTGGTGGCCGGCACCCTGCTCACCTTCATCCCGGCCAGCGGTGACTTCATCAACGCTCGCCTGCTCGGCAATGCGCAGACCACGATGATCGGTTCGGTCATCGACAGCCAGTTCCTCCGGGTGCTCGACTATCCGCTCGCGGCCGCGCTCTCGTTCGTCCTGCTCGTCGTCATCGTCACCCTCGTCGCCCTCTACGTGCGCCGGGCCGGGACCGAGGAGCTGCTCTGAGATGAACTGGATCCGTCGTCACCTCATCACGTTCGCGGCGCTCGTCGTGCTGGCCTACCTGCTCGTGCCGAACGTCATCGTCGCGGTCTTCTCCTTCAACGATCCCGAGGGCAAGTTCAACTACAACTTCAACCGGTTCTCCACCGAGGGGTGGACCAACCCCTGCGGCACGGCCGGCATCTGTGACTCGCTCGGGCTGAGCCTGCGGATCGGGCTCATCGCCTCGCTCGTCGCCACCGTGCTCGGCACGATGATCGCCTTCGCCATCGGCCGGTACCGGTTCCGTGGCCGGTCCTCGACCAACCTGCTCATCTTCATGCCGATGGCCACGCCGGAGGTCGTCATGGGCTCGAGCCTGTTGACGCTCTTCCTCATGATGGGCCTGCCGACGGGACCGCTCGCGATCCTCATCGCCCACATCATGTTCTGCATCTCGTTCGTCGTCGTCGCCGTCAAGGCGCGCGTCGCGACCCTCGACCCCCGGCTCGAAGAGGCCGCGGCCGACCTCGGCGCAACGCCGTTCCAGACGTTCCTGCGGGTCACCCTTCCGCTGTCGGCGCCGGGCATTGCCGCGGGCGCCCTGCTCGCCTTCTCGCTCAGCTTCGACGACTACATCATCACCAACTTCAACGCGAGCCCGAGCTCGATCACCTTCCCGATGTACGTGTGGGGTGCGTCGGCGCGCGGGGTGCCGGTCCAGGTCTACGTCGTCGGCACGATCATGTTCCTCATCGCCCTGGGCGTCGTCATCGCCGGGCAGCTCATCAGCAACCGACGCAAACGACAGGTGGCCTGATCGCCGATGCGAGTACTCATGATCGGTTCCGGCGGTGTCGGCGATGCCGCCGCCCGGATCGCCGCCGAACGCGACTTCTTCGAGCTGTGGGTCGTCGCCGACTACGACGCGGCACGCGCCGCGCGCACCGTGCGTGAGGTCGCTCAGCGGCATACGACCGTCCGTCCCGAGCGCTTCGTCGCCGCAAGCGTCGACGCGTCCGACACGGCGGCAGTCACGGCGCTGGTGCGCGAGCACGGTGCGACGCACGTGTTCAACGCCGTCGACCCGCGCTTCGTCATGCCGATCTTCGAGGGCGCCAGGGCGGCCGGCGCCGACTACCTCGACATGGCGATGAGCCTGTCGACGCGGCACGAGACCGATCCCTACGCGAAGACCGGGGTCAAGCTCGGCGACGAGCAGTTCGCCCAGGCGCCGCAGTGGGAGGCGGAGGGCAGGCTCGCCCTCGTGGGCATCGGCGTCGAGCCGGGTCTGTCCGACGTGTTCGCGCGGTACGCCGCCGATCACCTCTTCAGCGAGATCGACGAGCTCGGCACGCGAGACGGCGCCAACCTCGCCGTCCACGACGAGGACGGCAATGAGATCTTCGCGCCGAGCTTCTCGATCTGGACGACGATCGAGGAGTGCCTCAACCCACCGGTGATCTGGGAGAAGGGCCGGGGCTGGTACACGACCGAGCCGTTCAGCGAGCCGGAGGTCTTCGACTTCCCCGAAGGCATCGGGCCTGTCGAGTGCGTCAATGTCGAGCACGAGGAGGTCCTCCTCATGCCGCGCTGGGTCGACGCCAAGCGGGTCACCTTCAAGTACGGCCTCGGCGACGAGTTCATCGGCGTGCTCAAGACCCTCAACACGCTGGGTCTCGACCGGACCGAGAAGGTGCGGGTCCAGGGCGCGGCGGGTCCCGTCGAGGTCTCGCCTCGCGACGTGGTCGCCGCCTGCCTGCCCGACCCCGCGACCATCGGCCCCCGGATGACCGGCAAGACGTGTGCGGGCCTCTTCGTCACCGGCACCGGCACGGACGGCCGCCCACGCCGGACGTACCTCTACCACGTCGTCGACAACGAGTGGTCGATGCGGACCTACGGCGCCCAGTGCGTCGTCTGGCAGACCGCGGTCAACCCCGTCGTCGCCCTCGAGCTGCTCGCCCGGGGCACGTGGAGCGGCAGTGGAGTCCTCGGGCCGGAAGCTTTCGACGCGCAGCCCTTCCTCGACCTGCTCGCGGCCTCTCGGCCCGAGGGCTACGGCTCCCCCTGGGGACTCGAGGACCGCTGAGGCGGCGGAGCCCCGCCGTCGGACAACGACAGATCTAGGCTGGAACGCATGACAGCAGTGACGCAGCACTCCGCCCTCGAGTCCGTGCCCAAGGGCCTGCTCATCGCAGGGGAGTGGCGCGACAGCTCCGACGGCTCGACCCTCGCTGTCGAGGACCCGGCGACCGGGGAGGTTCTCACCCACGTCGCGGACGCGACGGTCGAGGACGGCAGGGCAGCACTCGACGCGGCGGTCGCCGCTCAGGCCGACTGGGCGCGCACACCGCCTCGCGACCGAGGAGAGCTGCTGCGGGCCGCCTACGAGAAGATCGTCGAGCGCACGGATGAGCTCGCGATGCTCATGACTCTCGAGATGGGCAAGCCCCTGGCCGAGAGCCGGGCGGAGGTGGCCTACGGCGCCGAGTTCTTCCGGTGGTTCTCCGAGGAGGCGGTCCGCGTGCACGGCCGCTACAGCGTGTCCCCCAACGGCGCGACGCGCCTCGTGACGATGAAGCAGCCCGTCGGCCCGACGCTGATGATCACACCGTGGAACTTCCCGCTCGCCATGGGCACGCGCAAGATCGGCCCCGCCATCGCCGCCGGGT
Source organism: Intrasporangium sp. (assembly GCF_032907665.1). Taxonomy (GTDB): domain Bacteria; phylum Actinomycetota; class Actinomycetes; order Actinomycetales; family Dermatophilaceae; genus Intrasporangium. The sequence continues at coordinate 28,077 of NZ_JAJJPG010000032.1, forward strand.
GCACCATGGTCGTCAAGCCGGCCGGTCAGACGCCGCTGACGATGCTCGCCCTCGCGGACCTGCTCGAGGGACTCGGCCTGCCCCGCGGAGTGCTCAACGTCATCACGACCGCGCGGACCGGCGCCGTCATGGAGCCGATCATCCGCGACCGCCGACTGCGCAAGCTGACCTTCACCGGGTCGACGGCAGTCGGCCAGAAGCTCATGGAGCAGGCGTCGGAGCAGATCCTGCGGGTCTCGATGGAGCTCGGTGGCAACGCGCCCTTCATCGTCTTCGGCGATGCCGACCTCGACCGGGCGGTGGACGGGGCCATGCTCGCCAAGATGCGCAACATGGGTGAGGCGTGCACCGCGGCCAACCGGTTCTACGTCCACGAGTCGATCGCGGGCGAGTTCTCGGAGCGGCTGGCACGCCGCATGGGGGCGCTCACCCTGGGGCGAGGCACCGAGGACGGGGTCGACGTGGGCCCGCTCGTCGACGAGAAGTCCCGCGACAAGGTCCAGTCCCTCGTCGACGACGCCGTCGCCAAGGGCGCTCGGGTCGTCGTCGGCGGCGGCGCACCGTCCGGGCCCGGATGGTTCTTCGAGCCGACCGTGCTCGCGGACGTGCCGGTGGAGGCCGACCTCGCCCAGGAGGAGATCTTCGGCCCGGTCGCCCCCGTCACGACCTTCCGGACCGACGACGAGGCGATCGCGCTCGCCAACAACACCCAGTTCGGCCTCGTCGCCTACCTCTTCACGCAGGACGTCTCGCGGGCCATCACGACGAGCGAGGCACTCGAGTACGGCATGGTCGGCGTCAACCAGGGCATCGTGTCCAACCCCGCCGCCCCGTTCGGCGGGGTCAAGGCCTCGGGCGTCGGGAGAGAAGGCGGGTTCGAGGGGATCGAGGAGTACCTCGAGACCAAGTACGTCGGCCTCGCCCTGTGAGGCAGGGGTGACCTCCGCAGCCGGACTTCGCCGAAGCGACCTCACGCATCGGCCCGCTGTGCTCAAATCATCCCCATGACGACCCCGACGGGACACTCCTCCAACGGCAAGGCCGAGGCACTGCACTCGGTGAGCGGCCTGCTCGCCGACGTCGACCACGTCCTGCGACGGGGGCTCCCGGCCGGAGCCAGGGTCCACCCGACCGGGTTCGCCGCGCTCGATGCCACCCTGACCGGAGGGTTCCGCTCGGGTGAGCTGGTCCTCGTCGGGGGCCCGGCGGGCAACGGCAAGACGACGATGGGCTTCCAGTTCGCCCGCAACGCCGTCGCTGCCGGGGGACACGCCCTCGTGTTCTCCTACGAGCACGAGGCCCACACCCTGCTCGAACGGCTCATCTCCATGGAGGCCATGGAGGCCGTCGAGGGATCCGGGGCGGTCGACGACTTCGGGATGAGCACCGCGGCAGACGTCCACAGCGTGCGCCGAGCCCTCGAGGCCGGCACTGGCGGTGCGCCACTCGAGGCGCTGCTCGCCGGGCTGCCGGGCGGGCTCGGGGCCGGGGCGACGCTGACCGGCTACGGCGACCGGTTGCACATCCACGAGTCCTCCGGCGCGACGACGACCCTCGACGAGATCTCGCGCATCGTCCGAGACGTGACGGCCTCTGCCGGGGCGGCGCCGCTCGTGCTCGTCGACTACCTCCAGAAGGTGCCGGTCCCGGGTGCGGCCGAGGACGAGCGGACGACCGTCGCGGTCGAGGGGCTCAAGGACCTCGCCCTGGAGGTCGGCGCGCCGGTCGTGGCGATCTCGGCGGCCGACAAGGAGGCGCTCGCGTCGGGACATCGGGTGCGCACGCACGACCTGCGCGGCACCTCCTCGCTCGCCTACGAGGCAGACGTCGTGCTCATCCTCAGCGACAAGGTCGATGTCGTCTCCCGCGACCACCTCGTCTACGACCTCGGCAACCTCCAGCGTTTCCGCGACTGGACCGTGCTGACGGTGGAGAAGAACCGCCACGGCCGGGGACACGTCGAGCTGGAGTTCGCCAAGGACTTCGAGCACGGTCGCTTCCACACCCGTGGCAACGAGGTCAAGGAGCGGCTCGTCGACGAGCGGGTCTTCACGACCTGACCGTCACTCCCACGTCGAGTGGCCCCAAAATCCCGGGAGGGGTGTGGATTTCGGGGCCACTCGAGTGGACCCATTTCGGGGCCACTCGAGTGGGCCCTCTGTGTGCTGGGCCACGTCGGGTCCGGGTCAGGGCCGGGTGGGCCTATCGGTCGATGACGGTGAGGCCGAGGTCGTCGCGCTCGTCGGCGACCTGCTCGAGGATGTCGACGACGATGGCGAAGGTCTCGGGCGAGCGCTCGCGCAGCTCGTGGGTGTGGTCCCAGACGAGTTCGATGCGCCGGGCATCGTCGTTGGCCAGCTCGCGCAGGGCGTCGACGAGAGCGTCCCAGTTGTGGCCGAACCACACCGGCAGGGCGAGGGCCTCCGCGAACCCCCCGAGGACGGAGCGCTTGTCGGTGCCCGCCCGGACGACCCGGACGTCGGCGCCGTGGCCGATGAGGGTGATGATGTGGTCATCTGCTTCGTCGTGTCGGCCGAGGAACGTCGTCATGTGCCCTCCCGGATGCGCGTGAACGAGGCGTAGTGGTCCACCGTCCAGTACTTCTCGCCGCCGGCCCCGGTGACGATCCGGCGCGGGCCGCGGTCGTCGGAGCCGGGCGTCTCGACCGTGAACTCCCGGTAGTAGCCGCGGCGCTCGCTCGGCAGGAGGCCCTCGCGGTTCTGGAACGTCTGGTTGTCGTTGCGGGGGTAGGGAAACGGTCCGCCCCTCGCGATGAGCGCCAGGGTCTCCCGGGCCTCTGGTGGGAGGTCCGACTCGGCGATCCAGGGGAGTCCCGACACGGGGTCCGTCCCCCGTGCGTCGTCGGCATCGCCGCCCGATGTCGTATGCCGCTGGGTCGGCGCAGTGCCCGCCGTGACGGTCTCGCTGTGGCCGGGTGAGGGCTGCGCAGCCGGGCCGGTGTCGGTGGCCGCGCCTCCGGCGAACCGGGCGACGAGCCAGACGGCGAGCAGGGCAGCCGCGACGAACGCGACGACGAGCAGCTGTCTCCTGGTCGACTCCCGCACGCCCTCATCCTGCCCGATGACCGTCCCGCCAGAGTCCTCCTCCCTGCCCATCCACTCCGCAACACGCCCGGTAATCGCGACCTCCACCCTGATATTTCCGTGGTCGGTTGCGAGTTGCCGGGCGTGTTGCGGGAGGCGGGCACACGGGCAGCCGGAGGCGTGGGGCCGGGGTGCGGGAGGATGTGCCCGTGACCGAAGCGACCGCCGCCCCGCCCCCGCCTCGCCCCCGACGGGTGATCCTGCTCGGGTCGACCGGCTCGATCGGGACCCAGGCCATCGACCTCGTCCGGCGCAACCCAGACCGCTTCGAGATCGTCGCGCTCGCGGCCGGGTCCAACCTCGAGCTGCTCGCCGAGCAGGCACTGGAGCTCCGCGTGCCGGTCGTGGCCGCCGCGAGCGCAACCCCGGACCAGCTCGCGGCCGCCATCCGGCACGCAGCCGAGGCGACCCAGCGCGGCACCCAGGCCGGCGCCACCACGCAGGCGAGCTCAGCGGCATACGACCCGGAGCTGTTGACCGGGCGCGACGCGAGCTCAGCCCTGGCCGCCCGCCCCGCCGACGTCGTCGTCAACGGCATCACCGGGGCGATCGGCCTCGAGCCGACGCTCGCCGCACTGCGCGCCGGGACGACGCTCGCGCTGGCCAACAAGGAGTCGCTCATCATCGGCGGGCCGCTCGTCAAGGCCCTCGCGAAGCCCGGCCAGATCGTCCCGGTCGACAGCGAGCACTCGGCTATCGCCCAGTGCCTGCGCGGTGGGCGCGCCGACGAGGTCCGCCGGCTCGTCATCACCGCCAGTGGCGGGCCGTTCCGCGGGCGCAGCCGGGCCGAGCTCGCCGACGTCACCCCCGAGCAGGCGCTCGCGCACCCGAACTTCGCCATGGGCCGGGTCATCACGACGAACTCCGCGACCCTCGTCAACAAGGGCCTCGAGGTCATCGAGGCACACCTGCTCTTCGACATCCCGTTCGAGCGGATCGACGTCGTCGTGCACCCTCAGCAGATGATCCACTCGATGGTCGAGTTCGTCGACGGCTCGACGATCGCGCAGG
>NZ_JAJJPG010000033.1:0-32169 GCF_032907665.1 Intrasporangium sp.
GCCCGCTTCCTGGGTCGAGTGGCCCCAAACGCTCGACCGTCCGCGTCGAGTGGCCATGGCTCCACCTTCCACGTGCTGATCGCTGTGGAGGACCGGGCCACTCGAGTGACTGGCGCCCTCTCCCTGTGGAGGACCGGGCCACTCGAGTGACTGGCGCCCTCTCCCCTGCGGAGAATGGGGCCACTCGAGCCGGCACGTGGGCCCTCGTGCACGCGGGGCGAGCCCAGCGGCATACGCTCTCTCACGTGTCGACGTCCGTGCCCGCCCCACCCCGCCCGACGACCTCCCGCCTGCCGCGCCGGTGGGTGCGGCCCATCCTCGTCGCGAACCTCGTGGCGGAGGTCGGCATCGTCGTCACCGGCGGGATCGTCCGGCTCACCGGGAGCGGCCTGGGCTGCTCCACGTGGCCGGAGTGCCAACCCGGATCCTTCACGCCCGTGCGCACGCCCGAGAGCGCGTACCACGACCTCATCGAGTTCGGGAACCGCACCCTGACGGGCGTGCTCGGCGTGCTCGCCCTCCTGTCCGTGTGGGCGGTGGTGACGACGTGGCCGCAGCGGCGGCGGATGAGACGCGTGGCCTACGGCGTGCTCGCCGGCGTCGTCGCCCAGGCTGTCGTCGGGGGCATCACGGTCCGCACCGGGCTCAACCCCTGGACCGTGATGTTCCACTTCCTCGTCTCGATGGTCCTCATCGGCCTGTCGACGGCCCTCGTGCGCGGAGCCCGGGACGACGCGTCGGGCCCGGGAGAGCTCACCGTCCACCCCCTGACCCACCGTCTCGGCTGGGCCACGACCGGCGTGGGGACCGTCGTGCTCGTCCTCGGCGCGGTCGTCACGGGTTCGGGGCCGCACTCCGGCGACGCCGACACGCCCGCGCGGACGGGTTTCGACCCCCGCTTCGTGTCGTGGATGCACGCCGACGCGGTCATGCTCTTCGTCGGCCTCGTCATCGCGACCCTCGTCGCGGTGCGGCTCACCTCGACCGTCACCAGCACCAGACGCGCCTGGGACGCGGTCCTCTACGTGACCGTCGCCCAGGGGTTCATCGGCTACGTCCAGTACTTCACCGGACTGCCGGAGGTCCTCGTCCTGCTGCACATGCTCGGGGCCAGCCTGCTCGTCGTCGCGCTGACCTGGGGCGTGCTGGAGATGCGTCTCCAGCCCGTGTGAGCACCCTCTAGGTTGGTGTGGTGGACCACAGCGACCAGCCAGTCCTGCGCGACGGTGAGCTCCTGCTGCGGCCCTGGACGACTGACGACGTCGAGCCGTCCCTGCTGCTTCACGACGCCGAGATCGCCCGGTGGTTCGACGTTCCGGCCACCATCCCGACCCGGGAGGGCCACGCGGCCTGGGTGCGCGGCACGCACGCCGAGTGGGCCGACTCCCGCTCCAAGGCGACGTTCCTCGTGGAGTGGGAGGGCACGGTCGCGGGCTCGGTCGACGTCAGGCAGGTAGCCGAGGGAGTCGGGGCGCTCTCCTGGGTCGTCTACGCGCCCTACCGCAGCCGCGGCATCGCCAGCCGTGCGGTGCGCCTGCTCATCGACTTCGCCTTCACCGAGCTCGGGATGACCCGGGTCGAAGCGCACGTCAACCCGCTCAACCGGTCCTCCCTGCGCGTCGCCCTGAGGGCCGGGCTGCGCCGCGAGGGACTGCTGCGCGCCAACACCCGCCTGCGCGGCGAGCCCCACGACACCGTCGTCCTCGGCCGGCTCCGGAGTGACCCGACCCCTGACACCCGCGAGGGCTTCACCGCGATGCTCGACTCCGCGCTCCCGGTCAAGAGGGCCATCGCCCAGGGCGTCCTGCGCAACGAGCGCGGGGACGTGCTCCTGTGCGAGCTCGCCTACAAGCGCGAGTGGGACCTTCCCGGAGGCGTCGTCGACCCCGGTGAGTCGCCCGCGTACTGCCTCGTGCGGGAGGTGGAGGAGGAGCTTCGGATCACGGTGCGTCCGAGCAGTCTGCTCGCCGTCGACTGGCTGCCGCCGTGGCTCGGCTGGCGAGATGCCGTCCTGCTCGTCTTCGACCTCGGCACGTCCCCCTCCGACCTCGCCGATCGGGTCGTTCTCGAGCACCGGGAGATCCGCGCGGTGCACTGGGCAGACGAGGCGTGCTGGTCACAGCGCGTCGCGCCCTACACCGTCCGGCTGCTCCGCTCCATCGGGCGACGCGACCCACGGGTCACGGGTGCGCTCTACCTTGAGGACGGGAACCCCACGCTCGAGACGCAACCCCGCGGGTGAGGACCCGTCCGCTCGCCGACCGCGCGGAGCGGCATACGGCTCGTCGTGGTGCCACGGCGCGGGGAGTGGACGTCAGGCGAGGCCGGGAAGCGCGAGGTGCCAGATCGGGTCGATGGCCACGCCGACGAAGAGGATCGTCAGGTACGTGATCGAGAAGTGGAACAGCCGCATCGGCCGCAGCTTCGACTCCGCTGCACCGGCGCGCGCCGCAGAGAGCAGCCGGTGCGCCTCGGCGAGGAAGAGGGCACCGGAGGCCAGGGCGGCAACCGTGTAGATCCAGCCCATCCCGGCGACCGGGATGAGCGCCAGGGAGGTCAGCACCATCGCCCAGGAGTAGACGGCGATCTGCCTGGCCACGACGACCATCTGCTGGACGACGGGCAGCATCGGGACCTCTGCCCTGGCGTAGTCCTGCTTGAACCGCATCGACAGTGGCCAGTAGTGCGGCGGCGTCCAGAAGAAGATCACCATGAAGAGGATGAAGGCCGACCAGCTGAGCGAGTTCGTCACGGCCGACCACCCGATGAGCACCGGCATGCAGCCCGCGGCGCCGCCCCAGACGATGTTCTGAGCCGTGCGCCGCTTGAGCAGGAGCGTGTAGCCGAGGACATAGAAGAGCAGGGCAGCGAGGGCGAGCCAGGCGCTCAGCCAGTTGACGAGCAGGCCCAGCCACAGCGTGGACACGACCGCAAGGACGACGCCGAAGGTCATCGCGCCACGCGGGCTGATCGTGCCGGTGACGAGCGGCCGCTTGCTCGTGCGGTGCATGACCGCGTCGATGTCGCGGTCGATGTAACAGTTGAGCGTGTTGGCCGCGCCGGCGGACAGGGTGCCGCCGACGAGGGTGGCGAGCACGAGGAACAGATCGGGGACGCCGCCCGCGGCAAGGAACATCACGGGGATCGTCGTGATGAGCAACAGCTCGATGATCCGCGGCTTCATCAGCGAGACGTACTGCCCGACGAGGAACCTCAGCCCGCTTCCGCCAGGACCGTGTAGCGCCGAGAGGTCGGCGCGGGGGTCCACCGTTGTCACTGCAGTCCTCGTCATCCGTCGTCGCGCCCGACACGCCCGGCGCGCCGGGTGCAGGCAGGTCCGCCCGCAGTCTAGCCCGAGCCCGGACGGGTAAGGGACCAGCCCGGCGCGGGTCGCGCGGTGCTGCTGCACCGCGGACGTGCGCCACACCGCACGCACTAGGCTCGTGATCGTACGCGCCGCACCACATCTGGCCCAGAAGGAGACCCGTCCCCGTGCCTACTCCGACCAGCGCAACCGCCACGGCGAGCAAGCCCACCCGAGCGAGGAAGGCGGCGGACCTCCTGGCGGGACGCGACACCGGTCTGGCCCGTCCCGTCTGCCGGAAGGCCGGCTGGACCGACCTCGACGTCCGCGCCGTGGACACCGCCCGCATCCTCGCGGCCGACGCCGTCCAGAAGGTCGGCAATGGTCACCCCGGCACAGCAATGTCGCTGGCTCCGCTGGCGTACCTGCTCTACCAGAGCGTCATGCGCCACGACCCCTCGGACCCGGCCTGGCTGGGCCGGGACCGTTTCGTCCTGTCCGCCGGGCACTCGAGCCTGACGCAGTACATCCAGCTCTACCTCAGCGGCTACGGCCTCGGCCTCGACGACCTCAAGGCGCTGCGCACGTGGGGCTCGAAGACACCGGGCCACCCGGAGGTCCACCACACCGTGGGCGTCGAGATCACCACGGGGCCCCTCGGCTCCGGCCTCGCCTCCGCCGTCGGGATGGCCATGGCGCAGCGCCGGCAGCGGGGCCTCTACGACCCCGACGCCAAGCGGGGGACGAGCCCGTTCGACCACCGCGTCTACGTCATCGCATCCGACGGGGACCTCCAGGAGGGGGTCAGCCACGAGGCCAGCGCACTCGCCGGCCACCACGAGCTCGGCAACCTCACCGTGGTCTACGACGCGAACCAGATCTCCATCGAGGACGACACCGACATCGCCTTCAGCGAGGACGTCGCCCAGCGCTACGAGGCCTACGGCTGGCACGTCGTCACGGTGGACTGGCGCGGGGACGGTGACGGCGACAGCTACGTCGAGGACGTCGACGCCCTCCTCGCGGCGATCCGTTCGGGAGAGAAGGTGACCGACCGGCCGACCCTCGTCATCCTGCGCACGATCATCGCCTGGCCCGCCCCGACCAAGCAGGACACGGGCAAGTCCCACGGCTCGGCCCTCGGCGAGGAGGAGGTCGCGGCCACGAAGCAGCTGCTCGGGTTCGACCCGAAGAAGTCGTTCGTCGTCGAGCCTGCCGTGCTCAAGCGGGCCCGCGAGGTCGTGAAACGGGGCAAGGCGGTCCACCGGGAGTGGGACAGGTCCTACCAGGCCTGGCGCAAGGCCAACCCCGACCGGGCCGCGCTCCTCGACCGCGTCGTCGCCGGCCGCGCGCCGGACGGGCTGGCCAAGGCGCTGCCCACCTTCCCCGCCGACGAGAAGGGGCTGGCCACCCGCGCGGCATCGGGCAAGGTCCTCAGCGCCCTCGCTCCCGTCATGCCCGAGCTGTGGGGTGGCTCCGCCGACCTCGCCGAGTCGAACAACACGACGATGGAGGGTGAGCCCTCCTTCATCCCGACGTCCAAGCAGACCGATGCGTGGAAGGGCCACCCCTACGGACGCACCCTCCACTTCGGCATCCGCGAGCACGGCATGGGCATGATCCTCAACGGGATGGCCCTCGAGGGCCTCACCAAGCCCTACGGGGGGACCTTCCTCGTGTTCTCCGACTACATGCGTCCGGCCGTCCGACTCGCCGCGTTGCAGCAGCTCCCCGTCACGTACGTGTGGACGCACGACTCGATCGGGCTCGGCGAGGACGGCCCCACCCACCAACCCGTCGAGCACCTGGCGGCGCTGCGGGCCATCCCCGGGCTCGACGTCGTGCGCCCTGCCGACGCCAACGAGACCGCGGCGGCCTGGGCCCACCTGCTGACCAACGCGACCGGGCCGACCGCCCTCGCGCTCACGCGTCAACCTGTCCCGACCTTCGACCGGTCCGTCCACGGCAAGACGAGCGGAGTGGCCAAGGGTGCCTACGTCCTCGTCGAGGAGTCACGACCTGGCGAGCCGGACGTCATCCTCGTCGGGACGGGCTCGGAGGTGCAGCTCGCCGTGCAGGCAGCTGAGCGACTCGAGAAGTCCGGGATCGCGACCCGTGTCGTGTCGATGCCCTGTCGTGAGTGGTTCGAGAAGCAGTCGAAGTCCTACCAGGACAAGGTGCTGCCGCCGCGGGTGCGTGCCCGCGTCAGCGTCGAGGCGGGCGTCTCGATGGGCTGGCACGACATCGTCGGGGACGCCGGCCGCACGATCAGCCTCGAGCACTTCGGGGCGTCAGCCGACTACCAGACCATCTTCCGGGAGTTCGGTATCACGGCCGACGCCGTCGTGCGGGCTGCCAAGGACTCGATCAAGGCGGCCGCTGCCGAGGTCCACGCCCCCGCCATCACCGAGACCAACCCGCGCAAGCGAAGCTCGGGCGGCGACACCGACGTGTCCAGCTCGAGTCCCCGGGCCGCCGCCAAGAAGTCGGCGACAGCCCACACCTCGAAGGGGAAGTGATCACATGACGAACCCGAACACCCAGGCCCTGTCCGAAGCCGGCGTCTCGATCTGGCTCGACGACCTGTCCCGAGAGCTGCTCGAGACCGGCAAGATCGCCGAGCTCGTCGAGGAGCGCAACGTCGTCGGGCTGACCTCCAACCCGTCGATCTTCCAGGCCGCCCTGTCCAAGGGAGACCGCTACAACGACGACCTCGCCGCGCTGACGGGTGCGGACAAGAGTGTCGAGGAGGTCGTGCACGAGCTGACGACGGCCGACGTGCGCGAGGCCTGCGACCTGTTCCGCCCGATCTACGACCGCACCGGTGGAGTCGACGGCCGGTGCTCCATCGAGGTCGACCCACGTCTCGCACACGACACCGAGGCCACCATCGACCAGGCCAAGCAGATGTATGCCGATGTGGACCGGCCCAACGTGCTCATCAAGATCCCGGCGACCATGGCGGGGCTCCCTGCGATCACGGCCGCCACGGCGGAGGGGATCAGTGTCAACGTCACCCTGATCTTCTCGCTCGACCGCTACCGGGCCGTCATGAACGCCTACCTCGAGGGCCTGGAGAGGGCCCACGCCGCTGGGAAGGAGCTGTCGACGATCCACTCGGTCGCGTCGTTCTTCGTCTCGCGCGTGGACACCGAGGTCGACCAACGCCTCGACGCCCTGGGGACCGACGAGGCGAGGGCGCTGCGGGGCAGGGCCGGTGTCGCCAACGCCCGGCTCGCCTACCAGGCTTTCGAGGAGGTCTTCAGCACGCCGCGGTGGCGCAGCCTCGCCGACGAGGGCGCCAACGCGCAGCGTCCACTCTGGGCCTCGACAGGGGTCAAGGACCCCGCGTATCCCGACACGCTGTACGTCACCGAGCTCGTCGCCCCGGGCGTGGTCAACACGATGCCCGGCAAGACCCTCGAGGCGACCGCGGAGCATGCCGAGATCCGCGGCGACACCATCACCGGTGCCTACGCCGACGCGGCTGCGGTCCTCGATGCGCTGGCCGCCCAGGGGATCTCGTACACCGACGTCGTCGAGCTCCTCGAGAAGGAGGGCGTCGACAAGTTCGAGAAGTCCTGGGGTGAGCTCCTCGACGGGGTCGCCGAGGAGATGGAGAAGGTGCGGGCATGACCTCGCTGTCCGTGAGCGCGTCCGGAGCAGCTGCGGACGCCATCGAACAGCATGTCCCCGACCTCGTCCGCGACTCGGTCGCCAGTCGGCTCTTCGCCCAGGACGCGAGCCTGTGGGGCCCCGAGGCCGAGCCCGAGGCACGCATCCGCCTGTCCTGGGTCGGCCTCGCGCGATCGTCCAGGCCGCTCGTCGGGGAGATCGCAGCACTGCGGGACAGCCTCGCCTCGGAGGGCCTGGGCCGCGTCGTCCTCTGCGGCATGGGCGGGTCCTCGCTCGCACCCGAGGTCATCTGCGCCACCGCCGGCAAGCCCTTGGTCGTGCTCGACTCGTCAGACCCGGACGTCGTGCGCCGGACCGTCGAGGACGACCTCGAGCACACGGTCGTCGTCGTCTCGAGCAAGTCGGGCTCGACCGTCGAGACCGACTCCCAGCGACGTGCCTTCGAGCAGGCTTTCACCGACGCCGGAATCGACCCGGCCGCCCGGATCGTCGTCGTCACCGATCCCGGGAGCCCGCTCGACGGCGACGCCCGGGCGAAGGGCTACCGGGTCGTCAATGCCGATCCTGACGTCGGGGGACGCTACTCCGCCCTGACCGCCTTCGGCCTCGTGCCGAGCGGACTCGCCGGGGTCGACGTCTCGGCCCTGCTCGACGAGGCAGAGTCCGTCTCGGACCTGCTCGCGGCCGACGACCCCGCCAACCCGGTCCTGCGGCTCGGGGCCGCGATGGGTGGCACCACTCCGCTCCGCGACAAGCTCGTCCTGCTCGATGACGGGTCCGCGATCGTCGGTCTCGCCGACTGGGCCGAGCAGCTCATCGCGGAGTCCACGGGCAAGGGTGGCACCGGCGTGCTTCCCGTCGTCGTCGAGTCTGCGCAGGCTCCAGAGGTGCTCACGCCTCCCCCGGACGTCCTCGTCGCACACCTCGTGGCGGCCGACGACGAGACGCGCCCGTCGGACGACTCCGTCCGGGTCGGCGGGACCCTCGGCGCGCAGCTGCTGCTCTGGGAGGCTGCGACCGCCGTGGCCGGACGCCTGCTCGGTATCAATCCCTTCGACCAGCCCGACGTCGAGTCGGCGAAGCAGGCCGCACGGGAGCTGCTCGACCAGGGCGTCGGCGACGCCGCCCCCCCGGTCTTCGTCGACGGTGCGGTAGAGGTCCGTGCGCTCGGGGGCGACTGGCTCGGTCAGCCACCAGCTGAAGGCGCGTCCGTCGCTGACGCCGTGGAGAAGCTGTTGGGCCAGGTTCCCGAGCGCGGCTACGTCGCGGTCATGGCCTACCTCGACCGGGTTGCTGACGCCGAGCTCGCCGACTGCCGGCCGGCGCTCGCCCGCCGCAGTGGACGACCGGCGACGTTCGGCTGGGGTCCGCGCTTCCTCCACTCGACCGGGCAGTTCCACAAGGGCGGGCCGGCGGTCGGCGTCTACGTCCAGATCACGGCCGCTCCCCGCGACGACCTGTCGGTGCCTGGCCGGGACTTCACGTTCGGGCAGTTCATCGCCGCACAGGCCGGCGGCGACGCACGGGTCCTCGCGGAGCACGGACGACCCGTCCTCCAGCTCCATCTGACCGACCACGACGCCGGCCTGGACCAGGTCCGAGAGGCCCTCCAGGCAGGAGATCACGGATGAGTCCGGCGCGGGTGGCACGTGGTGTCAACCCGCTCCGGGAGCCGGAGGACAAGCGTCTCCCCCGCATCGCCGGCCCCTGTGGACTGGTCCTCTTCGGCGTCACCGGCGACCTCGCGCGCAAGAAGCTCATGCCGGCGATCTACGACCTCGCCAACCGGGGACTGCTCCCTCCGGGCTTCTCGCTCGTCGGCTTCGCCCGACGCGACTGGGCCACCCAGGACTTCGGCCGGGTCGTCCACGACGCCGTGCGGGAGCACGCTCGCACGCCGTTCAGCGAGGACGTGTGGCGCAACCTGTCGGAGGGCTTCCGCTTCGTGCCGGGCACCTTCGACGACCCCGCCGCGTTCGACCTGCTCGCGCAGACCGTCCGGGAGCTCGACGCCGATCGGGGAACCGGTGGCAACCACGCCTTCTACCTCTCCATTCCGCCTGCGTTCTTCGCCCCGGTCTGCCAGGAGCTCGAGCGCTCGGAACTCACGACGTCACCGGGCGACGCGTGGCGGCGCGTCGTCATCGAGAAGCCCTTCGGCCACGACCTGCGCAGTGCGCAGGAGCTCAACCGGATCGTCGAGAAGGTCTTCCCGCCGGACTGCATCTTCCGGATCGACCACTACCTCGGCAAGGAGACGGTGCAGAACCTGCTCGCCCTCCGGTTCGCCAACCAGCTCTTCGAGCCGGTCTGGAACGCCCACTACGTCGACCACGTGCAGATCACCATGGCCGAGGACATCGGCATCGGTGGGCGGGCGGGCTACTACGACGGCATCGGCGCGGCGCGCGACGTCATCCAGAACCACCTGCTCCAGCTCCTCGCTCTCACGGCGATGGAGGAGCCGGTCTCGTTCGACGCCGGCGACCTGCGCGCGGAGAAGGAGAAGGTGCTGTCCGCTGTCCGCCTCCCGGGCAACCTCGACACCCACGCCGCCCGCGGACAGTACGCCGCGGGGTGGCAGGGCGCCACGGAGGTCGTCGGCTATCTCGAGGAGGACGGGGTCGACCCGGACTCCGCGACCGAGACCTTCGCCGCGGTGACGCTCGAGGTCGACACCCGCCGATGGGCGGGTGTGCCCTTCTACCTGCGGGCCGGCAAGCGGTTGGGCAAGCGGGTGACGGAGATCGCCGTGGTCTTCAAGCGGGCGCCACACCTCCCCTTCGCGCACACCGCGACCGAGGAGCTGGGCGAGAACGCCATCGTCATCCGCGTCCAGCCCGACGAGGGAGTCACGATCCGCTTCGGCTCCAAGGTGCCCGGCGGCCAGATGGACATCCGGGACGTGACCATGGACTTCGGTTACGGGTCCTCCTTCACCGAGGCGTCTCCCGAGGCCTACGAGCGCCTCATCCTCGACGTCCTCCTGGGGGATCCCCCGCTCTTCCCCCGCCACGAGGAGGTCGAGCTGTCCTGGCGCATCCTCGACCCTCTCATCAAGCACTGGGCGCGCACGGGCAAGCCGGAGCAGTACACCGCCGGAACGTGGGGACCCGCGTCGGCGCACGCGATGCTCGCCCGCGACGGGCGGACCTGGAGGATGCCATGATCCGGGACCTCACCGACACGACGACGACCGAGATCAGCAAGACCCTGGTCCGGACCCGCAACGAGGTCGGTGCCATGGCCCTCGGTCGGGTGCTGACGCTCGTCGTCGTCGTCGACGACACGGACGCGTCCGACGCGATCGATGTGGCCAACCACGCGAGCCGCCAGCACCCTTGCCGGATCATCGTGCTCATCGCGGGCGACCGGCGCGGACGCAACCGACTCGACGCACAGATCCGACTCGGCGGCGACGCCGGTGCGAGCGAGATCGTCGTCCTGCGGCTCTACGGGCCGTTGGCGAAGCACGGGCCGAGTGTCGTCACCCCCCTGCTCCTGCCCGACTCCCCCATCGTCGCGTGGTGGCCGGGCGAGGCTCCAGCGGACGTGGCCAACGACCCGATCGGAGCCATGGCCCAGCGGCGGATCACCGATGCTGCCCAGCACCGGAACTCCCGCCTCGTGCTCAAGAAGCGCGCCTCGTCGTACCAACCCGGCGACACCGACCTGTCCTGGACCCGCATCACGCGCTGGCGCGGACTGCTCGCCGCGGCACTCGACCAGCCGCCGTACGAGCAGGTGACCAGAGCGGTCGTCTCCGGGGCACCGGACTCCCCGTCGACCGACCTGCTCGCCGCCTGGCTCGCGCATCGGCTCAAGGTCCCGGTCCAGCGCGTGGCGACCCCCCGTGGCTCGGGCATCAGCGCCGTGCGCCTCGAGCGCCGGAGCGGCCCCATCGACCTCGTCCGCCCGGGTGACACCATCGCGACCCTCTCGCAGCCCGGGCAGCCCGACCGGCGCATCACCCTCCCCCGACGCGGGTCCCAGGAGATCCTCGCCGACGAGCTGCGCCGCCTCGATCCGGACGACACCTATGAGGACGCGCTCCTGCGCGGAATGGACAAGCTCACTCCGGTGCGGCTCTCCGCCGCGGAGGCGGCCCGGGCCGGCAAGGCACCGGACCCCGCCGAGGCTCGTCGGCTCGCCGCGCGGCTCGGCCGGGACGACTCGGCCAAGGAGGCGATGGCGATGATCACCGCACCACCCGCCCCGGAGCGCTCCGAGACGGGTGAGGTGCACGCCGCAACGGTGCGCAAGCTCGCCGGCAAGCGGACGCCCCGCGAGCAGGAGCAGGCGTCCCGGCGCTCCACAAACAAGGCCGCCACGAAGGCCGCCACGAAGTCGACCAAGAGGTCCACGAGCACGTCCGCCACGAAACCAGCGACACAGTCCGCCACGAAGTCCACGACCAGGAAGGCCTCGACATGACCCCCGAGCCCGTCGTCGTCGTTCACCCGGACCAGCAGTCCCTCGCAGACGCCGCCGCGGCGCGCCTCGTCGTGGCCCTCGTCGACGCCCAGACCCGCTCCCCCGAAGCCCAGATCGCGCTCACCGGTGGGTCGCTCGGCTCCCAGATCATCACGTCGCTCACGCAGGTGCCGGGCCGCAGCGCCGTGGACTGGGACAGGGTGCGGGTGTGGTGGGGTGACGAGCGCTACCTGCCCCGTGGCGATGCCGACCGCAACGACACCCAGAACGACGCAGCCGGCCTGTCCACTCTCGGCCTCGACGAGGCCAAGGTGCATCGCGTCCCCGGGCCCGACGACTCCGACAGCGCAGAGGCGAGTGCGGACGCCTACGCCCAGACGTTGCGCGACCATGGCGCGGGCGCGTTCGACGTCGTCATCCTCGGCGTCGGTCCGGACGGGCACGTCGCCTCGCTCTTCCCGCACCATGACGCCCAGCGCGCCACCGGTACGCCAGCGGTTGCAGTGCACAACTCTCCGAAGCCGCCACCTGACCGCGTGTCCCTCACCTTCGAGTGCCTGGCTCGCGCCCGGGAGGTGTGGTTCCTCGTGGCGGGCGCGGACAAGGCAGAGGCTGTCGCGGCGGCCCTTTCGCCCGGGACCGACCGCTGGGACGTGCCCGCTTCCGCACCCAAGGGCACGGAGGCAACGCGCTGGCTCGTCGATGCGGCCGCCGCCGCGCGGCTGCGCTGACCCCGATCTTGCCCACCGACCCAGCCGAGCCGGCCGGGCCAGTGTGAGCCCCCGGGAACCCACCACAACACAGACGTATGCCGCTGAGCGGGTCTCCGCTGAGCGGCATACGTCAGGTGCGTGGTGGGCGCTACCCCGGGTCAGTGGGTCAGAGCAACCCCACGAAGCGTCTCACTGGATGAGGCCCCGCTCGCGGAGGCTCGACAGCGCTTCGTCGAGGATCGCGGCGCCGTCGGCGTCACTGCGACGCTCCTTGACGTAGGCGAGGTGGGTCTTGTAGGGCTCGACCTTCGGCGGAGCCGGGGGGTTGTCCTGGTCCGGACCGGCCGGAAAACCGCAGCGCGGGCAGTCCCAGAGGTCGGGCACCACCATCCCGGGCTCCTCGGCGAAGCTCGGCCGGGTCTCGTGGCCGTTGGAGCACCAGTAGGACACGTAGACCCGGGGGGCCGCGTCTCCGCGCTCCGCCTCGCCCATCGGCCCGGCGCCGACCCGGCTCCCTCGAATAGCGTTACCGCTCGCCATGCAACCCGTCCTCTCAGGTCTGGAAACGGGCCAGCAGGCCCAGTCCGATGATCGCCGCAGCCCACACGGTCGCGACGGCGACGGTGAAGCGGTCGAGGTTGCGCTCGGCGACCGACGACCCGCCGAGCGAGGTGGACATGCCTCCGCCGAACATGTCGGACAGTCCGCCACCCTTGCCCTTGTGCAGCAGGATGAACAGGGTCAGGATCAGGCTGGACAGCACCAGCAGGACCTGCAGCACGATGCGAACCGCATCCACGTGGTCACTCCAAATCGTCGGTTACGGGGGGTGGTTCCCGTCGGGTCGCCAGCCTTTTGTGGGGCTCGGCACAGGATACCTTCCCCGGCCGGATGAGCCGAACAGGCATCGCTTCGTCTCGGCCTGGCGACCTCGCGTCAGGTCGCGGTGAGATGGTCGCGGTAACGGCAGATCGACGCGAACTCGGCCGGGTCGATGGACGCTCCCCCGACCAGCGCCCCGTCGACGTCCTCCATCGTCATGATCGCCGCGACGTTCGCGGCCTTGACGCTTCCGCCGTAGAGGACGCGCACGCCGTCGGCGAGGTCGCCGGTGTACAGCTCCGCGAGCAGGGTGCGGATCGCAGCACACACCTCCTGGGCGTCCTCGGGAGTGGCCACCTCACCCGTCCCGATGGCCCAGATCGGCTCGTAGGCGATGACGATGCTCGCGGCCTGCTCCCTGGGCACGCCCTCGAGGGCAGCGCGCAGCTGCGCGACCACGTGCTCGACCTGGCGGCCCTCCTTGCGGACGTCGAGGGCCTCGCCGCAGCAGAGGATCGGCGTGAGGTCATGGGCGTAGGCCGCCCGGACCTTCGCAGCGACCACGTCGTCGGTCTCGTGGTGTCCCTCGCGCCGCTCGCTGTGGCCGACGACGACATAGGTGCAGCCGAGCTTCTTGAGGAACGCCCCCGAGATGTCGCCGGTGTAGGCGCCGGCAGTGTGGGGCGACAGGTCCTGCGCGCCATAGCGCAGCCGCAGCCGGTCGCCCTCGACGAGCGTCTGGACTGACCTGAGGTCGGTGAACGGCGGCAGCACGGCGACCTCGACGGCGTCGTAGTCGTGCTTGGCGTCACGGAGCGTCCAGTCGAGCTTCTGGACGAGGTGGGTTGCCTGGAGATGGTCGAGATTCATCTTCCAGTTGCCGGCCATGAGCGGAACACGACCGACTGGCTTCTGCCGGGCCATCAGTCGCTCGCCCCCGACCCCGCCGCAGCGCCGTCACTGGTGCTGCCACTTCCACTCACAGGGCCACTCACACTGATGTCGTCGTCATCATCATCGAGAACGGTGAGCCCCGGCAGCTCCGTGCCCTCGAGGTACTCGAGGCTCGCGCCGCCGCCCGTGGAGATGTGGCCGAAGTCGGTGTCGGCGAAGCCGAGCTGACGGACGGCGGCCGCGGAGTCGCCACCTCCGACGACCGTGAGCGCCCCGTCGCTGGTGACGTCCGCCAGCGCCTGCGCGAGAGCCTTGGTCCCCGCGGCGAAGGGCTCCATCTCGAAGGCCCCCATCGGACCGTTCCAGAACACCGTGCGGCAGTCGGCCAGCTTCGATGCGAAGAGAGCAGCGGACTGGGGCCCGATGTCGAGTCCCATCCGGTCGGCGGGGATCGCGTCGACGGCGACGACGTCGTGTGCAGCGTCGGCGCTGAAGTCGTCGGCGACGACGATGTCGACGGGCAGGACGATCTCGACGCCTTCCTGCTCTGCGCGCTCGAGGTAGCCCCGCACGGTGTCGACCTGGTCCGATTCGAGCAGGCTCCTGCCGACCTCGAGACCTTTCGCCGCGAGGAAGGTGAAGACCATGCCGCCCCCGATGAGGAGCCGGTCCGCGGTGCCGAGGAGGTTGCCGATGACGCCGAGCTTGTCGGACACCTTGGCCCCGCCGAGCACGACAGCGTAGGGGCGCTCGGGGTCCCGAGTCAGCCGGCGGAGCACGTTGACCTCGGCCTCGACGAGTCCCCCGGTGGCATGTGGGAGGAGCCGGGCGACGTCGTAGACGGAGGCCTGTGCCCGATGCACCACGCCGAAGCCGTCGGAGACGAAGATGTCGGCGAGGGAGGCCAGCGCCTCGGCGAACTCGGCCCGGTCCGCGTCGGTCTTCGCGGTCTCACCCGCGTTGAAGCGGAGGTTTTCGAGCAGGACCACACCCCCGTCCTCGAGCGCCTCGACGGCCGCCTTCGCGCGCTCACCGACGGTGTCCTCGGCGAAGGTCACGGGGGTGCCGAGGAGGTCGCCGAGTCGGCGCGCCACGGGAGCCAGGGAGTACTTCGGGTCGGGCTCGCCCTTGGGTCGGCCGAGGTGGGCGCACACGATGACGCGGGCGCCCATCTCGGAGAGCATCTTGATCGTCGGCGCTGACGCACGGATGCGCCCGTCGTCGGTGATCGTCGTGCCCTGGTCGGTCTGCTCGAGCGGGACGTTGAGGTCGGAGCGGACGAGGACGCGCTTGCCGCGCAGGTCCCCGAGGTCGCCAATCGTCTTCACGGGGCTGCCTCTTCGGTGGTCAGAGCGACTGGCCGACGAGCTTGACGATGTCGACGAGGCGGTTGGAGTAGCCCCACTCGTTGTCGTACCAGCCGACGACCTTGACCTGGTTCCCGATCACCCGGGTCAGGCCGGCGTCGAAGATGCAGGACGCCGGGTCGGTCTCGATGTCCTTGGAGACGATGGGGTCCTCGGTGTAGACGAGGTAGCCCTTGAGCGGGCCCTCGGCGGCAGCCTTGACGGCGGCGTTGACCTCCTCGACGCTGGTCTCCCGACCGGCCTCGAAGGTGAGGTCGGTCGCCGACCCGGTCGGTGTCGGCACCCGCAGCGCGAAGCCGTCGAGCTTGCCCTTGAGGTCGGGCAGCACGAGGCCGATCGCCTTGGCGGCGCCTGTCGTCGTCGGGACGATGTTGAGCGCGGCCGCGCGGGCCCGCCGCAGGTCGCGGTGCGGTCCGTCCTGGAGGTTCTGGTCCGCCGTGTAGGCGTGGATCGTCGTCATGAGGCCCTTGACGATGCCGAACTCGTCGTGCATGACCTTCGCCATCGGCGCGAGGCAGTTCGTCGTGCACGACGCGTTGGAGATGATGGTGTGCTCGGCTGCGTCGTAGAGGTCGTCGTTGACGCCCATGACGATGGTGATGTCCTCGTTCTTCGCCGGCGCCGAGATGATCACCTTCTTCGCCCCTCCGTCGAGGTGGGCCCTGGCCTTCTGCGCGTCGGTGAAGAAGCCGGTCGACTCGACGATGACGTCGGCTCCCACCGCGGCCCAGTCGATCTGGGCCGGGTCGCGCTCCTCGAAGACGCGGATCGCCTTGCCGTCGACGGTGATCGACGTCTCGTCGTAGCTCACGTCGCCGGGGAACCTGCCGAGGATGCTGTCGTACTTCAGCAGGTGGGCCAGGGTCTTGTTGTCCATGAGGTCGTTCGTGGCAACGACCTCGAGGTCGGCCCCGGATGCCAGGGCGGCGCGGAGGAAGTTGCGTCCGATGCGGCCGAAGCCGTTGATGCCTACGCGAATGGTCACTGCTGTGCACCTCTCGGGGTGGGACTTCGTTGGTCGGCGGCGGTCGCGGCGTGCGACGCCCGCCCCTCAACCCTAGTCCGTACCCACATGCGGCCCCTTCGCCCGGTGGGGTGAGTCACGTCGAAGCGGGGTCAGCCGTCGAGCATCTCCGGGGTGAGGTTGGCGTCCGTGCCCGGAATGCCGAGCTCCTCGGCCCGCTTGTCGGCCATGGCGAGCAGGCGCCGGATCCGCCCGGCCACGGCGTCCTTGGTCATGGCCGGCTTGGCCAGCTGGCCGAGCTCCTCCAGGCTGGCCTGCTTGTTCTCGAGGCGGAGCACGCCCGCCTCGCGCAGGTGATCAGGCACCTCGTCCCCGAGGATCTCCATGGCCCGCTCGACGCGCGCCCCGGCGGCCACGGCGGCACGCGCGGAGCGACGCAGGTTGGCGTCGTCGAAGTTGGCGAGTCGATTGGCCGTGGCGCGCACCTCCCGCCGCATCCGCCGCTCCTCCCAGGCGAGGACGGCGTCGTGTGCGCCGAGGCGGGTGAGCATCGCACCGATGGCGTCCCCGTCCCGGATCACGACGCGGTCGACGCCCCGGACCTCCCGAGCCTTCGACTGGATGCCGAGGCGCCGGGCGGCTCCGACGAGTGCGAGGGCCGCCTCGGGCCCGGGGCAGGTGATCTCCAGGGCGGACGACCGACCCGGCTCGGTGAGGGAGCCGTGGGCGAGGAAGGCTCCTCGCCAGGCGGCCTCGGAGTCGCAGGTGGGACCGCTGACGACCTTGGGCGGGAGGCCGCGAACCGGGCGACCCTGGGCGTCGATGAGGCCGGTCTGGCGGGCCAGCGTCGCGCCGTCCTCGACGACTCTGACGACGTAGCGTGAGCCGCGCCGCAGGCCACCGGCGGCGAGGACGAGGACGTCGCTGCGATGGCCGTAGACCTCGCTGATGTTGCGCCGCAGCCGGCGAGCGGCGTTCGCGGTGTCGAGCTCGGCCTCGACGACGATCTGCCCCCCGATGATGTGCAGCCCGCCGGCGAAGCGGAGCATCGTGGACACCTCGGCCTTGCGACAGCAGGGCTTGGTCACGTCCAGACGCGAGAGCTCGTCCTTCACCTTCGCTGTCATCGCCATGCTCGACATCCTGCCATCCGCGCGGGCGGCTCGCGTCCGATGCGGTCGCACCGACGGGCCGCCCTCCGCGCCATGCATGACGGCGCTGACGTGGCGCGGAGGGTCAGCTGGAGATGACGTCACGCAGGGCCGCGGCGAGCCGGAGGGGGTCGTGGGTCCCCGGCTGTCCCCGCGCGACGACGGGTGCGACGACGAGCTCGGCACCGAGGCCGGCGGCCGCCTCGCGCAGGGTCGCCGGGTCGTCGACGACGCTGGGGTCGGCGATGACGGCATCGAGCCGCAGGTGGGGTGCGTGGGCGGCGAAGGACGCCAGGTGGTCCTCCGCGCGGAAGTCGCGGGTCTCGTCCCTCGCGACCTCGAGGTTGAGGATGAGCAGCCGTCGCGCCGTCGTCGCGACGAGGGCGTCGGCGAGATCGGGTACGAGCAGGTGTGGCATCACGGAGGTGAACCATGACCCGGGGCCGAAGACGACCCAGTCGGCCTCCGTGACCGCGGCCAGTGCCTCGGGGCACGGCTGCGGGCAGGTCGGCAGGATCCCGATCGACGAGACCACACCGGGCGACGACGCGACGCGGTGCTGCCCGTGGACGACGACGGTCTCGTCGGGGGCGGCAGGGTCGTGGCCGCGGATCTCGGCAACGATCTCGAGCGGCTCGCCTGCCATCGGCAGGACCCGGCCACGCGCCCCGAGCAGCCGACCGACCAGGTCGAGACCCTCGACGGTGTCGCCGAGCAGCTCCCAGATCGAGACGATCATGAGGTTGCCGAGGGAGTGGCCCTTGAGCTCCCCGGGGCCGGCGAACCGGTGCTGCAGGACGTCACGCCACGTGTGACCCCACTCGGAGTCGTCGCACAGGGCAGCCAGCGCCATCCGCAGGTCGCCGGGCGGAAGAACGTGGAAGTCGTCGCGCAGCCGTCCGCTCGAGCCGCCGTCGTCCGCGACCGTGACGACGGCGGTGAGGTGGTCGGTGAGCAGGCGCAGCGCGCTCAGCGCGGCGGCGAGCCCGTGGCCTCCCCCGAGGGCAACGATCTGTCGCTGGTGCGTGGGCAGGAGCTGAGCCGGGGCAGGCAAGATCACTCCCGGCCCAGGTCGCGGTGCACGATGAACGTGTCGACGCGGTCGCGTTGCCCGATCCGGGCGCTGAGCGCCTCGGCGGTGGCGACAGAGCGATGCTTGCCGCCCGTGCAGCCGACCGCCACGGTGACGTATCGCCGGCCCTCTCGGATGTAGCCCTCGACCATCGTCGCCAAGAGGGCGCTGGCTCGGTCGAGGAACTCCTCGGCGCCGTCCTGCGTGAGGACGTACTCGGCCACTGCGTCGTCTCGCCCGTTGAGCGGCTTGAGCTCCGGGATCCAGTAGGGGTTGGGCAGGAACCGCATGTCGAGCACGACGTCGGCGTCGAGCGGCAGGCCGTACTTGAAGCCGAAGCTCATCACGGCGATCCGCAGCTGCACCTTGCGGTCCCCGGCGAAGATCGAGGTGAGCTTCGCCGTCAGCTGGTGCACGTTGAGTCCGGAGCTGTCGATGACGACATCAGCGCTCGAGCGCAGGTCGCGCAGCAACGCTCGCTCGCGCTGGATCCCGTCGAGGAGCCGGCCGTCCCCTTGGAGCGGGTGGGGGCGCCGGACGCTCTCGAAGCGACGGACGAGCGCCTCGTCCGTCGCGTCGAGGAAGAGCACGCGGGGTCGCTCTCCTCGCACCTTGGCGGCGTCGATCGCCTCCTGCAGATGGGCGAACCATCCCCGCGAGCGCACGTCGACGACCACGGCCGCCTGCCGCAGCGCGGCGTCGGGGTGGCGCTCGACGGAGGCACGGCGCAGCTCGACGAGCGGCTCGAGCATCTGCGGTGGAAGGTTGTCGACGACCAGCCAGCCGAGGTCCTCGAGGACGTTAGCGGTCGTCGTCCGGCCCGCGCCGCTCATCCCGGTGACGATGACGAGGGGGGCGTCGGCGATGGTCTTGGCGTCGTCGAGCGGAGTCGCAGGCCCGGTGTTCATTCGAGAATCTCTCCAGTGGTGAGGTTGACGGCCGGCTCAGCCGGACCGCTCTCGGACAGGTGCGCGACGATGGCAGCGGCGAGGGCGGGCCCGATGCCCGGTACCGCCATGATCGCCTCGGCGTCCGCAGCCCGGAGGCGTTTCAGCGATCCGAAGTGCTTGAGCAGCGCTCGCTGCCGCGCCGCGCCGAGACCGGGCACACCGTCCAGCAGAGACGCAGTCATGGCCTTGGAGCGTCGCTGCCGGTGGAAGGTGATGGCGAAGCGGTGGGCCTCGTCGCGGAGGCGCTGAAGCAGGTAGAGGCCCTCGCTCGTGCGCGGCAGGATGACCGGGTAGTCGACCCTCGGCAACCACACCTCCTCGAGACGCTTGGCCAGCCCGACGACGGCGACCTCCTCGATGCCGAGCTCGTCGAGCACCGCCTGCGCTGCGTTGACCTGGGGCAGTCCCCCGTCGACGACGACGAGGCTGGGCGGGTAGGCGAAGCGGCGCGGGCGGCCGGTGGCCGGGTCGACCGGACCTGATCCCGCTGCATCCCGGTCCGACTCAGGACCAGGGTCCGCACCCGCCTCGGACCGCCGGTCCGACTCGGGGCCGACGTCGGCTCCCGTCTCCACCCCGGCAGACAGGTCGAGGTCACCGATCCCCTCGGCCTCCTCGAGGTATCGCCGGAAGCGGCGGGTGAGCACCTCTCGCATGGCGGCGGTGTCGTCGACGGTCCCGGCGCCCGGTCCGTCGACGGCGACGTTGGGGACGGCCTCGGCGCGAGCCCCCGCGCCGCCGCGGACGATGAACCGGCGATACTCCCCCTTGCGGGCGAGCCCGTCCTCGAAGACGACCATGCTCGCGACGACGTTGGTGCCCTGCACGTGGCTCACGTCGTAGCACTCGATCCGCAGCGGGGGGTCCTCGAGCCCGAGGTAGTCCTGCAGCTCCTTGAGGGCCTGGCTGCGCAGCGTGAGGTCACCGGCCCGGGCGACCTTGTGGCGCGCAAGGGACTGCTCCGCGTTGCGCCGCACTGTCTCCATGAGCGTCCGCTTGTCGCCGCGCCGGGGGACGCGGACCGAGACGGACGAGCCGCGCAGCGCGGACAGCCACGCCGCGACCGCCTCGGGATCTGCCGGCAGGATCGGCACGAGGACCTCGCGGGGCACGGCGCCGCGATCGCCGTTCTGCGCGGCCACGTCGCCGTAGACCTGCTGGAGGAGGTGCTCGACGAGCAGCGGCAGGTCCTCGCTCTCCTTCTCGACGACCCAGCCGCGTTGGCCCCGGATCCGGCCGCCCCGGACGTGGAAGACCTGGACCGCCGCCTCGAGGTCATCGTCGGCCAGGGCGAAGACGTCCGCGTCGGTCGCATCGCCGAGGACGACGGCCTGCTTCTCGAGCGCCTTGCGCATGGCGCCGAGGTCATCGCGGACGCGCGCGGCCTCCTCGAACTCGAGGGCCGCGGAGGCCTCCTTCATCCGGGTCTCGAGGCGCTTGAGGAAGCGGGTCGTGTCGCCCGACATGAAGTCGCAGAAGTCCTCGGCGATGGCCCGGTGCTCCTCGGCGCTGACCCGCCCCACGCACGGCGCCGAGCACTTGTCGATGTAGCCGAGCAGGCAGGGCCGACCGCTCGCAGCCGCCCGCTTGAAGACTCCCGCGGAGCACGTCCGGATCGGGAAGACCCGCAGGAGCAGGTCGAGGGTCTCCCGGATGGCCCACGCGTGGCCGTAGGGGCCGAAGTAGCGGGTGCCGCGCCGTTTGGCGCCGCGCATCACCTGCGCCCGCGGGAACTCCTCCCCCATCGTCACGGCGAGGAACGGATACGACTTGTCGTCGCGGTACTTGACGTTGAACCGCGGGTCGAACTCCTTGATCCAGGAGTACTCGAGGGCCAGGGCCTCGACCTCGGTCCGGACCACGGTCCACTCGACCGAGGCCGCCGTCGTCACCATCGTGGCGGTGCGGGGATGGAGCGCCGTCAGGTCCTGGAAGTACGACGACAGACGCGGGCGCAGCGACTTCGCCTTGCCGACGTAGATGACCCGCCCGTGGGCGTCCCGGAAGCGGTACACGCCCGGGTCGAGGGGGATCTCCCCCGGCTTGGGGCGGTAGGTCAACGGATCGGCCACGGCACCACCCTATGTCGGGCCACCGACGTGCCCGTATGCCGCTGCGCGGGGTCTGCAGGACACGCGCGGACCCCGCCCAGCGGCATACGGGCAGGTGGGTTTGTCGGGTCCGGTCAGGTCGTCGAGGGGCGTATCACGTCACGGTGAAGGTGTCGCCGGAGACGGCGACCGTCCTCGCCTGGAGGGGGCGCTTCGCCTGGCTGGCCTCCGTCGGGACGCCCGACTCGATGTCGAAGGCGCTGCCGTGACAGGGGCAGATGATGTGGCCGTCGTTGATCGTCGTCACCGCGCACCCCTGATGGGTGCACGTCGTCGAGAAGGCCTTGAGCGTGCCCGCCGCCGGCTGGGTCACGACGACCTTGCGGTCGGGATAGATCTTGCCGCTGCCGACCGGGATCTCCGTCACCGGTGTGCCTCCCGCTGCGGGCGGGTCCGCGCTCGTCGCTGGAGCCGACGTGGCGCTGCCCGGGGACGCGGAGGTGGTGCGGCTGGACGGGTCGGCGGTCGGCTCCTGCGTCGACGGCACCGGTGGACTGCTGCAGGCGGCCAGACCGGCGACCCCGGCCAGTCCGACGATGACGCTCCTGCGGCCCGCATCGTGCTCGGTCATGCCGACCCCTTCGTCGCTCGCGTCGATCGCGCCGGGCGCTTGCCCGCCGCCTTCTTGGGTGCCGCCTTCTTCGGCGCCGGGTCCTTGCGGACGGTCACCGTCGAGGTGCTCTTCGCCGCCGCCGCGGTGGTCCGGCGCGTGGGGGCACTCCGACCCGCGGCCTTCGTGCCCGCGCCTCGCGACGGGGTGCGGGCGGTGCGCTCGAGGATCGGCCGGAGGAACCGCCCCGTGTGACTGCCCTCGACCAGTGCGACGTCCTCGGGTGTGCCCTCGGCGATGACCTGGCCGCCGCCCGAGCCGCCCTCGGGGCCCAGGTCGATGATCCAGTCGGCGTTCTTGATGACGTCGAGGTTGTGCTCGATGACGATGACGGTGTTGCCCTTGTCGACGAGGCCCTGGAGGACGTCGAGGAGCTTGCGGATGTCCTCGAAGTGCAGGCCGGTCGTCGGCTCGTCGAGGACGTAGACCGTGCGGCCCGTCGAACGCTTCTGCAGCTCACTGGCCAGCTTGACCCGCTGCGCCTCGCCGCCCGACAGCGTCGGCGCGGGCTGGCCGAGACGCACGTAGCCGAGACCGACGTCGTTGAGCGTCTTGAGGTGCCGGGAGATCGCCGGCACCGCCTCGAAGAAGTCGGCCGCCTCCTCGATGGGCATGTCGAGCACGTCCGCGATCGTCTTGCCCTTGAAGTGCACCTCGAGCGTCTCACGGTTGTATCGCGCGCCGTGGCACACCTCGCACGGGACGTAGACGTCCGGCAGGAAGTTCATCTCGATCTTGATGGTGCCGTCGCCGGCGCAGTTCTCGCAGCGGCCGCCCTTGACGTTGAACGAGAACCGACCGGGCTGGTATCCACGCACCTTGGCCTCGGTCGTCTCCGCGAAGAGCTTGCGCATGTTGTCGAAGACGCCGGTGTAGGTGGCTGGGTTCGATCGGGGCGTGCGCCCGATCGGGCTCTGGTCGACGTGGACGACCTTGTCGAGCTGATCGATCCCGGTCACCGACTTGTGGCGTCCCGGGACCCGCTTGGCGTTGTTGAGACGGTTGGCGAGGACGTTGTAGAGGATGTCGTTGACGAGCGTCGACTTGCCGGAGCCCGACACGCCGGTGACCGCGACGAGGTTGCCGAGCGGGAAGTCGACGGTGACGTCCTTGAGGTTGTTCTCGCGGGCTGCGGTCACGGTGAGCCGGCGACCGTCGTGTCCGCGTCGCACGTCGGGAACCGGGATCTCGCGCCGTCCGGAGAGATACATGCCGGTGAGCGAGTCCGGGTGCTCGAACAGCCCCTTGACCGGGCCGGAGTGCACGACGTGCCCGCCGTGCTCCCCCGCGCCGGGCCCGATGTCGACGACCCAGTCCGCCGTGGCGATGGTGTCCTCGTCGTGCTCGACGACGATGAGGGTGTTTCCGAGGTCGCGCAGCCGCGTGAGCGTCTCGATGAGCCGGTGGTTGTCCCGCTGGTGCAGACCGATGGACGGCTCGTCGAGGACGTAGAGCACGCCGACCAGGCCCGACCCGATCTGCGTGGCGAGCCGGATCCGCTGGGCCTCCCCGCCGGAGAGCGTGCCGGCGGGACGGTCGAGCGAGAGGTAGTCGAGGCCGACGTCGAGCAGGAAGCCCAGCCTGGCGTCGATCTCCTTGATCACCCGCTCGGCGATCTGGCGCTCCCGTGGCGTGAACTCGACGTTGTCGAGGAAGCCGGCCGCGTCGCAGATCGCGAGGGCACACACCTCGGAGATGTTCTTCCCGCCGACGAGCACGGCGAGCGACTCGGGCTTGAGCCGCGCACCACGGCAGACCGGGCAGGGCACCTCGCGCATGTAGCCCTCGTAGCGCTCGCGGCTCCAGTCGGAGTCGGTCTCGGCGTGCCGGCGCTTGATGAACGGCACGACGCCCTCGAAGCCGGTGGTGTAGGACCGGTCACGGCCGTAGCGGTTGCGGTAGCGGACGTGGACCTTGTAGTTCTGCCCGTGCAGCAGCGCTTCCTTGGCTCGCGCGGGCAGCGCCTTGAAGGGGACGTCCATGGAGAACTTCAGGTCCTCGGCCAGGGCGGCCATGACCCGTTGGAAGTACTCGGCCGACCCGCTCCCCTGAGCCCAGGGTTGGATGGCACCCTCCGCGAGGGTGAGGTCCTCGTCCGGCACGACGAGCTCGGGATCGACCTCGAGCTCGGTGCCGATGCCGGTGCACTCGGTGCAGGCGCCGAAGGGCGAGTTGAACGAGAACGACCGCGGCTCGATCTCGTCCATGCCGAGCGGGTGGTTGTTGGGGCAGGCCATCCGCTCGGAGAAGCGCCGCTGGCGCTCTGCGTCCTTCGGGTCGCGGTCGACGAAGTCGACGACGACGATCCCGCCGGCGAGCCCGAGGGCGGTCTCGACGGAGTCGGTGAGTCGGCGCTTGGCGCCCTTGTCGTCGCCCTTGGCGACGAGCCGGTCGACGACGACCTCGATCGTGTGCTTGCGCTGCTTCTCGAGCTTCGGCGGCTCGGCGAGGGTGACGACCTCGCCGTCGACCCGGGCCCGGGCGAAGCCCTTGGTCTGCAGCTCGGCGAAGAGGTCGACGAACTCCCCCTTGCGTCCCTGCACCACGGGGGCGAGCACCTGGAAGCGGGTGCGGTCCTCGAGGGTCAGCAGCTGGTCGACGATCTGCTGGGGCGTCTGCCGGGTGACCGGCTCGCCGCACACGGGGCAGTGCGGGCGACCGGCGCGCGCGAAGAGGAGCCGGAGGTAGTCGTAGACCTCGGTGATGGTGCCGACCGTCGACCTGGGGTTGCGGTTGGTCGACTTCTGGTCGATGGAGACGGCCGGGGAGAGCCCCTCGATGAAGTCGACGTCGGGCTTGTCCATCTGCCCGAGGAACTGCCGCGCGTAGGACGAGAGCGACTCGACGTAGCGCCGCTGCCCCTCGGCGAAGATCGTGTCGAAGGCCAGTGAGGACTTGCCCGAGCCCGAGAGACCGGTGAAGACGATGAGGCTGTCACGGGGCAGGTCGACCGAGATGTCCTTGAGGTTGTGCTCGCGGGCCCCGTGGACGACGAGCGAATGGGGGTTGGCCGAGGGCGTAGCAGTCACGCGCCCCATGCTAGGTCGCCGCACCGACAGTGCTGGAATCCGTGAGATGCCGTATGCCGCTGAGCCGGCAGCCTTCGCACCTGCCCTCCCAGCACAGCCGACGCCTGACGGCCCCTGGGCCGGGGGTCACTGGGGGCGCGGACGCCGCCACGCAGGTTTCTGGGGGTGCATG
Organism: Intrasporangium sp.; assembly: GCF_032907665.1. Taxonomy (GTDB): domain Bacteria; phylum Actinomycetota; class Actinomycetes; order Actinomycetales; family Dermatophilaceae; genus Intrasporangium. Next base: position 25,230 of record NZ_JAJJPG010000033.1, read on the forward strand.
GGGGCGAAGCCCCCCATGGGTGCATACGGTGTCCTCATGAGCGGGAGCCAGCGCACGCCCGGGTCCACACCGATCGAGGACTACGCCGTGCTCGGCGACCTGGGGACGGCTGCCCTCGTGAGCCGTGGAGGGTCGGTCGACTGGCTGTGCCTGCCCCGCTTCGACTCGCACGCCTGCTTCGCTGCCCTGCTCGGCACGCCGGAGAACGGCCGCTGGCTGCTCGGGCCGGTCGACCCCGACACGAAGACCACGCGCCGCTACGTGGACGACTCGTTCGTCCTCGAGACCACCCATGAGACGCCGACCGGAGTGGTCACCGTGGTCGACGTCATGCCTTTGGCGGACGGGCGAGCAGATGTGGTCCGCCGGATCACCGGTGTGACCGGGACGGTCCGGATGCGCCACGAGTGGATCGTCCGGTTCGGCTACGGGCGGACACGCCCCTGGGTCAGCCGGCACAAGGAGGAGCGTGAAGCCGGCGTCGACGAGATCATCACCGCCGTGGCCGGACCCGACATGATCGTCCTGCGCGGGGCGCGGCTGCCCCACGCGGAGAACGGGCACCACGTCGACGAGTTCGACGTCACGGAGGGCGACACGTTGACCTTCGCGACGACGTGGTTCCGCAGCCACGAGAGCACCCCGCCACCGCTCCACGTCACAGATCGGATCAAGGACACGATCGGCCGCACCCACCAGTGGGCCTCGCACCACGACTACGACGGGCCCTACCTGGAGGCGGTCACCCGCTCCCTCCTCGTGCTGCGCCTGCTCAGCCACGGCGTCACCGGCGGCATCGTCGCGGCACCGACGACGTCCCTGCCGGAGGACTTCGGCGGCGAGCGCAACTGGGACTACCGCTTCTGCTGGCTCCGGGACGCGGCGCTGACCCTCGAGGCGCTGCTCGGCTGCGGCTACGTCGAGGAGACGGAGTCGTGGCGGCAGTGGCTGCTGCGCGCCGTCGCCGGGGACCCGGAGGACCTCCAGATCATGTACTGCGTCGACGGCGCGCGGGACCTGCCGGAGCGCGAGCTCGACCACCTGCCCGGCTACGCCGGTTCGAGGCCGGTGCGGATCGGCAACGGGGCCGTCGGTCAGCGACAGACCGACGTCCTCGGCGAGGTGATGATCGCGCTCGAGCACGCCCGGCAGCAGGGGCTCACGGAGAACGAGGACTCGTGGAACCTGCAGCGCGCCCTCGTGGACAATCTCGCGGAGCACTGGCAGCAGGCGGACAACGGCCTGTGGGAGATCCGTGGGCCGCTGCGCCACTTCACGCACTCCCGCGTCATGGTCTGGGCGGCTTTCGACCGAGCCATCCAAGCGGTCGAGGAGCACGGCCTCGACGGGCCGGTGGACCGCTGGCGGGAGCTGCGCGACGTGGTCCGCGCCGAAGTCATGGAGAAGGGCTGGAACGAGGAGAAGCAGACCTTCGTGCAGCACTACGACACGACCGAGGTCGACGCGTCCCTGCTGACGCTGTCGGGCGTCGGCTTCATCGCCGGCGACGACCCGAGGATGCTCGGGACGATCCGAGCCGTCGAGCGCGAGCTCCTCCGGGACGGCCTCGTCCTGCGCTACCGCACGGACTCGGGCGTCGACGGGTTGGCCGGGGACGAACACCCCTTCCTCGCGTGCTCCTTCTGGCTCGTCGTCGCCTACGCGAAGGCCGGGATGGTGGCCGAGGCCACGGCCCTCATGGACCGCCTCGTCGGCCTCGTCAACGATGTCGGGCTGCTGTCCGAGGAGTACGACCCGGTCCACCGCCGTATGGCGGGCAACTTCCCCCAGGCGTTCTCCCACCTCACCCTCGTCGGTGCGGCGCTCGCGCTGGCCGAGGCGACCGGAAAGGCACGACATGCACCTCATTGACCTCTCGACGCGACACCTGGCGACCGAGACGCAGCGGCTCCTCGCCACGGCCGAGGGCCTGGACGACACCGCCGTCCGCGGTCCTTCCCTCTGCCAGGGGTGGACCCGTGGCCACGTCCTGGCCCACCTGGCGCGCAACGCCGAGGCCCTCGCTCGGGTCTGCGCGGTCGTGCTCACCGGCGAGCCGGACACGATGTACGACTCGCCGCAGGCGCGCGACGCCGACATCGAGGCAGGGGCAGGGCGGCCCGCCACGGCACTGACCGCCGACGTCAGGGCGACGGCAGCAGCCCTCGCCCCCGAGATCGCCAAGCTCGGCATCGAGCACGTGGGGACCACCGTCGAGCGGGTGCCCGGCGGCCAGCTGATCCCTGCCGAGCGGGTCCCCTACATGCGGCTGCGCGAGGTGGTCTGGCACCACGTCGACCTCGACGCCGGTTACGGCTTCGAGGACACTCCCGACGAGCTCGTGCGTCTCTTCCTCGAGGACACCGTGTCTCACCTCGCCTCCTCGGAGGGCGCCCCCGGGATCTCCATCCGCACCGACGAGGGCGACGCGTGGACCGTCGGCGACGGCGGCACCGTCGTCTCCGGTCCTCGGGACGGTGTCCTCCTCTGGCTCGCGCGCTCCCGGCCCGACCGCCTGCACGAGCACCCGTCCCTCCCGTCACTCCCCTTCGGAGGCTGAAGCATGTCCGACCTGACCGGCCCCGACACCTACACCGGACGCGTCGTGCCGGACGGACCGTGCGACGCGCGGGAGCTGCCCGCCCTGACGATCCGCAAGCTCGCCGTCTCGGAGATGCACAACAACGTCTACCTGCTGACCTGTCGGGCGACGAAGCGCCAGCTGCTCATCGACGCCGCCGACTTCGCCCCGCGCATCCTCGACCTTGTTCGGGAGAGCGGAGAGGGGTTGGACGTCGTCGTGACGACGCATCGGCACTGGGACCACATCCGTGCCCTCGAGGACGTCGTGGCCGCGACCGGCGCTCGCACCGTTGCGGGCACGGACGATGCTGACGAGCTCCCGGTCCGAGTCGACGAGCGCGTCGGCCACGGGGACCGCGTGCACTTCGGCGAGATCGTGCTCGACGTAATCCACCTCCGGGGGCACACGCCGGGCTCGATCGCGCTGGCCTACCACGACCCGGCGGGGCACACCCACCTGTTCACGGGCGACTCGCTCTTCCCGGGCGGTGTCGGCAACACGAAGAACCCCGGGCAGAGCTTCGCGTCGCTCATCGAGGACGTCACCACGCGAGTGTTCGACGTCTATGACGACGACACGTGGTTCTACCCCGGCCATGGCGACGACAGCACGCTGGGCGCGGAGAGACCCCACCTGCCGGAGTGGCGAGCCCGGGGCTGGTGACCACGGCGCTGGTGACCACGGCGCTCGTGACCACGACCATGGTGGCCACGGCGCACCTGATGGCGCCGGCACTCAGGTCTGGGCGGGGACGGTCTCGGAGTCCGAACCAGCCTCGAGCTCGGCGATGAGGGACTCGAGCTCCGCTCGGACGACCTCGACGTCGTAAGGGACGTTGCTCACGACGAAGTGGCGCCTCGGGCTGTTGGCGACGGAGAGCCCGACGCCGAGCCGCGCCCGCCCGTGCTTCTCGTTCCACAGCCGCTCCAGCCGGCTCTGGTCCCAGTCGGGCGGCGCGTGCAACCAGCCCTGCATCACCACCAAGGCATCCTCCGGGTCGGGACGGTGCTTCGGAGCCTGGAGTTCTTCCACCGTGATCTCGCCCATGCTCCGACGGTACGACGGCCGGGCCTCCCTGTCAGCCCTTCGTCCCTCGAGGGACGACGTGTGGCTGCATGGAAGGATGAGGTCCGTGTCGCATGTCACCTCGCCCCGTGGCACTGCGACGCCGTCACGTCGGCCCACGGCTCTCGTGCAGGTCTCGGCAACCATGCTCTGGTCGGCGCCGGATCGCCCCCGCGACGTGGACGCGGACATCGTCCGTGACGACCCGGACGTCCAGTCGTGGCTGGCCACGCTCGACTCCCATCGCGGTGAGGGCGAGGACGGCAGTGGCCGGCTCGGCCTGCACGGCCGGGTGGAGAGTCAGCTCGTCGCGGGCGAGCCGGTCCTCGTCGTCGGCCACGACCCGTCCGGCCGATGGGCCGAGGTCCGCGCCCTCTGGCAGCTGTCGCCGAAGGACCCTCGGGGGTACCCAGGTTGGGTCCCGGCCGCGCACCTCGGCCCGGTGCCGCCACCCGATGTCGAGCTCCGAGGTCCGGAGCAGCGTGCAGCGTCGAAGGCCGACTCGGTGGTCACCTTCGCCCGGCAGCACCTCGGAGTCGGGTACCTCTGGGGTGGGATCTCCGAGATCGGCTTCGACTGCTCCGGCCTGGTCCACCAGGCCTGGCGCCAGCTCGGGGTCCTCGTCCCCCGCGACGCCCACGCGCAGGCAGAGGCGGCCGCACCCGTCGACCTCGACGCCGTCGAGGCCGGCGACCTCTACTTCTTTGCCCGGCCCGGCCACCGGATCCACCATGTCGGAATCGTCGTCTCGCCCGGGTGGATGGTCCACGCGCCAGAGACGGGCCGGCTCCTCGTCGAGGAGCCGCTGTCGCCCGAGCGAGTGGCCACCCTCGCCGGCGCCGGCCGCCTGCCGTACCAGGAGCGGCCGTCCAATAGCGTCGCCGGGTCGAAACCGTCCGCCCGGTAAGTCGGCCGGGCCAGTCAGCCGGGCCACTCAGTCAGGCCGGCCGTTCAGTCAGGCCGGGCCAGTCAGTGGGGCCGGTCGGTCAGTCGGAGCTGGTGCTGCCGGGGCCGGAATCGACCGGCGAGGCAGCGCGCGCTTCGGCACGTGCGTCGCGCCGGGTCTTGAGCAGGCTCGTGACAGTGGTCACCCCGAGGATGACGACGATCGCACCGAGCGAGACGCTGATCGGGATCTCCGGGACTCCGTGGAGCGGCTCGCCGTCGTTGATGAACGGCAGGTTGTTCTCGTGGAGGGCGTGCAGGATCAGCTTGACGCCGATGAAGCCGAGCAGCACGGCCAGCCCGATGCTGAGGTAGATGAGGCGCTTGAGGAGCCCGCCGATGAGGAAGTAGAGCTGCCGCAGGCCCATGAGGGCGAAGATGTTCGCCGTGAGGACGAGGAACGGCTCCTTCGTCAGCCCGTAGATGGCCGGGATCGAGTCGAGGGCGAAGAGCAGGTCCGTCGTGCCGAGGGCGAGGATGACGATCATCATCGGGGTGATGAGGCGCTTGCCGTTCTGCACGACGGTGAGGTGCGCCCCGTGCCACTGCTGCGTCGCTGGGAAGGTCTTCTCGACCCAGATGAGGAAGCGGTTCTCGTGGTACTCGTCGTCATCCGTCTCCCCGCCCTTGGCCAGCTTGATCGCCGTGTAGATGAGGAAGGCGCCGAAGATGTAGAACACCCAGGCGTACGCGTTGATGACGACGGCGCCCAGGGCGATGAAGATCCCGCGCAGGACGATGGCGATGATGATGCCGATCATGAGGGCCGACTGCTGGAGCCGTTGCGGCACCCGGAAGCTCTGCATGATGAGCAGGAAGACGAAGAGGTTGTCGACCGACAGCGAGTACTCGGTGAGCCAGCCCGCGAAGAACTCCCCGGCGTAGCGACCGCCCCACTCCCACCAGACGAAGAGGCCGAAGAGCACGGCCGCGGTGACGTAGAAGGCGAGATGCCGACCCGCCTCTCCCATGGAGGGCACGTGGGGCCGTCGGGCGATGACGAAGACGTCGATGAGCAGGGCGACCGTCATCAGGCCGATGGTGAGATACCAGCCCCAGGCGGGAACGTTCATTCGGGCACCTTCCGGTTACAGCGTCGACAGGACAGCTGGAGCAACCGGAGGTCTCTCCCGCCCAACAGGCCGGCCGGTGGGCCCGGGACCGACCCGGTTGAACGGGGTCGGAGCCGTGATGACGAGCCCATCGCTTCGGGGATACTCCCCTCCGTGAACGCTTGAGTGTTTCATCCCTGGTCCGCGCGCTCAAATCGGGGCCGGGTAGCAGGTCCGTTGCGTCAGCGGGTGGCCTGGGTCATCTGTCGCAGCTCCTTCTTCAGCTCGCTGATCTCGTCCCGCAACCGGGCCGCGAGCTCGAAGTGGAGCTCGGTCGCGGCCTGGTGCATCTGCGCGGTCAGCTCCTGGATCAGCCCGGCGAGGTCCGACGCGGCCAGGTCGGACGGCCGTTCACCGCGTCCCCCGGCGGAGACCCCGACGTCCGCCGCCACCGCACCGCGACCGGCGCCGCTCTTGCCGCGCGACTGCATCCGCCCGGAGCCGATGAGCTCCTGGGTGTCGGCGTCCTCGCGCTGGAGCAGGTCGGTGATGTCGGCGATCTTCTTGCGCAGGGGCTGCGGGTCGAGGCCCCGCTCCCGGTTGTAGGCGAGCTGCTTCTCGCGGCGACGGTTCGTCTCGTCCAGCGCGTCCCGCATCGAGGGCGTGATCGTGTCGGCGTACATGTGGACCTGGCCGGAGACGTTTCGGGCAGCGCGACCGATGGTCTGGATGAGCGACCGCGTCGAGCGCAGGAAGCCCTCCTTGTCGGCATCGAGGATGGACACGAGCGAGACCTCGGGCAGGTCGAGACCCTCGCGGAGCAGGTTGATGCCGACGAGCACGTCGAAGACGCCTTGCCGCAGCTCGCGGAGGAGCTCGACGCGGCGCAGCGTGTCGATGTCGCTGTGGAGGTAGCGGACCCGGATCCCCTTGTCGAGCAGGTAGTCGGTGAGGTCCTCGGCCATCTTCTTCGTCAGGGTCGTGACGAGGACGCGCTCGTTCTTGTCGACGCGAGTGCGGATCTCGTCCATGAGGTCGTCGATCTGACCCTTGGTGGGCTTGAGCACGACCTCCGGGTCGACGAGGCCGGTCGGCCGGATGATCTGCTCGACCGGAGGCCCGCCCTTCGCGGACTTGGCCAGCTCGTACTCGCCCGGGGTCGCCGAGAGGTAGACCGTCTGGCCGATCCGCTCGAGGAACTCCTCCCACTTGAGCGGCCGGTTGTCCATCGCGCTCGGTAGCCGGAAACCGTGCTCGACGAGCATCCGCTTGCGGGACATGTCGCCCTCGTACA
>NZ_JAJJPG010000034.1:0-13126 GCF_032907665.1 Intrasporangium sp.
GGTGCCCGGCGCTGATGAGGGGTCCCATCTCCGTGGCCTCGTCGCGGGGGTCGGCCACGACGACGTTCTTGACGGCGGTCTCGAAGCGCTCCATGAACGCGTCGAAGACGCTGCGCTGCACGAGGATCCGGCTGCGAGCGCAGCAGTCCTGACCGGCGTTGTCGAAGACGCCGTAGGGGGCCGACGCGGCCGCCTTGTCGAGGTCGGCGTCGGCGAAGATGATATTCGCGCTCTTGCCCCCGAGCTCGAGCGTGATCCGCTTGACCTGATCGGCGGCGCCGCGCATGATCCGCTGGCCCACCTCGGTGGAGCCGGTGAAGCAGATCTTCCGCACGTCGGGGTGGGTGACGAACCGCTCCCCCACGACCGAGCCCTTGCCAGGGATCACCGTGAAGACACCTTCGGGGATGCCGGCCTCGAGGGCGAGCTCACCGATGCGCATGGCGGTGAGGGGCGTCAGCTCGGCCGGCTTGAGCGCCACGGTGTTGCCGGCGGCGAGCGCGGGAGCGAAGCCCCAGCCGGCGATGGGCATCGGGAAGTTCCAGGGCACGATGATCCCCACGACGCCGAGGGGCTCCTTGAAGGTGACGTCGATGCCGCCCGGGACGGGGATCTGCCTGCCGAAGTTCCGCTCGGGGGCGGCGGAGTAGTAGGCGAGGACGTCGCGGACGTTGCCGGCCTCCCACCGGGCGTTGCCGATGGTGTGGCCGGAGTTGGCCACCTCGAGCTGGGCCAGCTCCTCCTGGTGCTCACCGACGAGGTCGGAGAACCGGCGCAGGAGTCGGCCGCGGTCGCCGGGCGCCACGTCGCGCCAGGCCGGGCCCGCCGCGACGGCCCTGGCGATGGCCTCGTCGGTCTCGTCGACGGACGCGAGCTCGACCGTCCGGACGAGCTCCTCGGTGGCGGGGTTGATGACGTCGTGCGTCGTGGTCATGTCGTGGAGTTCTCCTGGTCCTGGCTGTGCTCGTTCGATGTGATCGATCGAAATGGGAGGCGATCGATCACATCGAACCGAGGTCGTGTGGTCAGAGCCGCTCGAAGCCTCTCCTTCTCTCCCAGTCCGTCACGGCCGCATTGAAGGCACGCAGCTCGACGTCCGCCGCGTTGACGTAGTGATCCACGACCTCGTCACCGAAGAGACGGCGCGCCAGCTCGGAATGGTCGAGCAGGTCGCGGGCCTCCTGCAATGTGGTCGGCACCCTCTCCTTGTCGGAAGAGTAGGCGTTGCCCTCGAAGGCCGGCTCGAGCTCCAGTCGCTCGTCGATGCCGTAGAGGCCCCCGGCCAGCATGGCTGCCACTGCGAGGTAGGGGTTCACGTCGCCACCAGGGACGCGGTTCTCGACCCTCAGGGCAGCGCCATGACCGACGACGCGAAGGGCGCACGTCCGGTTGTCATGGCCCCACGCCACGGCAGTCGGAGCGAAGGATCCGGGCTGAAAGCGCTTGTAGGAGTTGATGTTCGGTGCGTAGAAGTACGAGAACTCCCGCATCGTCGCAAGGATCCCGGCGATGAAGTGGTCGAACATCTCGCTGTGGCCGTGCTCGCGGCCCTCGTCCGCGAAGGAGATCGCGTCATCGGTGCCGCGCAGTGACAAGTGGATGTGGCACGAGCTGCCCTCGTGCTCGTCGAACTTCGCCATGAAGGTGATCGACTTGCCGTGCCTGGCCGCGATCTCCTTGGCGGCGTTGCGATAGACGACGTGGTTGTCACACGTCCGCACGACCTCGTCGTAGAGGAAGGCGATCTCGTGCTGGCCCAGGTTGCACTCCCCCTTGGCACCTTCGACGACGACCCCAGCCCGGTACATCTCGTTGCGAATCTCGCGCAGCAGCGGCTCGACCCGGTCACCGCCGAGGATGGAGTAGTCCACGTTGTACCGGTTGGCGGGGGTCAGGCCGACGTAGCCTCGGTCCCAAGCGGCGTCGTACGAGTCCTCGAAGACGATGAACTCGAGCTCCGTCCCGCACAACCCGACGAGGCCCATCGACTCTGCCTTGGCCACCTGCGCCCGGAGCACCGACCGGGGCGCCTGCGCGACGCGGCCGCTGCCGTCGAGCCAGGTGAGGTCGCACTGGATCGTGGCCGAGTGCTCGGCTCCGGGGGTCCTGCGCAGTGTGGAGAGGTCGAGCTCGAAGAACATGTCGCCGTAGCCACGCTCCCAGGACGAGATCGCATAGCCGTCAACGGTGTTCATCTCGACGTCCACCGCCAGCAGGTAGTTGCACCCCTCGGTGCCATGCTCCAGGACGCGGTCGAGGAAGAAGTGGCCGTGCAGGCGCTTGCCCTGGAGACGTCCCTGCATGTCGGTGAACGCAACGATGACGGTGTCGATCGTCCCCTTCTCAATCTCCTCGCGCAGGTGGTCGAGGGTGAATGCCGGAGGTGCTGGCATGCGGATGTCCCTTCGTTGGTGTCAGCCGATCAGGCCGCGGAGGAGCGCCGACGTCGCGTCGCAGTGCTCCTCCATGACCGTGCGGGCGGCGTCGGGGTTGCCGGTAAGGATCGCGGTGACGATCTGATGGTGCTGGTCGTTCGAGTGCTCGATGTTTCGACGGAGCACGGGAATCGCGGTGAGCATCTCGTGCAGTGCCGCCTGGGACCGGGTCACCGCGTCGATGAGCATCGGCGACCCGGAGAGTGTGGCGATGGCCAGGTGCAGGCGCGAGTCCGCGACCCGGTGCGTCGCCGGCTCGGAGGCCTCGTCCACCTCGCGCAGGCTCTCCGAGAGCCAGGCCCGCTGGTCCCCCGAGAGCGACCGAGTGGCGGCCAACCACGCGGCACCCGGCTCGACGATCCGTCGGAAGTCGAGGGCGTCCGCCATGGCTGCCCCGCTGCGCACGAAGGATCCCTTTGAAGCGGAAGGCAACTCAGCGGTGTACGTCACCGTGGTGCCACCCCCGCGACCGCGCCGGGTCGTGACGAGCCCGGACTCGCGGAGGGCGGCGATGGCGTCGCGCAAGGTGTTCCGCGAGACGCCGAGGCGCTCCGACAGCTCTCGCTCCGGCGGCAGCTGCTGCCCATCGGCGAGCACACCGAGTCGGATGGCGCGCGCCAGCTGCTCCACGGTGGCCTCGAAGGCGTTCCTGTCGCGGACGGGCTGCAGCACGGTTTCTGCGAGGTGCAGGTGCGGCATCGCGGTCACGTGGCGAGTCTTGGCCTCAGGGCTGCCGCCTGTCAAATGGTTCGGCTTTCCACCATTGACCGGAATCTGGCCCAAGGTCTAGCCTCCCTCTAGCCACGAGGCTGTTGTGATCTCAGTCTCAAAAGGTACCCCATCGCACCATCTCGTCCGAACTCCACGACGTAGCGAGAGGAATCACTCCACGATGGCACACGAGCCAGCAGGCGGCAGACAGGTCAAAGGCACTGGCGGCGTCACCTACGCGCACGCCGGCGCGGAGTACTTCGAGAAGCGGGGACTGAGGCGTCACGCAGGAGCCTGGTCGCTCTGGGCCCTCGGCGTCGCGGCGGTCATCTCGGGGGACTTCTCGGGGTGGAACCTCGGCATCGGCGAGGCCGGATGGGGTGGCATGCTCATCGCCACGATCGCCATCGGCCTGATGTACCTGCTGATGATCTACAGCATCGCGGAGATGTCGGCGACGATGCCCCACACGGGCGGGGCGTACTCCTTCGCCAGGTCAGCGATGGGTCCGTGGGGCGGCTTCGTCACCGGGCTTGCCGAGACCATCGAGTACGTCATCACGACAGCGGTCGTCGGCACGTTCGCGGGCTTGTACGCCGATGCCATCACGGAGGACCTCTTCGGATTCACCATGCCGCTGTGGCTGTGGGTCGTCGGCTTCTACGTCGTCTTCGTCGGGCTCAACTCCGCCGGGGCCGAGGCGTCGTTCAGGTTCGCCGTGGTCATTACCATCATCTCCCTGTCCGTCCTCGCCTTCTTCTTCATCTCGGCGATCGTCTCCGGCAGGGTCGACTTCGCCAACCTGTGGAACATCGAGCCGGAGGCGGGCGGCAGCACCTTCCTGCCGATGGGCATCGGCGGCGTCCTCGCCGCGTTGCCGTTCGCCATCTGGTTCTTCCTCGGCATCGAGGAGCTACCGCTGGCCGCGGAGGAGACGCACACACCGCAACGGGACATCCCGCGCGGCTCCCTCATGGGCATGTGGACACTGCTCGCCTCGGCGTTCCTCGTCCTCCTGCTCAACCCTGCCGTCCTTGGCGCGGAGGAGATCGGCAGCAGCGGAGAGCCGATTCTCGACGGTTTCCGAGCGATCTTCCCCGACAGCAACATCGCCTCGCTGCTGTCGCTCTTCGCGCTGGCCGGCCTGGTGGCCTCCTTCCAGGGGATCATGTTCGCGGCGGGCCGCAACATGTACTCGCTGTCGCGCGCCGGGTACTACCCGAAGCCGCTGTCGTTGACGGGCGGTCGCAAGGTGCCCTACGTCGCGCTCGTCGTCTCCGCAGTCATCGGCGTCGTCCTCGTCTTCGGGCTGGGGGCGATCCGCAACGAGCCGGGCGAGACCCTGAGTGACGCACAGGTGGCAGTGGCCGGCCAGCTGCTCAACATCGCCGTCTTCGGGGCCGTCATCTCCTACTTCCTGCAGATGGTCGCCTTCCTCATGCTGCGCCGCAGCTACGCCGACGTCGCGCGGCCGTACACGAGCCCGGCCGGTAGGTGGGGCGCCATCGTCGCAGCGGTCATCTCCGGGCTGACCCTGATCGTCCTCCCGTTCAACGAGAGCTACCGCTCGGTCGTGGTCGGGGTGGCAGCCTTCTTCGTAGCCGGGCTGCTGTACTTCGCCCTGTTCGGTCGGCACCGTCTCGTGCTGTCGCCGGAGGAGGAGTTCGCGGTGACCCATGGCAAGCACGGCCATCCGGAGACGGAGGGCTACGACGTCACGGAGCAGATCCTCGAGGAGGGTGATCCGGAGGCTGCGCCCCGCTGAGGGGCGCGGCGCAGCCCGGGCCGACCAGCGTCAGCCCGGGCTGCGCGCGTTGGTCATCGGGTCCGGTCCAACAGCTCCTCGAGGGTCGCGGCGACGCCGTCGTCGTCGTTGGACGGGCACACCCGGTCGGCGACGGCGCGGACCTCCTCGTGGGCGTTGGCGACAGCCCAGCCGACTCCCGCCCACCGGATCATCGGCACGTCGTTCGGCATGTCACCGAAGGCCCACACGTCCCCCGCGAGGATGCCCAGGCGCGACGACCATCGCTCCAGGGCCGCCGCCTTGGTGACTCCGGCAGCGTTGATCTCGGCGAGTCCTCCGGCTCCGGAGAAGGCGACGTGGGCCCGGTCCCCGACGACCTCGGTGGCGCGACGGAGGAACTCCTCGTCCTCGAGGACCGCCGACTTCGCGAGGAGCTTGCCCACCGCCTCGTCGTCGAGCTCGTCGATCGGCGCCTCGACCGCGTCGTTGGGCACGTGGTGCGTGGGGTCGTGGGGGAACGACGTCTCGAACCACAGCCCGCTCCCCCGCTCCGCCGCGAACGCCACGTCGGGGACGGCCCGGCGCAGGTCGGTGACGATCTGCCGGACCAGGGAGTGCTCGAAGCCCTCACTGCTGAGCACTTCGCCAGCCGCGACGTCGTAGACGAAGGCTCCGTTGCCGCAGATGGCCGTGCCGTGCCCGCCCACCGCTGACGCGAGCTCGTCGAGCCAGCGGGGCGGCCTGGCGGTGACGAAGACGACCTCGATGCCGGCCTCCTCGACGGCGGCGAGCACGGCGCCGGCCCTGCGGGAGAGCGTCCCGTCGGACCGGAGCAGCGTGCCGTCGAGGTCGGTGGCGATCAGGCGAGGCGTGTCATCCACCCGTGTGAGTCCTCGACCCGGCCGTACTGGATGTCGAGGAGGCGGCTCCGGATCGCGGAGGCCACCGTGTCCTCGTGGCCCTCGCGGCGGTGGTCGACCGAGCCACCGTCCCAACGCAGCTCGCCGACAGGCGTGACGACTGCCGCCGTGCCGCAGGCGAAGATCTCGACGATGTCGCCGGACGCGGCGCCGTCCTTCCACTCGTCGATGGGGATCCGCCGCTCCTCCGGCTCGAGGTCGAGCTCCTTGGCGAGCTCGAGGATCGACGCGCGGGTGACGCCCTCGAGGATGGTGCCCGTGAGCTCCGGGGTGATGATCCTGCCGTCCTTGGTGACGAAGAAGAGGTTCATCCCGCCGAGCTCCTCGATGTAGGTGTGCGTCGAGGAGTCGAGGAAGACCGCCTGGTCACACCCGTGCTCGGCGCCCTCGAGCTGCCCGGCCAGCGAGGAGGCGTAGTTTCCGCCGCACTTGGCCGCACCGGTGCCACCGGCACCCGCCCGGGCATAGGAGGTCGAGATCCAGAGCGTCACCGGCTTGAGCCCGCCGGTGAAGTAGGAACCCGCGGGTGAGGCGATGACGGAGTAGGTCACCCGCTCGGCCGGCCTGACACCGAGGAAGGCCTCGGAGGCGAACATGAACGGGCGCAGGTAGAGGCTCTTCTCCCCCTCGGCTCCCGGGACCCATTCCTGGTCGATGCTGACGAGCTGGCGCAGGGACTCGATGAAGTCGGCCTCGGGGAGCTCGGGCAGGGCGAGTCGTCGAGCCGACCGGGCGAACCGCCCCGCGTTGACCTCGGGCCGGAAGGTCCAGATCGAGCCATCGGCGTGCCGGTAGGCCTTCATGCCCTCGAAGATCTCCTGCGCGTAGTGCAGCACCGCGGCGGCCGGGTCGAGCTGGAAGGGGCCGTAGGGCTGGACGCGTGCGTCGGTCCAGCCACCGTCAGCGGACCAGTCGATGACGACCATGTGGTCGGTGAAGGTCTTGCCGAAGCCGGGGCTCTCGAGCACTTCCGCGATCCGCTCGGACGGGGTGACGTCCTCACGTCGGGTGACGGCGAAGGACAGCTGGGTCATGGCAAAACCTCCGTTACGGCAGTGTCAGCGGTGATCCATTGCAGGCTATCGCCCACATGGTGAGACAGCGAAGGCGGTCGCATAGCCGAGGCAGCAGCATGCGGCTGCTGGCTCCGGACCGGCGGCGTGGCGTGGTGGCGCCCAGCGGGCTCAGAGCCGGGTTGCGATGGCGTCGCCGACCTGCGTGGTGGACCGGACGGCACCGCCTCGCTGCGAGAGGTCGGCCGCGACGGCTGCCTCGACGCGGGCCGCGTCAGCAGAGCGGCCGAGGTGCTCGAGCAGCATCGCGACGGACAGGATGGCCGCGGTGGGGTCGGCCTTGCCCTGGCCGGCGATGTCGGGGGCCGACCCGTGGACCGGCTCGAACATGCTCGGCGTCGTGCGGGCCGGGTTGATGTTGCCCGACGCGGCGAGACCGATTCCGCCCGCGATGGCCGCGGCGATGTCGGTGATGATGTCCCCGAAGAGGTTGTCGGTGACGACGACGTCGAAACGGCCCGGGTCGGTCGTCATGAAGATCGTCGCGGCGTCGACGTGCTGGTAGGCAGTCTCGACCTCAGTGAACTCGGCGGCGACCTCCTCGACGGTCCTGCGCCAGAGATGGCCGGCGTGGGTGAGCACATTGTGCTTGTGGACGAGGGTCAGGTGCTTGCGCGGTCGAGCCTGGGCGCGCGCGAACGCGTCGCGGACGACACGCTCGACGCCGAAGCGCGTGTTGACGCTCACCTCGGTCGCGATCTCCTCCGGTGTGCCGACCCGCAGGGAGCCGCCGTTGCCGACGTAGGGGCCCTCGGTCCCCTCGCGGACGACGACGAAGTCGATGCCCTCCGGTGCGACCCGAGCGACGTCGAGCGGGCTCGTGACGCCGGGGTAAAGCTTGGCGGGGCGGAGGTTCACGTAGTGGTCGAGCGCGAACCGGATCGGCAGGAGCACGCCGCGCTCGAGGACGCCACTGGGAACCGTCGGGTCGCCGATGGCGCCGAGCAGGATCGCGTCGTGGCCGCGCAGCTCCGTGAGGACGGATTCGGGAAGCAGCTCGCCCGTGGCGTGCCAACGCCGCGCGCCGAGGTCGTAGTCGGTCGTCGAGACCTTCGCGCCACTCGCCGATGACACGGCGTCCAGGACCTTGAGGCCCTCGGCGACGACCTCCGGACCGATACCGTCCCCACCGATGACGGCGATCGAGTAGTCCCCCTGCGAGCCCGCTGGGCGCTGTGCGTCAGGCATGCGCCAAGCCTAGGGGCCGTCTTGTGATGTGGAATCCACGTCTCAGTTCCTGACATGCGAAAGGCCCTCCACCCCACGAACGGGAGAGGGCCTTGCGCGGTGGTTCGGTCAGTCGTCGGTGTGGCCCTGGTCGCGCAGGTCCATCGACTCCTGCAGCGCCCGGCGGGCGGCCTTGGCGTCTTCGCTCATGGCAGTCATTCCTTCATTGCATGGTGGTGTGGGTGGTTTCAGGTGCTCGAGCCCGGGTGGGCGAGCCGTCAGCCGGAGGGAACGCGGGGTCTCCGCGGCGAGGTAGCTGACTACTGAAACTCGCCGCGGCTGGCAATGAGGAGTACGAGCTGCCGCGTCATGACATTCACGGTACGCCCGGCGACTTCCCGGTAAAGGGGGTTTCCAGCAAATGAGACGTGACGTTCGACATATGGCACTGGGCTGGGTTCGCGCCCACGGCGCGGTCCCAGCCCAGCGGCATACGAATGGTCGGTCAGTCCTGCAGGTTGACGACGGTGAACGTCTTGGCGTCGACGGCCGCGGCGATCTCGCCCGCGAGCTGCGGCGACACTGCGCTGTCGACGTTGAGCACGCCGATGGCCTGGTCGGCCTGGCGGGACACCTGCATCCCGCCGATGTTGACGTCAGCGTCACCGAGCAGCCGGCCCACGGCGCCGATGATCCCCGGACGGTCGGAGTACTCGAAGACGAGCATGTGGTCCGACAGGGGGACCTCGAGGTCGTAGCCGTTGATGCCGACGAGCTTCTCGACCATCTTCGGGCCGGTGAGCGTGCCGGAGACACTGACGATCGTCCCGTCGGTGAGGGTGCCTCGCAGCGTGGTGATGTTGCGGAAGTCGCCGGCAGCCGCGTCGGTGAGGAGACGGACCTGGCAGTCACGCTGCTCGGCGAGGATCGGCGCGTTGACGTAGGTCACCGGGTCCTCCACGACGTCCGTGAACAGGCCCTTGAGGGCCACGAGCTTCCACACGCTGACGTCGTGCTCGGTGATCTCACCACGGACGTCGACGTCGAGCTGGGCCGGGACGGAGCCCGCCACCGCCGTGAAGATCCGACCGAGCTTCTCCACGAGCGGGATCCCCGGGCGGACCTCCTCGGCGATGTAGCCGGAGGACACGTTGACGGCGTCGGGGACGAGCTCACCCGAGAGCGCGAGACGAACCGACCTGGCAACGGACACGCCGGCCTTCTCCTGGGCCTCCTCCGTGGACGCGCCGAGGTGCGGGGTCACGACGACGGACTCGTGCTCGAAGAGCGGGGACTCCGTCATCGGCTCGGTCGCGAAGACGTCGATGCCCGCACCGGCGACCCGCCCCTCGGCGATGGCTCGGGCCAACGCGTCCTCGTCGACGATGCCGCCCCGCGCCGCGTTGACGATCCGGACGGAGGGCTTGACCTTCGAGAGCGCGTCCTCGCCGATGAGGCCGACGGTCTCCGGCGTCTTGGGCAGGTGGATCGTGATGAAGTCGGACTGGGCGAGCAGCTCGTCCAGTCCGACGAGCTGGGCACCCACGAGGCCGGCCTTCGCCGGCGATGCATAGGGGTCGTAGGCCACGACCTTCATCCCGAAGCCCTTGAGACGCTCGGCCACGAGAGCCCCGATCCGGCCGAGCCCGATGACACCGACGGTCTTGTCGAGCAGCTCCACGCCGGAGTACTTGCTCCGCTTCCACGCGCCACCCTTGAGCGCCTGGTTGGCCGGGGCGATGTTGCGGGCGGTGGCGAGCATCAGGGCGATCGCGAGCTCAGCTGCCGAGGTGATGTTGGACGTCGGTGCATTGACGACCATGACCCCTGCCCGGGTCGCCGCCTGGACGTCGACGTTGTCCAGGCCCACCCCGGCACGCGCGATGACCTTGAGCCGCCGCCCCGCTCCGATCGCCTCAGGATCCATCTTCGTCGCCGAGCGAATGAGCACCGCATCGACATCGGCGAGAGCCGGGAGCAGCTCGTCGCGGTTGGCGCCGTCGCAGGTGCGGACCTCGAAGTCCGGACCGAGTGCCTCGATCGTGGCGGGTGACAGCTCTTCGGCGATGAGGACAACGGGCTTGGTCACAGGTGATCCTTTCGGGCGGGTGCGCGGCCCGGGAAGGACGCGGGCCAGTCATCGGCACCGCGGTGTGCCGCTCAGAAGTCTAGGCCGAGGTGACAGCCATGGTCATCACGGGCAACCAGCATGTGAACGGATCGATCACCGGCGTGACGCGTATCACTCAATGGACCCGCCATTCCGAATGGCGGAACGTTGGTGCCGACCGGCAGCGGTCGGCCCCAACGCGACGCCTTCCGCCCCTCCAGCCCGGTTCAGGCCAGGAGGGCAGCGCCGAGGTCCTCACCGGGCCCTGCGCCGGGCAGCACGGCGTACACCCCGCTGCTGATCGGCGTGGTCCAGATGTTGAGCAGGTCGGCCTCGGCCAGACGTCGCTGGATGGGGACGAACTGCGCCACGGGGTCGGCCTGGAAGGAGACGAAGAGCAGCCCGCTGTTCGAGCGCTGCCCGGGACCGGGAGCATCGTCGTAGGAGTACGGTGCCCGGAGGATCCGCTCGTGCGGGGCGGCCGGCATGGCCCGGCGCATGTGGGACGCCGCGTCGATGACCGGAAACCCCAGCTCGTCAGTGGCGGCCAGGTCCGGGAGGTCCGTCTCGGCGACGCCGGTGAGCGGGGCGCCCGAGTCGAGGCGGCGCCCGATCGCGTTCTCCCGGCCCATCCGGTCGACCTCGTCCCACGTGTCGAGGTTCATCGCGATCCGCCGGATGACGAGGGACGTCCCGCCGTCGAGGCCGTGCGGTGCCGGCGTGTCCCCGGCCCCGAGCCAGAGGAGTGCGTCGTCGGCGCCGTCGGTGGCGGGCTGGACGGTCCCGTCCACCTGACCGAAGAGGTTGCGGAAGGGCATCCCCGGCCGGCTCGCGGTCAACGGCTCCCGGAAACCGCGCTGGACCCACCGCTGGACCGCGAGCGGCTCGGCCCCGACGACGAGTCGCCGCTGCGCGTGCGCCACCGAGACGGGAGAGTCGGCGCGGACCTGGAGGAGCAGGTCCGTCTGCGGCCAGCCCTCCTCGAACCGGTCGATGCTGAACCGGGGCAGCGGGGCCAGCCACTGCGGCCGCGTGGCCGTGAGCCCGGCAGCCTCGTAGAAGCCGGGCCCGACGGCGACCGTCACGCTGAGGCGCGAGGGCACGGCGGCCAGCTCGGGCTCGAGGTCGGTCAGCGGCCCCTGCGCGGCCATGAGGCGCTCGATGTCGTCGGTCAGGACGCGCAGCAGGCGCCGACAGGTCTCCTTCGTCGCACCCTGTGGCAGGTCGAGCCCGATGAAGGCCGCGAAAGGCTGCGGCTCGTCGGTGACGCCGGACTGGCGCTCGCCGCGGAACGGCAGGATCGAGGCCTCCCCGCCCGGCCGGGCGACTCCCTCCCGCGCCGGACCGGGATCACCGGGCGCCAGCTGGGTCGCGGCGACCGCAGCGGCCCCGACGCCCCCGGCGAGAAGACCCGTGCGCAGCAGGGTGCGCCGGTCCACGGCCTCCATCAGTGGTCCTCCGGGACGTAGGTCTCCTCCGCACCCGCGAAGGACCTCACGGGCACGGTCCAGGCCAGCTCGGTGCCATCCGCTGTCACCATGACGACGGAGGCGTCATCACCGTTGACGAGGGGTGCCTTGAGCTCCAGGAGCATGATGTGGTCGGCGCCCGGTGCCAGCTCGGCCGATCCGCCGGCGGGCACGACGAGACCGCCCTCCTTCTCCATCATCTTCATCGAGCCGTCCGGCTGCTTGGCCATCGTGTGCACCTCGACCTTCCCGGCCGCCGGGCTCGACCCCCCGACGATGGTCACGGCCTCGTCCGTGCCGTTGACGACCGTGCCGAAGACGGCGGTCATTCCGGACCCTGCCTTGACCCAACCGGAATCGAGCCTCACACCGTCTGCCGGTGCCACCTCCGTCGCTCCTGCGACGGTGGCGGCCGCGCCGGAGGTCGCGGAGGCCTGCGCTGCCGGGCCTGCGGTCGAGGTGCCGCAGGCAGCGAGCGCGACTGTGGTGATCAGGGCGGCTCCCGCCCAGGCGGCGCGGCGGGAGAGCGGCGTCCGGTCGATCGGGGCGACGGGCGGCGTGGCGGGTGCAGCATGACGGGAGGCAGGGCGAAGCGGGGTGCTGTTCATCGTGGTCCTTCGGTGCGGTGCGGGAGATGGGCTTTGCGTGACTGCGACGCGGCGCACTGCGCACACGTCGAGATCCCCTCAGGCGCGCTGCGCCCAGGAGGCGGGGTCAGGCAAGCACCGGGGGCCCGCGCCCCCGCATCACGACGCGGAAGCGACGTCGCGTCCGGGCGCGAACGATGAACGTCGCCGGCACGGCCTCGACGGCGAGAGGGCACAGACGGGGCAGAGTCGGCGCCACGAGGTCGACGACCCGCCAGAGCAGCGCCTCCCCCCGAGCCATGGCGAGGGCAAGGAGCAGGGCCGCGGCCGCGTGCGCCCCCGTCATCGTTGACGCGTGCCCGTGTGCCGTCACCGCCGCGACGGCAGGTTCCCCGCAGTCGAGCACCACATGGCCGTGGTGCGCGATGCTCGTCGCACAGGCGGTGGCCACCGAGGTGCCGACGCCGCCGAGGAACGCGAGGACGCCGTGGCCGACGAGCTGCCCGGCCAGCAGCGCGGGGAACAGGTGTCGCACGCCGCGCTGGCGACGCGACCCGAGCAGGGCGACCGGCCACCACACGGCGGCGAGGGCGAGGATGGCCACGCCGGAGACGGACCCACCACCGACGACGTGCCCGGCGATCGTCAGCCCCATCGCGACGGCGAGGAAGACGAGGGCACGCAGCACTCTGAGCGCGCCCACACCTACCAGCATGGGCCAGATCCTAGGCGATCCACGACACAGCGTAGGAGACGGCCCGATGGGCGGAACCCAGCCCCGCTCCGACCGGCGCCCCCCGCGCCCCGGCCGCCCGCCGGAGCGTAGCCTCTCCTCCATGCGTGTCGTCGTCACCGGTGGAGCGGGCGATCTGGGCTCGCGGGTCGTTCGCGATCTCGCGCGCCGTGG
>NZ_JAJJPG010000034.1:13226-23131 GCF_032907665.1 Intrasporangium sp.
CCGGTGGAGCGGGCGATCTGGGCTCGCGGGTCGTTCGCGATCTCGCGCGCCGTGGCCACGATGCGGTCAGTGCCAGCCGGAGGTCGGGCGTCGACCTCGGCACCGGGGCGGGCCTCGACCGTGCCCTCGACCGTGCCCTCGACGGTGCCGCTGCCGTCATCAACTGCGCCGACGACCCCCGTCGCGGGGACGCCGTGACCGTGGACGGTGCCCGGCGCCTCGCCGAGGCGGCAGCCAGCAGGGGCACCCACCTCGTGCACATCTCGATCGTCGGGATCGACGGCCACCCCCTGCGCTACTACCGACGCAAGCTGGCGGCCGAGAGGGCTCTCGCGGAGGTGGGCGGGCCAGTGACGGTGCTGCGCGCTACCCAGTTCCACTCGCTCGCTGCCTTCTTCGCCCGCGCCCTGACGCGAGGGCGGCTGACGTTCACCTTCGGCGACCTGCGGCTCCAGCCGGTCGACACGGAGTTCGTCGCCGCGCGCCTGGTGGACCTGGCGCTGGGACCCGGCCCAGCGGCATACGACCGTGCCACCGACGTCGCCGGCCCGGAGGTCCTGACGATCGCGGAGCTCGCCACGATGGTGCGCGGACACCGGGGGGTGCGCCCACCCGTGGTCGTCCGACTGCCCCCCGTCGGCCGCACCCTGGGTGCCGTTGCCGCCGGAGGCAACCTTCCCTCACCCGGCGCCGCTGACATCGGCGGGCGCAGGTTCGCGGAATGGCTGGCGGAGCAGCCGCCGGTCCTGTCAGGGCGCTGAAGCCGCTCTCCCTCTCGGCGCCCCCGAACGTCACGGCTCGACGGTGCGCGCAGAGGGCGGGGGTGGGCCGATGGCCGAGACCGGCCGTTCGGGGCAGGCGGTCCGGGTCGCCACCGCTCGCGACACCCGCTCGAGCCGGAACCAGCGCACCCCGCGCCTCAGGCGGCACCACGCGACGAGGTACCACCGGCCTCCGGTGAGCGCGAAGATCATCGGCTCGACCTCCCGCCGCGTGACACGACCGGCCCCGTCCTCGTAGACGAGGTTGACGGTGACCTGCTCGGTGAGTGCGCCCTCGAGTGCGGTCATGACCCGACGCGGGGCCCCGGGCCCGACATCGACCCAGACCCGGTCCGTGAGCGAGCGTGCCCGTGCCCTCGTCGACGGGTCGACGGTGTCGAGCACCTTGCGGGTGGCCGATCGCGCGGAGTCCGCGAAGGGGGCGCCGGACGACGCGGCCACCGCGGCACAGAGGGCCACGGCCTGCGCCGCGCTGAAGTTCACCGGCGGCAGGGAGGTGCGCTCGTCGAGCACATAGCCACCGCCCGGGCCCGTGCGCGCCCACATCGGCAGGCCCTGGGTCATCAGCGCGGCGAGGTCGCGCTTGACCGTCCGCACGCTGACCTCGAACTCCGCGGCCAGGCTCTCGGAGGTCCGCCCGTGACGGCCCGCGCGACGCAGGGCCTCGGTCAGGCCATGGAGACGCTCGGTCCGGTTCACCACATCAGGATGGCACGATCAGTGACACAAATAGTGACATGAGGTTGACCGGCGCGGTTTGTAACGTCGGCCCATGGACCGAACTGAGACCACCACCACCCACGTCGTCCTCGTCGCCGGCCACTGGCTCGGCGGATGGGCCTGGGACGCCGTCGCCGGCCGACTGGCGCAGCACGGGCACCACGTCGAGGCCGTGACCCTTCCCGGCACGTCACCCGGCGAGTCCCACACCAACCTGACCGACCAGATCACGGCCCTCGAGCTCGTCGTCGAGCGCGCACCCGAGCCCCCCGTCGTCGTCGCCCACAGCGGCGCCGGCCGGGTCGTCACGGGAGTCCTCGACCGCCACCCCCGGGCCGTGCGCCGGGTCGTCTACGTCGACAGCGGACCAGCCGCCGACGGCTCGGTCTTCGACGAGACGGTGGCCGAGGACGTGGAGTCGATCGAGCTGCCCACGTGGGCGGAGCTCAGCGCCGGCGGCGCCAGCCTCGAGGGGCTGTCGGAGCAGGACCTTGCGACCTTCCGGGAGCGCGCAGTCCCCGTCCCCGCGGCCGTGGCGCGCGAGCGGCTGCACCTTCGCGACGACGCCCGCCTCACTGTCCCCACGACGATCATCGCGACGTCACTGCCGTCCGACGTGATGATGGGCCTTGCGCAGCAGGGGCACCCGATGTTCGCCGAGGTGAGTCGCCTGACCGATCTCGAGCTCATCGACCTGCCGACGGGGCACTGGCCGATGTGGAGCCGACCGCACGACCTCGCGGAGGCGATCAACGCCGCCGCGAGGTCGGAGAGCGGTCACCGCGCCGCGGAGCCCTCGGTGTAGTCCGCGTCCGTCTGCCTGACCCACGCCATGAGCTTGCGCAGCTCGCGGCCCGTGGCCTCGATCGGGTGCTGGGCTCCCTTCTCGCGCAGGGCCGTGAACTCCGGGGCGCCGGCATCCTGGTCGTCGATGAACCGCTTCGCGAAGGAGCCGTTCTGGATGTCGCCGAGGACGGCCTTCATGTTCTCCTTGACATGCGGGTCGATGACGCGCGGACCCGACACGTAGTCGCCGTACTCTGCCGTGTCGGAGACCGACCAGCGCTGCTTGGCGATGCCGCCCTCGATCATGAGGTCGACGATGAGCTTGAGCTCGTGAAGGCACTCGAAGTAGGCGACCTCGGGCTGGTAGCCCGCCTCGACGAGCGTCTCGAAGCCGTACATGACGAGCTGGCTGGCACCGCCGCAGAGGACGGCCTGCTCGCCGAAGAGGTCCGTCTCGGTCTCCTCGGTGAACGTCGTCCGGATGCCCCCGGCCCGCAGCCCGCCGATCGCCTTGGCGTAGGACCTGGCGAGGTCCCAGGCCGTGCCGGACGCGTCCTGCTCGACCGCGAGGAGGACGGGGACGCCTCGACCGTCGGCGAACTCGCGCCGCACGATGTGGCCGGGCCCCTTCGGGGCCACCATGAGCACATCGGCGTCGGCCTCGGGCTTGATGTAGCCGAAGCGGATGTTGAACCCGTGGCCGAAGAGGAGCGCGGCGCCGTCCTTGAGGTTCGGCTGGATGTCGTTCGCGTAGACGTTCCGCTGGACCTGGTCCGGCGTGAGGATGACGACGAGGTCCGCCTCCGTGACGGCGTCCGCCACGCTCCGGACGGTCAGGCCCTCGGCCTCGGCCTTGGCGATGCTCTTGCTCCCCTCGGCGAGGCCGACGCGCACGTCCACGCCGGAGTCGCGCAGGTTGAGCGCGTGGGCGTGGCCCTGGCTGCCGTAGCCGATGACCGCGACCTTCTTGCCCTGGATGACGGACAGGTCCGCGTCGTCGTCGTAGTACATCTCGGCCATCGTGGCCACTCCTTGGGTCGTAGTGATGTGGGTGTCGGGCTGGTGGGAGGTCATCGGCCGTTCAAAGATCCTGGGCCGTATGCCGCTGGGCTCGCCCCCGTCGCAGGCTCACGCGGGCGCGGGGCGGGCGCTCAGGCGCTGCGCAGGGTGCGGTCGGTGATCGACCGCCCGCCACGGCCGACGGCGACCATGCCGGACTGGACGAGCTCCTTGATGCCGAAGGGCTCGAGCACCTCGAGGAGTGCCCTGAGCTTGTCGGAGTTGCCAGTCGCCTCGATGACGACGGCGTCGGTGGTCACGTCGACGACCTTGGCCTTGAAGAGCTGGATCGTGTCGATGACCTGGCTGCGCGTGGCGGCGTCGGCCCGGACCTTGACGAGGAGGATCTCGCGCTGGACGGAGTTCGCCGGCTCGAGCTCGACGACCTTGAGCACCTCGATGAGCTTGTTCAGCTGCTTGGTGACCTGCTCGAGGGCGCTGCCCTCGACCTCGACGACGACGGTCATCCGCGAGATCTCCGGGATCTCGGTCGGGCCGACCGCGAGGGAGTCGATGTTGAACCCACGGCGCGAGAAGAGCGCTGCCACGCGGGTCAGGACGCCCGGCTTGTTCTCGACCAGGACGGACAGGGTGTGCTTGCTCATGGGTGCTTCCTCACTCCTCGCGCTCCCAGACCGGCGCCTCGTCGCGCGCGGCCAGGATCATGTCGTTGCTCACGCCGGCGGGGACCATGGGCCACACCATCGCGTCGCGGTGGACGACGAAGTCGATGACGACGGGACGGTCGTTCGTCTCGAGCGCCTGCTTGATCACCGCGTCGACCTCCTCCGGCGTCTCGGCCCGCAGGCCGAGGCAGCCGTAGGCCTCGGCCAGCTTGACGAAGTCGGGAACGCGCTGCTGCATCGGCTGGAGGTCGGTGTTGGAGTACCGCTCGTTGTAGAAGAGCGTCTGCCACTGCCGCACCATGCCGAGAGAGCTGTTGTTGATGATGGCCACCTTGACCGGGATGTTGTTGATGACACAGGTGGCGAGCTCCTGGTTCGTCATCTGGAAGCAGCCGTCCCCGTCGATGGCCCACACCGTGCGCTCCGGCTCCGCCACCTTCGCCCCCATCGCCGCGGGAACGGCGTAGCCCATCGTGCCGAGGCCGCCCGAGTTGAGCCAGGCGTTCGGACGCTCGTACTGGACGAACTGCGCTGCCCACATCTGGTGCTGCCCGACCCCGGCGACGTAGGTGCCCTCGGGTCCGGTCAGCTCACCGATCCGCGAGATGACGTACTGCGGCGACAGGGTCCCGTCGTCGGTGTCCGTGTAGCCCAGGGGGAAGGTCTGCTTCCAGCCGTTGACCTGCTCGCGCCACTCCGCGAAGTCCCAGCTCCTGGTCCCCGGAACGGCCGCCTCCCGGTCGGCGTGGATCTGCTCGATGAGCTCGCTGATGACCTCCCCCACGTCTCCGACGATCGGCACGTCGGCGACCCGGTTCTTCGAGATCTCCGCGGGGTCGATGTCCGCGTGAATCACCTTGGCGTGCGGGGCGAATGTCGAGAGCTGCCCGGTCACCCGGTCGTCGAACCTGGCCCCCAGCGCGATGATGAGGTCGGCCTTCTGCAGGCTCGTGACGGCGGCGACCGTGCCGTGCATCCCGGGCATGCCGAGGTTCAGCGGGTTGCTGTCGGGGATGGTCCCGCGCGCCATGAGGGTCGTGGTCACGGGGATCTGCGTCAGCTCGACGAGCTCGCGCAGCTGCTCGCTCGCCCGCGCCCGGATGACACCGCCTCCGACGTAGAGGACGGGACGCCGTGCTGCGGCGATGAGCCGAGCCGCCTCCCGGATCTGCTTGCCGTGCGGGCGGGTCACCGGCCGGTAACCAGGAAGGTCGATCTGGGGTGGCCAGCTGAACGTCGTCGTCGCCTGCAGGGCGTCCTTGCTGATGTCGACGAGGACCGGACCGGGGCGGCCCGTGCTCGCGACATGGAACGCCTCCGCGACGGCCTGGGCGATCTTCGCCGGGTCGGTGACGAGGTAGTTGTGCTTGGTGATCGGCATCGTGATGCCCCGGATGTCCGCCTCCTGGAAGGCGTCGCTGCCGATGCTGCCGCTCGACACCTGACCGGTGATCGCGACGATCGGCACGGAGTCCATGTGGGCGTCGGCGATCGCCGTGACGAGGTTCGTCGCACCGGGCCCCGAGGTCGCCATGCAGACGCCGACCTTGCCGGTGGCGGAGGCGTAGCCCTCGGCGGCGTGTCCGGCGCCCTGCTCGTGTCGGACGAGGATGTGGCGGACCTTCTTCGAGTCCAGCATCGGGTCATAGGCCGGCAGGATGGCCCCGCCCGGGATCCCGAAGACGGTGTCGGCCCCGACCGCCTCGAGCGCGAGTACGAGTGCCTGGGCGCCGGTGACCTCGATGGCCGGAACGACCGGCGCGAGGGGGGCGCTCGGGGTTTCGGCCTGGTGCTTCGGGCGGGCCAGGTGGGCCACGTCCGCGGGCGAAGGCGCTGGCTTCGTGATCTCGCTCACGGTTCTCTCCGGTTCGGTTCTGCAGGGGGTTCCCCCGGTTCGGAGCCCCGTGCGGGGTCCGGTTGTCGGGGGTCCACGGGGGCGGAGCCCCCGTGTGGGGGTCGGTAGTCGGGGGTCCACGGGGGCGGAGCCCCCGTGTGTGGTCACAAAAAAACCCTTCAGTCCTCTCGTGGACGGAAGGGCGCGCGCTGACCGATGGTGCTGGTCGGCGCGCTAAGGAAGTACGAGAATCGGGGCCACGCGTCAACCGTGCTACGACCCCCGAGGTAAGTCAATTGAGCGTGCTCCGCGTCTCACCATGTGGTGATGTGATCTCACCAACTGTCGCGTGGTCGCCCTCGCACGACTGCCGGCCCACCCCTGCTCGGAAAAGTCGGTTGTCGTGGGGTGCCCGGCGTCAGGACACTGACCGCGGGGCCGACGCTCGCCACCTGCGCTGGTGGGACAGCGACTGAGCGAGCCCGGCCCAACGGCATACGGCAATGTCACCGCACGCCGCGGAGCTCACGCCCGATGGGGAGCGAGCACAGCGCACGACCACGGGAGGGAACCCATGACGAGCACGCACCTCGACGTCGACGACGTCGAGATCAACGACCTGGGGCTGACGGGCTACACGGTCCGGCCCCTCACCCCCGACGACGCCCATGCCGTCTTCGACCTCATGGCCGCGGGTGAGCTCGAGACGATCGGCGAGGTCGCCATCGAGGAGGCCGACATCGTCAGCGACTGGCAGCGCCCGAGCTTCGACCTCGCCACCCAGAGCATCGGCGTGTTCGACGGAGATCACCTCGTGGGCTACGCCGAGGTCGCGTCGGGGCGCTACGCCGACGCAGCAGTCGACGCCGAGCACCGCGGTCGCGGGATCGGCACGGCACTCGCCCTCTGGACCCAGCGGGTCAGCCGTCGCGACGGCGCCGGCCTCGTCGGACAGCCCGTCCCCGACGCGTCCCCGGGTGAGCACCTGTTGCGTGACCTCGGTTACGAGGTGCTCTGGACGTCCTGGGTGCTCGAGATGCCGCAGGGCAAGACGATCGAGCCTCAGCCGATCCCCGAGGGCTACTCCATCCGGCCCGCCGAGGGCGAGGCGGACTTCCTGGCCGCCCACGTCGTCGTCGAGGACGCCTTCCTCGAGTGGTCGAATCGGGAGCGCGAGACCTACGAGGACTTCGCGGCCCAGGTCCTCCACCGACCTGGTTTCGAGCCGTGGCACCTGCGCCTCATGACCGCTCCATCGGGCGAGATCGTCGGTACGTCGATCCTGCAGCTCAGCGAGGGTTGTGGCTTCGTCAGCCGGCTCGCCGTGCGACGCGAGCAACGGCACCGCGGCCTCGCCCGGGCGCTGCTCGTCGACTCGTTCGCCGTGGCACGCGAGCACGGTGCGCATCGCTCGGAGCTGTCGACGGACTCGCGCACCGGGGCGCTCAGCCTCTACGAGAAGGTGGGCATGGAGGTCACGTCGACCTGGCGCCACTGGGCCAAGAACACGTCCGAGTCGCCCGCCTGACGACCGCGCTGGCATCGCTCCACCCCGGGCTCAGTCGCACACTGCGCCCCGGCTCGCACTCCCGACGAGTCTGACGTACTTGGCGAGCACCCCTCGCGTGTACCTCGGCTCGGGGTGGGTGACGCCGGCCGCGCGCCGCCGCTCCAGCTCGGCGTCGTCGACGAGCAGGTCGAGCGTGCCCCCCGCCACGTCGAGGCGGATCGGGTCGCCGTCACGCACGAAGGCGATCGGCCCGTCGTCGACGGCCTCGGGGGCGACGTGACCCACGCAGAGGCCGGTCGTGCCTCCGGAGAAGCGGCCGTCGGTGAGCAGGAGGACGTCCTTGCCGAGCCCCGCGCCCTTGATGGCACCGGTGACGGCGAGCATCTCCCGCATGCCGGGCCCGCCCTTGGGGCCCTCGTAGCGGATGACGACGACGTCGCCCTTGGCCAGCGCGCCCCGCTCGACGGCGTCCATGGCGCTGCGCTCCCCGTCGAAGACCCGTGCCGTCCCCTCGAAGACGTCCTCGTCGAAGCCGGCGGACTTGACGACAGCGCCCTCCGGGGCGAGCGACCCGGTGAGGATGGTCAGGCCCCCGGTCTTGTGGATGGGACGGGACATCTCCCGGATGACCCTGCCGTCGATGTGCGGGGGCCTGATCTCGTCGAGGTTCTCGGCGACCGTCTTGCCGGTCACGGTGAGGGCGTCGCCATGGAGCAGGTCGGCCTCGAGGAGCGTCTTCATGACGACCGGGATGCCGCCGATGTGGTCGATGTCCTTCATGACGAAGGCACCGAAGGGCTTGACGTCGGCGAGGTGTGGCACCTTCTGGCCGATCCGCTGGAAGTCGCCCATCGTCAGGTCGACCTCGGCCTCATGCGCGATGGCGAGCAGATGGAGGACGGCGTTCGTCGAGCCGCCGAAGGCCATGACGACGGCGATCGCGTTCTCGAAGGCTTCCTTCGTCATGATCTGCCGGGCCGTGATGCCCCTGCGCAGGAGGTTGACGACGGCCTCGCCGGACTGGCGGGCGTGGACGTCTCGACGCCGGTCCGTCGCAGGCGGTGCGGCTGACCCCGGGATCGACATGCCGATGGACTCGGCCACTGCCGCCATGGTGTTGGCGGTGTAGAACCCGCCGCAGGCACCCTCGCCCGGGCAGATGGCGCGCTCGATCGCGTCGACGTCCTCGGCGCTCATCAGGCCAGCCGCGCACGCACCCACCGCCTCGAAGGCGTCGATGATGGTGACCTCCTTCTCCGTGCCGTCGGAGAGCGTGGCGACGCCGGGGAGGATCGTGCCGGCATAGAGGAAGACCGAGGCGAGGTCCAGCCGCGCAGCGGCCATGAGCATGCCGGGCAGGGACTTGTCGCAGCCAGCGAGCAGCACTGAGCCGTCGAGCCGCTCGGCACTCATCACCGTCTCGACCGAGTCGGCGATGATCTCCCGCGACACGAGGGAGAAGTGCATTCCTTCGTGGCCCATGGAGATGCCGTCCGAGACTGAGATGGTGCCGAACTCGAGCGGGTAGCCACCGGCCGCGTGCACCCCGTCCTTGGCTGCCTTCGCCAGCCGGTCGAGCGAGAGATTGCACGGCGTGATCTCGTTCCAAGAGCTCGCGACGCCGATCTGGGGCTTCGCGAAGTCGTCGTCGCCCATCCCCACGGCGCGGAGCATTCCTCGGGCCGCGGTCTTCTCGAGACCGTCGGTGACGTCGCGGCTACGTGGCTTGATGTCCGGCGTCTGCGTCATGGTGGCAGCATAGGACCGCGTCCGGTCCGTGGACATCTCATCTCATCCGGCGATCACGCCCCGCCCCTCGAGTGGCCCCACCCTCCACAGCGACCCGGCCCACTGGACACTCGAGTGGCCCGCCCATCAACACCGACGCCTGGGGACGACGGGGCCACTCGAGTGAGGGCGTGGGGACGACGGGGCCACTCGAGTGAGGGCGTGGGGACGACGGGGCCACTCGAGTGAGGGCCTGGGGACGACGGGGCCACTCGAGTGGGACGTCAGCCCCGGCTGACGTGGAATCGCTGGAGCTCGCAGCTGCTCCAGTCGAGGTCGGCCCACTCCCCTGCATAGCGCAGCACCGCGACCCCGCTCGTCGCAAAGCCGTTGGCCAGCGCGTCATGCGCCACCTGGGATCCGTCGCCGTCGCTGAGCAGGCTGGTGAGCTGGGCAATCGTCGGGTTGTGGCCGATGACGAGGACGGTGGCTGTCTCCCCGGCGTCCTCCCGGATCGTCTCGAGGGCCTCCTCGACGCCGCCGACGTAGACGCTCTTGCGGAACTCCACGAACTCGGCCTGCGCGCCGCCCTTGCAGGCCGCGTCCCAGGTCTGCCGGGTTCGCAGGGAGGTCGAGCAGATGACGAGGTCAGGCACGAGACCCTGCTCCTTGAGCCAGGCACCCGCTGCGGCAGCGTCCCTCCTGCCGCGGGCGATGAGCTCGCGGTCATGGTCCGTCTTGCCGGCCCCGTTCTCCGCCTTCGAGTGCCGCATGAGGATGAGGGTCTTCTCTCGCGCTGCGCTGCTCATGTGTCGAGCATGCCCCGCGTCCGGCCCCTTGTCAGCCCTGGGGCGCCACCG
>NZ_JAJJPG010000034.1:23231-31416 GCF_032907665.1 Intrasporangium sp.
CCGCGGTCGCCGCGTCAGCCGCCCGAGACGGCGTTGATGATGTGGACGCGCGCTCCCGCCGGCACGACCGTGGCCAGGCCCTGCCCACGCGTGGCGTCCTCACCGTTGACGAAGACCTTGACGTGAGGGCGAATCCGTCCCCGCTCGTCGCGCACCTTGCCGTCGAGGATGCGGTGCTGCCGGAAGGCCTCGTCGAGCAGCTGGGCCACGGTCCGGTCCTCGTCGCCCGCCGCGACCTCGATCTCGCCGACTCCGACGAGATCCCGCAGCAGTCCGGGGAGGATGACTCGGGTCGATGTCGTGGTCATGGGGTCCGCCTGCCCTCGAGCCGTTCCCGCCGTCACGCGACCTGGGCGGCCCGGACCGCGAGGACGTCCGGGAGCTGGGTCGCCAGCCGGGTGAAGGAGTCGCCCTCGTCAGTGGACGCGAAGACGTCGCCGTTGCGCGTGCCGACGTAGATCCCGACGGGGTCGCCGCCGTCGAGCCCGGCGGCATCGCGAAGGACGCATGTGTAGCAGTGGTCCGGCAGCCCGACGGCCTGCGTCCGCCAGGTGCGGCCCGAGTCGTCGGAGCGCTGGACCTGGAGCTGGCTGCCGGGAGGGATGCGCTCGCCGTCGTCCTGGACCGGCACGTTCCACACCACCCCCGGGCGGCGCGGGTGGGCGAGGATGGTGAAGCCGAAGTCGGTCGGGAGCCCGTCGGCGATCGACTCCCACGTCGTCCCACCGTCGTCGGACCGGTAGACGCCCTTGTGGTTCTGGGCGAACAGCTCGCCGTCGACCCCGCGAGCGACCTTGTGCACGCACTGGCCGAACTCCGGGTACTCGTTGTCGGGCAGGAAGTACGCCCGGATGCCCGGGTTGCTCGGCGCCCAGGTCTGCCCGGCGTCCTCGGTGCGGTAGACGCCTCCCGCGCTCATCGCGACGAGCATCCGCTCAGGGCGCCCCGGCTCCGGGACGATCGTGTGGACGGCCCCACCGCCGAAGCCGGGCTCCCACTGCGGCCGGTGCGGGTGGTCCCAGAGCCCGCGAACGAGCTCGAAGCGCTCACCCCGGTCGGCGCTGCGGAAGAGCGCGTGCGGCTCGACGCCGGCCCAGACGACGTCGTCGTCGTTGGGGTCGGGGGTGAGCTGCCAGACGCGCTCCAGCGCGGTGTCGGTGTCGCCGGGGAAGGCGAGCGCCCGGTCAGCGCTCTCGCTCCACGTCCGGCCGGCGTCCTCGCTCACCTGGACGGTGGGGCCCCAGTGCCATGACTTGACGCCGGCGAGGACCGTCCGGCGTCCCGCGCGGGTGTCGAAGGCGACGGACGCGACCTCGCTCATGAGGAAATGTGGTCCCTCGAGGGACCACTCCTGCCGGTCGGCGCTGCGAGCCATCCAGAGCCCCTTGCGCGTGCCGATTGCCACGATCGTCTCAGCCATGTTCACAGTGTCCACTACCCCTCTGACAGCCACAAGGTTCCACGGCCGCGGCGAGCGCCCATGCCGTATGCCGCTGGGCTCGCTCCCGCGCGGGGCGGCGGTCAGTGGACGGCGGGCTTGACGACGTTGTCGAGGGGTCGGCCGTCTCGCAGCGCCTCGACCTGCCGTCGGAGCAGGGCGACCGCCCGGGGTGCCATCGCGGTGGTGGCGCCGCCGACGTGCGGGGTGATGAGGACACCGGGGATCGTCCACAGCGGGTGGTCACGGGGCAGCGGCTCGGGGTCGGTGACATCGAGGGCGGCCCGCAGACGGCCGGACCCGCATTCGGCCACGAGGGCATCGGTGTCGACGACCGGCCCCCGAGCGACGTTGACGACGAGCGCGCCGTCGGGCAGCCGCGCGAGGAGGGACGCGTCGACGAGCCCCCGGGTCGCCTCGGTGAGGGGGACGATGACGACGAGCACATCGGTCGCGGCGGCCAGTGAGGGCAGTTCCTCGATCCCGTGGACGAGGTCGACGAGCTCGTCCCCACCGCGGGACCGCGAGGCGACGACGGTGACCTCGACCTCGAAGGGCAGCAGCCGCCGGACGATCGCGCGGCCGATCCGGCCGTAGCCGACGACGAGAACTCGGCTGTCCGCCAGCGCGCCCGAGACCCTCGGCGCCGCCCAGGTCGCCCGCGACTGCGCGCGGACGTGCTCGGGCAGGTCCCGGCAGGAGGCGAGGATGAGTGCGAGCGCGAGCTCGGCGGTGCTCGCGTCGTGGATCCCCGCCCCGTTGCACAGGGTCACCTGCTGCGGGACCCGGTCGAGCACCGTCTCGTAGCCTGCCGTCAGGAGCTGGACCACCTCGAGCCCCGGCAGCTCGTCGAGACGCTCTCGGGGTGGCGGCGCTCCCATGTAGGGCGGGACGACGAGGCGCAGCTCGGCCCCCCGCTCGTGCGGGCCGCGAACGTCCCACACGACCGGCTCGACGCCCTCGACGTCGGCCAGCCCAGCGGCATACGCCTCCTCGGGAACGGACACCAGGACGGGACGGACCTCGCTCATGCGCGCCAACCTACGACCTCGGGTGGCCACTAGGCTCGTCCGGGTGACCCAGCCCCACGTCCTGTCCATCAACATCGGCAAGGGCGTGCCGAGGCCGCACGCCAGTGGCCCCACGACCGCCATCGACAAGGGGCCGGTGCCCGAGGGAACCCCCGTCGAGGTGCGCGATCCCGGACCCAAGCGCGGCGGGCTCGGCAGCGGCCTCGTCGGCGACGACATCGGTGACGCCAAGCACCACGGCGGGGCGAGGCAGGCCGTCTATGCCTACGCCCGTGAGGACCAGCAGTGGTGGGAGGAGCAGCTTGGGCGTTCGATCCCTCCCGGCACGTTCGGGGAGAACCTCACCACCGTCGGCGTCGACACGACCCACGCCCTCATCGGCGAGGTGTGGAGGCTCGGCGACGTGGTTCTCAAGGTCGAGGTGCCCCGGATCCCCTGTGCAACGTTCCGCGGCCACATGGGCGTGCGCGGCTGGGTCAGGCGGTTCAGCGACGCGGGACGCACCGGCGCCTATCTGTCCGTCGTCTCGCCGGGCGTGATCCGCACCGGCGTCGCCATCGAGGTCGAGCGCCCGGACCACGACATCGACCTCGTCCTCAGCTTCCGTGCCGCCATGGGCGACCTCGACGCCGCCGACCGCGTCCTCGGCGCCCAGGTGCTCCACCCGGAGGAGCACGCCTGGCTCGCTGACCGGATCGCTCGGCGCAGGCGCTGATTTCCCACGCACGCCGCGGCGGCTGCACCGACCGCGACAGCCGAATGGGACAGAATGGGGTATGCCGCCCCGCTCCCGCACGCGCCCACACCGGCTCCTCGTCGGCCTCGCCGCACCGCTTCTCGCCGTCACGGCGTGCACGGGCGACACCTCCGAGCCCCCCGAGGGAGGGAGCACCACCGCCACGACGACCGATGCCACGAGCGCCGGCAGCCCGGCGGCGACGACGACCACCAGCAGCTCGACCGGCACGCCCGCCCCGGTGCAGACCGGCCCCGCGGTAGCCCTGCTGGAAGGCCTCGAGGTGGCCTGGTCGATCGCGCTCCTGCCCGACGGCTCAGCCCTGGTCAGCGAGCGCAACACGGGAGACGTGCACCACGTCCCGGCCCCGGGAACCGGCGGACGACCACGCGTCGTGGGGCAGCTCCCGATCGAGCGGACGAGCGGCGAGGGCGGACTGCTCGGACTCGCCGTCCCGGAGGACTTCGACGTCAACCCGGTGTTCTACGCGTACTACTCGACGGCCAGCGACAACCGCGTCGCGGCCGTGCCGTGGCGGGGTGATCGCATCGGCGAGCCCGAAGTGGTCTTCGACGGCATCCCCCGCGGCCAGAACCACAACGGCGGCCGCATCGCCTTCGGACCCGACGGGCACCTCTACGTCGCCACGGGCGAGGCAGGTGACACGTCCCTCTCCCAGAACCGCCAGTCGCTGGGCGGCAAGATCCTGCGGATCACCGCGGAAGGCGAGCCGGCCCCCGGCAACCCCTTCGGCGGGTCCCCGATCTGGAGCTACGGACACCGCAACGTCCAAGGTCTCGCCTGGGACAGCGAGGGCCGCCTGTGGGCGAGCGAGTTCGGCGCGCAGACCTGGGACGAGCTCAACCTCATCGAGCCGGGTCGCAACTACGGCTGGCCCGAGGTCGAGGGCAAGGCGGGTGACGACGACTTCGTCGACCCGGTGGTCCAGTGGCGCACGGCGGAGATGTCGCCGAGCGGCATCACCATCGGCCCCGACGGCGCCGTCTACATGGCGGCGCTCCGCGGCCAAGCGGTCTGGCGGGTGCCGATCCGCGCGGACGGAACGGCGGGTGAGCCGGAGCGAAAGCTCCACGAGACCTACGGCCGCATCCGTGACGTGCTCTTCGTGGCCGGCCGTCTCTGGCTGACGACGAGCAACGGCAAGGACGACCGGCTCATCTCGGTTCCGCTGGAGGACGTCGGGGCCGGCTGAGTTCCCGCTGTGACCAGGCCTCGGCATGACTAAGGTCGGAACAGGCGGCGCGAGGCCGTCGACACCACGGGAGGTACGCATGTCGCAGTACGACGAGATCTTGGGCCAGGTCCCGGTCAGTCAGCTCGCCGGGGAGTACGGCGTCCCCGAGTCCGAGATCAGAGAGGCCGCCGAGAAGGCCCTCCCGGCGCTGCTCGGCGGGATCCAGGCCAACGCGGAGGACCCGGCCGGCGCCACCTCGCTCGCGCGTGCCCTGAGCCAGCACCAGGGCGGCATCCCCCGCGACCTCGGCGAGGTGGACGTCCAGGACGGGCAGAAGATCGTGGGCAACATCTTCGGCGACAACACCGACCAGGTCATGACTCGCCTCGGCGGCCTCGGTGGCGGCGCTTCGGGAGACCTCGTCAAGAAGCTCCTGCCGATCCTCGCCCCGATCGTCCTGTCGTGGCTCGCCGGGAAGATGAGCGGCCAGGGCGGCCTCGGTGGCGTGCTCGGTGACCTCATCGGCGGCGGGTCGGGGTCGGCGGCCGGCCAGACGCCGAGCCCGGCCCCGGGCCAGGCCGACAGCGGCCCGCTCTTCCCGGGAGGACAGGGCGCGCAGAGCAACCCCACACAGGCTCCGACGGGCGCCGGCACGGCTCCTCAACAGGGCTCGAACCCGATCCAGGACGTCCTGGGCGGGATCCTCGGCGGGTCCGGGGGCGGCGACCTGCTGGGCGGGATCCTCGGCGGGCTCCTCGGCGGTGGCCGGCGCAGCTGAGCTCTCGCTGGTGCTGTCGTCGCGCTGCCGACCCCACGTAACCGGGGTCGGCAGCGCGCCCTCGGAGGTCAGACGCGCGGGAAGGCCGGCGGGTGCACCTTGGCCATCGTCTCGAGGACGCGCACGACCTGGCAGCTGTAGCCGAACTCGTTGTCGTACCAGACGTAGAGGACGACGCGGTCGTCGGCGGTGATGGTCGCCCGACCGTCGACGATCCCGGCGTACTGTGAGCCGACGAAGTCGCTCGACACGACCTCCGGGCTGTCGATGTAGTCGATCTGCTTGTGCAGTGGCGAGTGCAGGGCGGTGCGGCGCAGGTAGGTGTTGATCTCCTCGGGCGATGTGGGCCGCTCGAGCGTCAGGTTGAGGATCGCCATCGACACGTCCGGTGTGGGGACCCGGATCGAGTTGCCGGTCAGCTTGCCCGCGAGCTCCGGCAGAGCCTTGGCCACGGCCTTTGCCGCGCCCGTCTCGGTGAGGACCATGTTGAGCGCGGCAGCGCGGCCGCGGCGCTCGCCCTTGTGGAAGTTGTCGATGAGGTTCTGGTCGTTGGTGAAGGAGTGCACGGTCTCGACGTGCCCACCCACGATCCCGTACCTGTCGCTGACCGCCTTGAGCACCGGCACGATGGCGTTCGTCGTGCACGACGCTGCGGTGAGGATCTGGTCCGCGTCCGTGATCGCCGACTCGTTGATCCCCGCGACGATGTTGGGCAGGTCGCCCTTGCCCGGTGCGGTGAGCAGCACCCGGGCGACGCCGGGACTGCGAAGGTGCTGGGTGAGGCCCTCACGGTCCCGCCAGCGACCCGTGTTGTCGACGACGATCGCGTCCGAGATGCCGTAGGCGGTGTAGTCGACGTTTGCCGGGTCGTCGGAGTAGATCACTTGGATCAGGGTCCCGTTGGCGAGGATGGTGTTCGCGGCCTCGTCGACGGTGATCGTTCCCTGGAAGGACCCGTGGACCGAGTCGCGGCGCAGCAGGCTGGCCCGCTTCATCAGGTCGTTGTCGCTTCCCTTGCGCACGACGATGGCGCGCAGGTTGAGGCCGTCGCCCTTGCCCGCGTGGTCGACGAGGATGCGCGTGAGCAGCCGCCCGATGCGACCGAAGCCGTAGAGGATGACGTCCGTGCCACGGCGGCCCTCGCCGTCGTCAGGACCGGTTGCGCCCTTGCGGCCGGCCACGTCGCCGAGCTCCGCCTTGACCCACTCGGTGAGGTCCGCCTCGCCGGCCTCCTGCTTGTACTTGCGGGTCAGCCGGGCGAGGTCCACCGAGGCGGCGCCCGGGTCTGCGGCCGCCAGCGCCTGGAGCACCGGCAGCGTGTCCTGCAGGTCGAGCTCGACCTCGTCGACCCGCCGGGCGAAGCGGTGGGCCTTGATGAGGTGGATCGCGGACTCGTTGATGAGGCCGCGCCCGTAGATCGACGTCACGACGTTGTTCTGCCGGTAGAGCCGGCCGATGATCGGGATCATCGCCTCGGCGAGAGCCTGGCGCTCCGACCAGTCCTCGTAGTGCTCGTCGGCCGCGCTCGCCGGCGCGGACAGGTCGGTCGACTGGTCAGTCAGGGAGTGCGTCATCGTCACGAGCCCAGAGACTAGGTGCGGACCGACACACCGCCTGACCCGCCTGTGCGGAGACCGTGAGCAAACTCACTCTTGACACGACACCCGTCAGGTCAGGCGGCCCAGGATGAGCTCGCGAGCCCGGCCCGCGTCGGCCTGGCCCTTCATCTCCTTCATCACCTGGCCGATGAGGGCCCCGGCGGCCTGGACCTTGCCGTCCCGGATCTTCGCGGCGATGTCGGGGTTCGCCTCGATGACCCGGGCGACGGCTGCCTCGAGGGCACCGTCGTCCTGCACGAGCTCGAGACCCCGTGCATCCGCAACCTGCGTCGGGGCGCCTTCACCGGCGAGGACACCGTCGAGCACCTGACGCGCCATCGAGTCGTTGAGGCGCCCCCTCGTCACGAGACCGTCGAGCTCGGCGACGTGCGCCGGCGTGAGGCCCAGCCCGGCGGCATACGTGACGATGTCCTGGCCGGCCGCGTTCGCGCGGCGAGACGGCTCGCCGAGCCACCACTTCTTGGCGGCTGCGGGGCTCGCCCCGGCCGCGACCGTCTCCTCGATGAGCTCGACGGCGCCGGCGTTGACGACGTCGCGCATCTCGAGGTCGCTGAAGCCCCACTCGGACTGCAGACGCTTGCGACGTTGGCCGGGCGGCTCCGGGAGGGTCGACCGCAACGCCTCCACCGTCTCGGGAGCCGGCGCGACCGGAACAAGGTCGGGCTCCGGAAAGTAGCGGTAGTCGTCGGCGTCGGACTTGACGCGGCCCGACGTCGTGACGCCGGTGTCCTCGTGCCAGTGGCGGGTCTCCTGGAGGATCGAGCCGCCGGCGTCGAGGATCGCAGCGTGCCGGGAGATCTCGTAACGCACGGCCCGCTCGACCGAGCGGAGCGAGTTGACGTTCTTCGTCTCGGTGCGCGTCCCGAAGGGCACGGCGAGCTGTGCCTCGCTGCGTGCGTCGTCCCCGGCGCGTGGGCGCAACGACAGGTTGGCGTCGCAGCGCATCGACCCCTGCTCCATCTTCACGTCCGAGACGTCGAGGGCCCGCAGCAGGTCCCGCAGGGCGGACACGTAGGCCTTCGCGACCTCCGGTGCGCGCTCCCCCGCGCCGACGATCGGCTTCGTCACGATCTCGATGAGGGGGATCCCCGCCCGGTTGTAGTCGACGAGGGAGTACTCCGCGCCGTGGATCCGCCCGGTCGAGCCCCCGACGTGGAGCGACTTGCCGGTGTCCTCCTCCATGTGCGCCCGCTCGATCTCGACGCGGAAGACCTCGGTGCCGCCCGCACCGTCGTCGACCTCGACGTCGAGGTAGCCGTTGAAGGCGATCGGCTCGTCGTACTGCGAGGTCTGGAAGTTCTTCGGCATGTCCGGGTAGAAGTAGTTCTTCCGCGCGAAGCGGCTCCAGGGCGCGATCTCGCAGTTGAGCGCGAGGCCGATCCGGATCG
>NZ_JAJJPG010000035.1:0-3589 GCF_032907665.1 Intrasporangium sp.
AGCACCAGCCCGATCGCACTTGCCAGGGTGCGCACGATCTCCTCGGACATCGACTCGGCCTGGAGGAGGTCGAGGACGGGTCGGTCGTAGAGGAAGAGCAGGAGCAACACCGGCAAGGCGGCTCCGGCGTAGGCGAACACGATGGTGTAGATCGTCGAGGCGATGTGGTCCCGACCGATGCGCATCCCCGAGCTGAAGAGCGTCCGACGGGACAGGTGCGGTGCCGCGGCTCGGAGTTCCCACACGGCCGACGACTGCGTGATGGTCACGTCGTTGAGGACACCGAGCCCCGCCACGATGATCGCCGCTGTCAGCAGCTCACGTGGCCGCATCGTCTCCGTGAAGGCAGCCAGCGTCGCCCCTTCGTCGTCGGCGACACCGCTCAGGCGGGCGAGATGGACAGCGAGGACGCCGAGGACGGCGGTGATGGCGACACCGAAGAGGGTGCCGGCCAGCGCGGTGCTCGTACGGGTGGACAGGCCGTGAGCGAGGTAGAGGACGACGAACATGATGGCCGTGGAGGCGATGAGCGCCACGCGCATGCCGGGCTGCCCCTCGAGCAGGGCCGGCAGCATGAACTTGATGACGACCAGTCCTCCGAAGCCGAGGCCCACGAGGGCGAGGACTCCGCGCAGGCGGGCGACGACGGCCACGACGACGAGGAAGAGCGCGAGCAGCAGCGCGAGAGGGGCGCCGCGTTGGACCTGAAGGAAGGAGTAGGCCGCCGGTTCGTTGCCCTGCGCCGGGATCTTGAGGAGCTGGACCTTGTCGTCGGGCTGCAGGCCCGACAGCGAGACTGGTCCAGGCACGGAGATGGTCACGGTGAGCTCGTCGTTCCAGTCCCCGGTCTCCGGCTCGAGGACGACGCGGATGGCGCCGCACGTCGCGGAGTCTGCGGCGACATCACCCCCTTGGTTCTCGAGGGGTGCCGCGCCCACCTGGCTGTCCGTGCCGACGCACGGAGGCAGGACCTCGGCAACGGTGGCGATCGGAAAGGTGACCCCCGGCGCTGCGAAATCGGAGGACGCCACGCGATCGGTGGATGCTCCGTCCGAGGGCCAGTAGCGGACGAGGCCGAAGAGGGTGGCCGCAGCAGTGACGACGAGGAAGATCGTCAGTGCGAGCTTCGCTATCGAGCCGACCTCGACCGGCGGACCACCACGGTGCGAGTGGGCGTGGGAATGTCCTTGGGAGTGGAGGTGTCCGCCGGGCATGGCTGAGAGTGTGCCACGGTTGGACCAGCAGGAGCCCCACGGAGGGCGCGCGGTTTCAGACGCGAGGCGGTCCACGCCGCGCCCGGCCGGGTCCGGATCGCCACGGACAGTTAGGCTCTGACTCGTGGATGGGGAGATGGTCTCGGAGCGCCACCCGACCGAGGTGTCGGGGCGCCTGCTCACCCTTCCCAACGTGCTGTCGATCCTGCGGCTGGTCGGCGTGCCGGTGTTCCTTTGGGCCATCGTGGCCCAGGAGGACGGCTGGGCGCTCTTCGTGCTCATGGCGAGCGGCGTCACCGACTACGCCGACGGCAAGATCGCGCGCAAGTTCCACATGGAGTCCCGCTTCGGCCAGCTGCTCGATCCGGTTGCTGACCGGCTCTACATCCTGACGACGCTGATCGGTCTGGCCTGGCGCGACATCATCCCGGTGTGGCTCGTCGCCGTGCTCATCCTCCGCGAGCTGGCCATGAGTCTCATGCTCCTGCACCTGCGTCGTCGAGGGCAGATCGGGCTTCCCGTCCACTTCGTCGGCAAGGCCGCCACCTTCAACCTCCTCTATGCCTTCCCGCTCCTGCTGCTGGCCAACCGAACGGACTGGCTCGGGGATCTCGCCCGACCAGTGGGCTGGGGCTTCGCATGGTGGGGCATCGTGCTCTACTGGCTCGCCGCCGTCCTCTACGCCCTCCAGGCCAGGTTCGTTCTGGCCAGGGCCAAGGTGCAGACCGCATGAGCACCCCGCCAGGGCCTCGGCGCCCGGACGCGTCGATGACGCTCCTCACGTCCATGCTGGAGCGTCCCCTGGATGCGGGCTACCAGGAGGCGGCAGACCGTCGGGTCGCCGCCGGCCTGCCGCCGGCGACCCCGACGCGCACGATCATCGTCATCATCATGATGGTGATCACGGGGTTCCTCTTCGCCGTGGGGGCGCAGGCCCTCCGGCCCCGTCCGACGGCTCTGGCCTCCGTCAAGGCCGAGCTCGTCTCCCGCATCGAGTCACTGCAGACGGAGGGACAGGAGCAGGAGTCGCGGGTCGCGTCACTCAGCAGGGAGGTGGACGAGCTCGAGTCCCTCGCTCTCCGTCAGGCCGGTGCCGCCAGCCTCACCGAGGCGATCGAGGACCTCGAGGTCCAGGCGGGAGTCGTCGCCATGACAGGTCCGGGCCTCACGGTGACCATCGACGATGCCCCGTCGGCCAAGCGGGACGCCAGTGCCGGAAGCCGACCCAGCAGCGGGTTCGAGTCCGAGCGAGTCACCTCGAGCGACCTTCAGATCGTGGTCAACGGCCTCTGGGGAGTCGGCGCCGAGGCCATCGCGATCAACGGGCACCGGCTGACCTCCACCGCCGCCATCCGCTTCGCGGGCCAGGCGATCATCGTCGACTTCAGGCCGATCACGCCCCCCTATGCCATCACGGTGCTCGGCGACGCGGCCCGCATGCAGCAGCTCTTCGAGCCCTCCTTCGCCGGCGTCTACCTCGCTCAGCTCGGCGACCAGTTCGGGATCACGCACGAGATCACCGCGAGCGACGATCTCATCGTTCCGGGTGACGCCGTGACCCGGCTGACCTCGGCGCAGCCGATCCAGCCCGACTCGGCACCCGGGACCACCGGGACCGGCGTAGCATCCACCCCCGCGACGAGCGAGGGCCAAGACCTTCCGAGTACCGTCAGCTCCGGTCGGGATGGCCGGGACTCGCCCGACGACGGCAGCCAATGACTGCCCACGACAACGCACAGAGGAGCACTTCGTGATTCCAGCCCTCGGACTACTCGTCGGGCTGATTGCCGGCTTGCTGCTGGACCCAGCAGTGCCCGTGTGGCTGCAGCCATACCTCCCCATTGCCGTGATCGCTGCGCTGGACGCGGTCTTCGGAGCAGTCCGCGCCGTCCTCGACGGGATCTTCAATGACAAGGTCTTCGTCGTCTCGTTCCTCTCCAATGTCATCGTGGCAGCGTTCATCGTCTTCCTCGGTGACCAGCTCGGCGTCGGCGCCCAGCTGTCCACAGGTGTCGTCGTCGTACTCGGGGTCAGGATCTTCTCCAACGTCGCCTCCATTCGTCGTCACCTCTTCAAGGCCTGACATGGCACGTCGCACCAGGGGAAAGTCGCGCCGCCTCGAGAAGGGGGCACCTCCGGTCGCCCCCGCGCCACCAGGTCTTGATGGCGAGCCCGGGTCGGAGGACCAGATCACGACACCCGAAGGCAGCGAGCTGGAGGGCGTCCGGGAGGAGCAGATCCCTGAGCGGGGGGACACATCCGTTGACTCAGCGACGGATCGGGAAGGTGAGACCAGCGGAGCAGACGACGGCGAATCCCAGGCCGCCCGGCCGGACGCGACACCCGAGGGTGGCGAACCGTTGGCCGCCGAGCCG
>NZ_JAJJPG010000035.1:3689-30312 GCF_032907665.1 Intrasporangium sp.
AGCCGGCGGCGGACGCCGCCACCCCGGACCCCGACCCCGTCTCGGCTCCGGCCGCCGAGACGATGCCCGAGCCAGCACCCGAGGAACCGGACCCTCAGCCCTCCGACGGGCACCTTCCCGCACGAGAGCCGGCCCGACCGGAACTGCCAAACGATACGAGTCCCCCGTCAGCGGACTCCGAGGACGTGTCGACGCCCAAGTCGGCCGACTCCACCGAGCAGGAGCCCAGCGTCGACACCCCGGCAGACCCGGTGCCGTCGGGTGAACCGCGGCCCGCGGGGGCACGAGAGGCCGCATCACCTCCCGGGCCACCGCGCTCCGGAGCTCATCTCATGGAAGCCAGCACGGCGGCATACGGCCCGGAACTCGTGTCGCCCAGCGATCTGGCCGTCGACAGCCGCGGCGTCCCGCCCGGCCACGTCGAGGGCAAGGCCGCGTGGCGGCGCCTCTTCCGCATGGGCCGCCCGCGGACCACGAAGGCCAACATCCTCGGAGCAGTGCTCGCTGTCGCGCTCGGGATCGGCATCGCCACTCAGGTCCAGCTGACGAACGAGCGCGGGCTCAGCGAGCTCAGCCAGTCCGAGCTCATCCGCCTGCTCGACGACATCTCGGCGCGATCCGATCGCCTCGACCAGCAGCTGCGCGACCTCGAGACGACACGGGACCGGCTACTCAGCGGCACCGGCACCGCCGCCGAGGCACTCGAGCAGGCCCAACGTCGCGCGGACACCCTCGGCATCCTCGCCGGCACCATCGGCGCCGAAGGCCCCGGTATCACCGTGTCCATCAGCGATCCCGATCGTCAGGTCAGCGGCCCGGTGATTCT
Source organism: Intrasporangium sp. (assembly GCF_032907665.1). GTDB lineage: Bacteria > Actinomycetota > Actinomycetes > Actinomycetales > Dermatophilaceae > Intrasporangium. The sequence continues at coordinate 4,516 of NZ_JAJJPG010000035.1, forward strand.
CGACCTCATCCAAGAACTGCGCGATGCCGGCGCCGAGTCGATCGAGGTCGGAGGGGTCCGGGTCGTGGCCTCCTCCTACGTCGGCGACTCGGCCGGGGAGCTCTCCGTCGACGGCCGGCCGATCAGCCGTCCGATTCTCGTCAAGGCGATCGGCGACCCCAACACCCTCGCCTCCGCCATGACGATCCCGGGCGGGGTCGTCGAGACCATCCGGCAGAAGGGGGCCAACGCGACTGTGAACGAGTCGACCGAGATCACCATCACCTCGACCCACACGCCGGCCGAGCCGGTCCACGCCGAGCCCAGCCGGTGAGCGGCACCACGCACGGGGTCCGACGCGGCTCCCTCCGGCGGCTCGAACCGATGAGACCTCTCGTCGAGGCAGTCGGCGAGCCCGGACCCCGCCGAGCCTCACCCGCCGGTAGATTCATCCCGTCCGTTGTCGCGAGACCCGCGGAGCGGATCTGGAGCACCCCATTCGACCCGTCCCGACAGGAGCGACCATGAGTGACCTCGACTACCCCTCCGACCTGCGTTACACGAGTGACCACGAGTGGGTCCGCGAGGGGGACGACGACAACGTCGTCCGGGTCGGTATCACCTCCTTCGCCCAGGACGCCCTGGGCGACGTCGTCTACGTCTCCCTCCCATCGGTGGGCGACTCCGTCGCCGCGGGGGACGCCTGCGGCGAGGTCGAGTCGACGAAGTCGGTCAGCGACATCTACGCACCCGTGGCCGGCGAGGTGACCGCCGTCAACGAGGCACTCGACGCGACTCCCGAGCTCGTCAACACCGACCCTTACGGGGAGGGCTGGATGTTCGAGCTGCGCATCGCGGACGCGTCGGCCCTCGAGGAACTCCTCGACTCGGCAGGATACGTCGCCAGCCTCGGCTGATGCGCACTGGCCCTGTCTCGAGATCAGGTGCGACTCGGCAGGGCCCCCGAGTGAACTAGAGTGGAGAAGCCCGAGAAGGACGCGCACGAGGAGGACCGCATGTCGAGCGATCAGCCCGGCCAGGACGACGTCCCGGTCGAACCCCGCACGATGCGGCTCCAGGGCGTTCCGACGCCGGGGCCCGAGCACGTCGACCTGTCCGACCTCCGCGGCCTCAGCCCGGAGGACCAGGCGACCATCGAGGCCCTGCGACCCGGCACCGCGCTGCTCATCGTGCTGCGTGGCCCCAACACAGGCGCTCGGTTCCTGCTCGACGACGTCGAGGTGTCGGCGGGGCGCCATCCGGACTCGGACATCTTCCTCGACGACGTCACCGTCTCCCGCAAACACGCCGTGTTCATCGGGAGCGATGCGGGCTACATCGTGCGCGACGCAGGCTCACTCAACGGCACCTACGTCAACCGTGAGCGGATCGAGGAAACCCGCCTCCAGACCGGGGACGAGGTTCAGATCGGCAAGTTCCGGCTTGTCTACTACGCGGCCTGACCCAGCCTCTCGATGAGCACGGGTCACCGTGAGGGGCCCGGAACAGTGGGTGGCCTCACCATCGGGCAGGTGCTCGAGCAGCTGCACGTCGAGTTCCCTGACGTGACGTCCTCGAAGGTGCGCTTCCTCGAAGCCCAAGGTCTCGTCACACCAGAGAGAACCCCGGCTGGGTACCGGCTCTTCCGGGCCGACGACGTCGAGCGCCTGCGCTACATCCTCACGGCGCAGCGCGACCGGTTCTGGCCCCTCAAGGTGATCCGTGAGGCCCTGGACGCCATGGACCGGGGCCTCGCCGACCCCGGCGCGGAGCTGGGGCGTCCCCAAACCCCCACGCAACGCCCCGCCCAGGCCTCCGGGCAAGCGCCCGCTCGCGCCACCCCCCGAACCACCGAGCCGGCCGTCCCGGGCCCGGAGAGCTTCTTGCGGCGCGGTCGCGTTCGGCTCACCGGACCTGAGCTGCGCCAGGCGAGCGGCATCGACAAGCCCCTGTTCGCCGCCCTCGAGAGCTTCGGCCTGCTCCGCGCCGACAACCGAGGGCACTTCACCGCTGAGGCGGTCGAGGTCGCGCGCGCTGCAAGGCGTCTGGCCGAGCACGGACTCGAGCCTCGTCACCTGCGTCCCTTCCGGACCGCGGCGGACCGGGAGATCGGGCTCGTCGACCAGGTGCTGGCCACGCGACGCGGCAACGGCTCGTCCGATGAGCGCACTGCGGAGATCCTCTCGGCATGCGTCGCCCTGCACGTCGCACTGGTCAAGTCCGGGCTTTCTCGCTGAGGCGTTCTGGCCCGGCGGCCATTCGGCGCGCGTCGGCGCGGGGTACGGTGGACACGTGAGAGAGGTCGACGTCCTTGGTGTCCGGGTGGAGATGCCGACGAACCAGCCCATCGTGCTCCTGAGGGAGCGGGACGGAGGCCGCTACCTGCCGATCTGGATCGGCGCCGCCGAGGCCGCCGCGATCACCTACGCCCAGCAGGGGGTCGTCCCGCCGAGGCCGCTGACCCACGACCTCATGCGCGACATCCTGTCGGTCCTGGGGCACGAGCTGACCGAGGTGCGGATCGTCGCGCTCAAGGAGTCGGTCTTCCACGCTGCACTGATCATCGACGGGAAGACCGAGATCAGTTCGCGGGCTTCCGACGCGATCGCGCTGGCCCTGCGCACCGGGTCGAAGGTCCTCGTGGAGCCGAGCATCCTCGACGAGGCGGCCATCGTGGTCTCCTCCGAGGAGGACGACGAGGTCGAGCGCTTCAAGGAGTTCCTCGACCACGTGTCGGCGGAGGACTTCGAGCAGCCGGGGGAGCCAGGTCAGGCGCAGGACACCTGAGGAACGGCGGCGTCCCCGCCGCAGCTGCGACACGGAGACCGGTCGGGACGGTGGTGATTGACGGTCCCGGGCCGTGGATCTACCGTCGAAGTGAACAACGTGACTGTAGTTACCTGGGTGTCGTCCGATGACACCGGGATCCCGAACGAGGAGGAACTCGCATGGCCGCCATCGAGGATGCCGCGCAGGCCAGCGGTCGCACCCCGGTTGCCTCGCAAGGGATGCTCTTCACCGACGACCTGCCGGAGCTGGCCGAGGACGCCGGCTACCGCGGACCGACCGCATGTCGGGCAGCGGGCATCACCTACCGCCAGCTCGACTACTGGGCTCGCACCGGCCTCGTCGAGCCGTCGGTCCGGGGTGCCACCGGCTCCGGCACCCAGCGCCTCTACGGATTCCGCGACATCCTCGTTCTCAAGGTCGTCAAGCGTCTTCTCGACACCGGCGTCTCCCTCCAGCAGATCCGGGTTGCCATCGAGCACCTTCGGGAGCGGGGCGTCGAGGACCTGGCCCAGATCACCTTGATGAGCGACGGGGCCTCCGTCTACGAGTGCACCTCCGCTGACGAGGTGATCGACCTCGTGCAGGGCGGGCAGGGCGTCTTCGGCATTGCCGTGGGTCGGGTGTGGCGCGAGGTCGAGGGCGAGCTGGCGCAGTTGCCGAGCGAGCGGGCCGACGAGGAACAGCCCGAGACGCACCCTGACGACGAGCTCAACGCCCGACGGCAGGCGCGCCGCATGGCGTGACCGGCCGCTGGCGCCGGACACCGCCTGATCTCCGAGCCCACTGACTCACCACGCGGGTCAGTGGACGAGTGTGCGAGAGGGCGCAGAGTGCCACCGGCACCGACGGGCAGTCGTCCGAACCGTTCCCAGAGTTATCTGGTCCCGACTGGTAGATTTGGCGTGCCGTGCAACCCACATGGGAGAGTCCTCGGCCGACATGGCAGTGCCTGACACTTCCCGTCGACGAGGCGCCGAAGGGGCAACATCCCCGGAACCTCTCAGGCACCCGGACCATGTGGCGAGGCACCCTGGAGGACGTCCGGCAAGGTGGCCGGTCACCGACAGACGGGGAGCGTGTGTGGTCCGCTCGTCCCGTCAGGAGTTCCGATGTCCTCGCAGTCCCAGAGCACGCTGGCACGTCCCTTCGCCGACTTCGTGGCGCGTCACGTTGGACCCGATGCCGACGCAGTCCAGGAGATGCTGCAGGTCGTCGGCCAGCCGAGTCTCGATGCCATGTGCGACCGGGCCATCCCGGGAGCGATCCGGTCGACCGAGGCCCTGAACCTCGAGGCGGCCGAGAGCGAGACGGCCGTCATCGAGGAGCTGAGGGGGTTCGCATCCCGCAACCGCGTCCTCACGTCGCTCATCGGGCTCGGGTACTACGGCACGATCACGCCCCCGGTCGTGCGGCGCAACGTCCTCGAGAACCCAGCCTGGTACACCGCCTACACCCCGTACCAGCCCGAGATCTCCCAAGGGCGGCTCGAGGCCCTGCTCAACTTCCAGACCGTCGTGAGCGACCTCACCGGCCTCGAGATCGCGGGGTCCTCCCTGCTCGACGAGGGGACCGCGGCCGCCGAGGCGATGTCCCTCATGCACCGCGCCAGTCGGGCCTCCGACGGCGTGGTCGTCGTGGACGAGAGGGTGTTTCCCCAGACCATCGCCGTGATGCAGACCCGCGCTTCGGCCATCGGCCTGCCGCTCGTCGTCACCGACCTGCGGGACGTCCGGACCCCAGAGCAGCTCACCGCGACGGCTGGGGGCGCCACGGTCGTCGGCGTCGTGGTCCAGTACCCGGACGCGACAGGCGAGGTCATCGACTGGCGAGCACTCACCGAGGCCGTCCACTCGGCCGGTGGTCTCGTCACTGCGTGTGCCGACCTGCTCGCACTGGCCCTCTTCGCGGCGCCGGGGGAGTGGGGGGCGGACATCGCCGTCGGCAGCGCCCAGCGGCTCGGCGTTCCGATGGGCTTCGGAGGCCCTCACGCCGGTTACATGTCCGTGCACAAGGGCCTTGAGCGACAGCTGCCCGGCCGGCTCGTCGGTGTCTCCGTCGACTCACATGGCAAGCCCGCGTACCGCCTTGCCCTCCAGACGCGAGAGCAGCACATCCGCCGCGAGAAGGCCACGTCGAACATCTGCACCGCCCAAGTCCTCCTGGCCGTCATGGCGTCGATGTATGCCGTCTGGCACGGTCCCGACGGCTTGACGAGGATCGCGCGGCGCATCCAGGCGCACACCGCCACGCTGCGTGCAGCGCTGCTCGCCGCGGGTGTCGACGTCACGACCCGGACCCACTTCGACACCTTGACGATCTCGGTGCCCGGTCGCGCCGACGAGGTCGTGCAGGGCTTCCTCGACCGGGGCATCAACATCCTGCGCCTCGACGCGGACCGCGTCTCCCTCAGCCTCGACGAGACGACGACTGCGAAGACGGTGGCAGCCGTGCTGGAGACCTTCGGGCTCCGCGCCGTCACCGGGGCGGACGATGCCACATCCGACGACCGCGAATCATCCTACGCCGCAGGGGAGCCCGGTGACATCATCGCGCCTGATGGCCTTGCCCGGACGAGTGACTTCCTCACCCACCCGGTGTTCCACGCCCACCGGTCCGAGACCGCGATGCTGCGCTATCTTCGCCGTCTCGCCGATCGTGACTTCGCCCTGGATCGCGGCATGATCCCGCTCGGCTCGTGCACGATGAAGCTCAACGCGACGACGGAGATGGAGTCGATCACCTGGCCGGAGTTCGCGGACCTGCATCCCTTCGCGCCAGTCGACCAGTCCGAGGGCATCCGGACGCTCATCGACCAGCTCGCACAGTGGCTGTGCGACATCACCGGATACGACGCCGTCTCCCTCCAACCCAATGCAGGCTCACAGGGGGAGTTCTCGGGCCTGCTCGCCATCCACGCCTACCACCAGGCCCGGGGCGAGGGGCATCGCCGCATCTGCCTCATTCCCGCAAGCGCGCACGGGACCAACGCCGCCTCGGCAGTCATGGCCGGACTCCAGGTCGTCGTCGTCAAGACGGCCGACGACGGCACGGTCGACCTCGACGACCTGCGCACCAAGGTCGACGAGCACCGCGACGACCTCGCCGCCATCATGGTGACCTATCCCTCGACCCACGGGGTCTACGAGGACACGATCACCGAGCTGTGCGGGCTGGTCCATGACGCCGGCGGCCAGGTCTATGTCGACGGGGCCAACCTCAACGCCCTCGTCGGCCTCGCTCAGCCGGGCAAGTTCGGCGCCGACGTCTCACACCTCAACCTTCACAAGACGTTCTGCATCCCCCACGGTGGTGGAGGGCCCGGGGTGGGGCCCGTCGCTGTGCGCGCCCATCTCGCTCCGCACCTGCCGAACCACCCCTTCGCACCCGAGGCGGGACCCGAGACCGGGGTCGGTCCCGTGAGTGCCGCTCCGTATGGTTCGGCGAGCATTCTGCCGATCTCCTGGGCCTACGTGCGGCTCATGGGAGGGGCCGGACTGCGCCACGCGACCCAGCTGGCCGTCCTCAACGCCAACTACATCGCGGCCCGGCTGCGGGAGCACTACCCGGTGCTCTACTCCGGTCACGACGGGCTCGTCGCGCACGAGTGCATCCTCGACGTCCGCAGGATCACAGCGGAGACGGGTGTCACCGTCGATGACATCGCCAAGCGACTCGTCGACTACGGCTTCCACGCCCCGACGATGAGCTTCCCCGTCGCGGGCACGCTCATGGTGGAGCCGACCGAGTCGGAGAACAAGTACGAGCTGGATCGGTTCTGTGACGCAATGATCGCGATCCGTGCCGAGATCGAGGCGATCCACAAGGGTGACGTGGCCCTCACCGACAGCATGCTGCGCCACGCGCCGCACACTGCGCAGGCCATCGCGAGCGGCGACTGGCCCCACGGATATGAGCGCGCCGACGCCGCGTTCCCCGTGGGGGTGGACGCGTCGGACAAGTACTGGCCGCCCGTCGGCCGCATCGACGGCGCCTATGGCGATCGTCACCTCGTGTGCTCGTGTCCGCCTCCGGAGGCCTTCGAGGGCTGAACACCTTTCGGAACCCCTCGCGCCGGGCGCACTTGTGTGGTTGTCTCGGCTCGTGGGAGCCGACGTCGAACAGGCCAGGTACACCCGGGAGCAGCGGCAACAGTACCGCGAGAAGGTGCGCCGGGACCTCGACGTGTTCGAGCGCATGCTCGGCCACGCCCAGTTCGAGTTCGACCGGCCCATGACGGGGCTCGAGATCGAGCTCAACCTCGTCAACCGCGAGCTCGGCCCGAGGCTCGACAACAAGTCCGTCCTCGAGCACATCGCCGACGAGAACTACCAGACCGAGCTCGCCCGTTACAACATCGAGCTCAACGTCCACCCCCGCCCGCTCCCCGGGGACTCCGCGCTCGAGCTGGAGCAGTTGCTCCGCGAGTCCCTCAACCACGCCTCGTCTCGTGCCGCGGAGCTGAACACCGGCATCGTCGCCATCGGCATCCTGCCCACGGTGATGCCGGAGCACTTCGAGGGCGACTGGATCAGTGAGAACATCCGCTACGAGGCCCTCAACAACGCCGTGCTCGACGCCCGGGGGGAGGACGTCTGGCTCGAGATGGAGGGGCCGACCGGCGAGCGCATCGCGCGCTACTCGGACTCCCTTGCGCCGGAGTCAGCGTGCACCTCGATCCAGCTGCATCTCCAGGTGCAGCCGGAGCGATTCGCCGACCACTGGAATGCTGCCCAGGTCCTGGCTGGGCCCCAGCTGGCCGTCGGTGCGAACTCGCCCTTCTTCCTCGGCCAGCGGCTGTGGGCCGAGACCCGCGTGCCGCTCTTCACCCAGGCGACGGACACGCGCTCCGTCGAGCTGAAGAACCAGGGCGTCCGACCACGGGTCTGGTTCGGGGAACGCTGGATCACCTCGATCTTCGATCTCTTCGAGGAGAACGTGCGCTACTACCCGGCGCTGCTGCCCGAGATCTCGGACGAAGAGCCTGAGGAGGTCTTCGAGCGGGGCGAGGTCCCGGAGCTGATGGAGCTGCGCCTGCACAACGGCACGGTGTACCGCTGGAACCGCCCCATCTACGACATCGTCCAGGGCCGGCCACACCTGCGGGTCGAGAACCGGGTCCTACCGGCCGGGCCGAGCATCGCCGACGTCCTGGCCAACGCCGCCTTCTACTACGGCGCGATCCGGGTCCTCGCCGAGGAGGACCGGCCGGTGTGGACGAAGATGAGCTTCTCCGCGGCGGAGGCCAACTTCGAGGAGGGCGCCCGCCTCGGGATCGACGCACGCACCTACTGGCCGGGTTTCGGGGAGGTGCCGGCCACGGAGCTCATCCTGCGTCGGCTCCTGCCGCTGGCGCACGAAGGTCTCCAGCGTTGGGGCGTCTCCCAGGCCGTGCGCGACCGCTACCTGTCGATCGTCGAGCAGCGCTGCCTCAAAGGCGTCAACGGCGCCTCCTGGCAGACGGACTGCGTCGAGCGCCTCGAGTCCCGCGGCCTCACGCGTGACAAGGCGCTGCGGGAGATGCTGGCCAAGTACATGGAGGGCATGCATGCCAACGAGCCGGTGCACACGTGGGAGCTCCCTTCGCTGAGCTGAGTTCCGTTGCCGGACAGAGATGCCCAAGCCGTATGCCGCTGAGCTTCCTATCCTGTCAAGGCCGGCTCACGTCGACGCTGAGTTCCTGAGCAGTCGCCAGGGGGACAGGTTGTAGGTGCCGATGCAGCGGGTGGACCGGTGGTGGGTCAGGATGCTCATGGACCCGGCGTCGAGGATGAGGTGCTGGCCGAAGCGTGGACTGCGCCCGAGCCAGACCGCGGTGAGCACCCGGAGGGCGTGGCCATGGCCGAAGAGCGCGACATCGCCACGCTCGAGACTCGGCCACACCCGGTCGATGACCTGCTCGGCCCGGGCGGCCACGGCCTCGATGGTCTCTCCGGGCGTGTCACCGGGGACCACGCCGTCGACGAAGACCTCCCACGGCCGACCCAGCTCGGCCGAGATCTCCACCGTGGTGAGCCCCTCGTAGCCGCCGTAGTCCCACTCGCGCAGGAGGGGCTCGACCTCCAGGCTCCGGAGACCGGCGAGCTCGGCCGTGTGACGCGCGCGTTGCAGCGGAGACACGAGGACCCTCTCGAAGACGCGGCTGCCGAGGATCTCACCGAGCTCTCGTGCCGCCGCCTCGCCCTCAGGGAGGAGAGGCAGGTCGGTGGTGCCCGTGTGCCGCCCGGAGAGCGACCACTCGGTCTCCCCGTGCCGGAAGAGGTAGATGCTGCCGGGTACCACACCATCGGGTTTGGCCATGCCGTCGAATGTAGTGGGGGAGTGAGGCGTGTGCCCGGCTCGGACTCGGCTGCCGCGATGTCGCTGGCCTGCGAAACTGACGGGATGGACCTGGCCTACCGACTGCTCAACGTGTTCTCGATCGAGGAAAAGCCCTTCTCCGGCAATCCGCTCTGTGTGTTCGAGGATGCGGTCGGTCTCGAGGACGCACAGATGCAGGCGTGGGCGCGGCAGTTCAACCTCAGTGAGACGACGTTCATCACGGACAGGCGGCTCGAGGTCGGCGAGGCGGACATCCGCATCTTCACCGGTTCCTACGAGATGCCGTTCGCGGGTCACCCGACGCTGGGAACCGCCCACGTCGTCGCTGCCCTCGCCGGCGGCATCGACGCCGTCACCCTGTCGATGCCCGCTGGCGCCATCCCCGTGCGCAGGGTCGACGAAGGCTGGGAGCTGCGCGCGAACCCAGCGACCTCCCGGCCCAGCGGGGCCACCGATGCAGAGATCGCGGAGGTGCTCGGCGTACGCCCCCAAGCAGTCGTCGCAGGCGGGGCGCACCACGTCGACGCCGGTGTGGAGCAGCTCCTCATCGAGGTTGCCGAACCCGACGCCGTGGCCTCGTGCCGACCCGATGTCCGCGGGCTGCACGAGAAGCTCTCCGTCCCGGGGCAGGAGCCACAGGTCTACCTGTGGGCGTGGACCGGGGAGTCGTCGATCGTGGCCCGGTTCTTCGGGGCGAGCGGCAGCGCCCTGGAGGAGGATCCGGCGACCGGGTCAGCGGCGACGAACCTCGGAGGCCTGCTGGGGCTGAACGGTGTTCGTGGGCGGCGGCTCACCATCGTCCAGGGCTCCCACATTGCGAGGCCTTCGCGTCTTGTCGTGACGATCGACGACGACGGTGTCGTCTTCGTCGCAGGGAAGGTCACCGAGGTCGGCAATGGATCCGTCCATGCCGCGTGAGGCGATCAGGCGCGGGCGCGGCGGACCAGCTCGAAGCAGACGACGGCGGCCGCGGCCGCAACGTTGAGGGACTCGACGCCGCCCGCCATGGGGATCGACACCCACGAGTCGACCTGGGCCGCGACCTCGGCGCTGGGGCCTGAGCTCTCGCTGCCCAGGACGAAGGCCACCGGCTCGGGCAGGTGTGCAGTGAAGAGATCCTCGTCGCCACGGGCGTCGAGCCCGACGACCTGAAAGCCTCCGGCCCGGAGCGCGGAGACGGCCTCGACGGCCGTGAAGGCCTTGAGAATGGGGGCCCGGAAGGCCACCCCGGCGGACGCCTTGACGACGAGCGGATCGATCGAGGCCACACCGCGACGGGGGACCACGATGCCGTCCATCCCGGCCGCCGTGGCCGTGCGCAGGATCATCCCGACGTTGGCCGGCGTCGTGATGCCGTCGAGGACGAGGACGGTGCGCAGGTCCGCGTGGGCGAGGGCGACGTCGAGGGGGAGCATCCGGGGCGCGACGACGTCGGCGAAGACGCCTTGGTCCTGCCGGCCGTTCCCCGCGAGCTTCTTGACGCGCTCCGCCGAGGCGGACTGCACCGCGATGCCACGCCGTCCGGCGGCCTGCCTGATCTCGGTGAGGCCGGAGCCTCGGGCCCCGTCGGCGATGACGACCTTGTCGACGTGCAGGTCCGGGTCCAGGAGGACCTCCCGGACGGGGTTGCGCCCGTAGACCGTGATGAAGCGGTCCTTCGGCGAGATCTCGGGGCTCACCCGGTCAGGATCCCACGGCGGGCTCCAGCCGCCCGGCGACCCCGCCGACCGGGTGGGGAGCCAGGACCCGGGGAGCCGGCCCAGCGGCATACGCCACGACGACGTCGACGACGGGGAATGCGGGGGAAGGGCAGCCTGTTACTATCCTTGAATCCTCAATTACCTCAGGGAGCTGGGACACATGCAGTTCGGCATCTTCAGCGTCGGGGACGTCACCACCGACCCCACGACCGGTCGCACGCCCACCGAGCACGAGCGGATCACAGGGACCGTGGCCATCGCCAAGAAGGCGGAGGAGGTCGGTCTCGACGTCTTCGCGACGGGCGAGCACCACAACCCGCCGTTCATCGCGCCGGCCAATCCCACCGTGCTGCTCGGGCACCTCGCGGCCGTGACCGAGCGCATCATCCTCACGACGTCGACCACGCTCATCACGACGAACGACCCCGTGCGTCTGGCGGAGGACTACGCCTACCTCCAGCACCTTGCCGAGGGGCGGGTCGACCTGATGATGGGCCGCGGCAACACCGGCCCGGTCTATCCGTGGTTCGGCAAGGACATCCGTGACGGCATCCCGCTCGCCATCGAGAACTACGCCCTCCTGCACCGCCTGTGGCGCGAGGACGTCGTCAACTGGCAGGGGAAGTACCGCACGCCGCTGCAGGGCTACACGTCGACGCCGCGTCCGCTCGACGGCGTGCCGCCCTTCGTCTGGCACGGGTCGATCCGCAGTCCGGAGATCGCCGAGCAGGCCGCCTACTACGGCGACGGCTTCTTCTCGAACCACATCTTCTGGCCCGCGTCGCACACCCGCCAGATGGTCCAGCTCTACCGGCGCCGGTTCGAGCACTACGGCCACGGCTCCGCCGACCAGGCCATCGTCGGCCTCGGTGGGCAGGTCTTCATGCGCCACAACAGCCAGGACGCGGTCCGCGAGTTCCGGCCCTACTTCGACAACGCCCCGGTCTACGGCCACGGACCGTCGCTCGAGGACTTCATGTCCCAGACCCCTCTGCTCGTCGGCAGCCCCCAGCAGGTCATCGAGGCCACGCTGGGCTACCGCGACTACGTCGGCGACTACCAGCGCCAGCTGTGGCTCATGGACCACGCGGGCCTGCCGCTCAAGACCGTGCTCGAGCAGCTCGACATCCTCGGCGAGGAGGTCGTCCCGGTCCTGCGCAAGGAGTTCGCCGCGCTCAAGCCGGCCCACGTCCCGGACGCCCCGACACACGCCTCACGCGTCGCGCAGGCCGGAGGCAGCCACGACGCGACCGTCTACGCGGCCGCCGACGACGTCACCGGCGCCTCACCCGACGTGTCCCGCACCCCCGTCTCGGCGGGCCAGGGAGCCCGGCCATGACAACTCGACTCGCCGTCATCACTGCCGGCCTGACGGAGCCGTCGTCGACCCGTCTCCTCGCCGAGCGCCTCACCGAGTCCGTCGTTCGCGCGCTCCCGACCGGAGACGTGGTCACTGAGGTGATCGAGGTGCGCGAGATCGCGCACGACCTCACGAACAACGTCCTCACCGGCTTCGCCTCACCCCAGCTGCAGGTGCGGCTCGACGCCATCACCGAGGCCGACGCGCTCATCGTCTCGACGCCGATCTACACCGCCTCCTACAGCGGTCTGTTCAAGATGCTCGTCGACGTGCTCCCGGCGGACTCACTGCGGGGCAAACCGGTGCTCCTCGGGGCCACCGGCGGCACGGCGAGGCACTCGCTCGCCATCGACCACGCCCTGCGCCCGCTCTTCGCCTACCTCGGGGCCCTCGTCGCTCCCGTGGCCGTCTTCGCGGCCTCGGAGGACTGGGGCAGTGTCGAGGCGGGTCGGCTCGATGCCCGGATCGATCGGGCCGGAGCGGACTTCGTCCGGATCGTCGCGGGGTCACCTGCGCCGCGCGCCACGGACCCCTTCGCGGACGTCACACCGTTCGAGGCCCTGCTCCAGGACACGCCGCGCTCCTGACCTGGTCGGCGGCCTGACAGACTGCCAGGCGTGTCCTCGCAGCCCGGCCTGGCCCGTCGCCTCTCGACGGCAGACGCCGTCCACATCGGGGTGGGTTCGATGGTCGGGGCAGGCCTGTTCACGGCCTTCGGCCCGGCGGCCGCTGCCGCTGGGACGCTCCTGCTCGTCGCGCTCGGGCTGGCCGCCGTCGTGGCCTTCTGCAATGCGACCTCGTCCGCCCAGCTCGCCGCGCAGTACCCGACCTCCGGGGGCACGTATGTCTACGGCAGGGAGCGGCTGGGGGCGTGGTGGGGCTTCGTCGCCGGCTGGGGCTTCGTCATCGGCAAGACCGCGAGCTGCGCGGCGATGGCGATGACCTTCGCGGCGTACCTCGTCCCAGAGGGGTGGCAGCGCCCCGTCGCCGTCGCCGCGGTGGTCGGCCTGGCCACCGTGAACTACCACGGGGTGACCCGCACGGCCGGCCTCACCCGGGCGCTGGTGACGGCCGTCCTCGCCCTGCTCGCCGTGACCCTCGTCGTGGTCGCCGCCACGGGTGGTGCTCCGTCGTCGACCGTCAGCGGCCAAGGGGCGCCCGTCGGGTGGGCGGGCGTCACGCAGGGGGCGGCGCTGCTCTTCTTCGCCTTCGCCGGCTATGCCCGCATCGCCACGATGGGCGAGGAGGTGCAGCATCCGCGCCGCACCATTCCGCGGGCCATCGTCATCGCCTTCGCCATCGTCGTGCCCCTCTACGCCGTCACCGGATGGTTGCTGCTCGAACGCCTCGGTGCCACAGACCTGGCGGGGCAGCAGGCGCCGCTGCGTGTCGTGGCCGAGAGCACGCCGTATGCCGTCTGGCTCGGTCCCGTGGTCGTCGTGGCCGCCGTGGTCGCTGCCCTGGGGGCCCTGCTCTCGCTCATCGCGGGCGTGGGGCGGACCGCCCTCGCCATGGCACGCGCAGGGGACCTCCCGGCCCCGCTCGCGCGGGTCCACGAGCGCCATGCGGTGCCGCACGTGGCCGAGGTCGCCCTGGCCGTCGTCGTCTCCCTGCTCGTCCTCGTCGCGGACCTGCGCGAGGTGATCGGGTTCTCGTCCTTCGGAGTCCTGACCTACTACGCCGTGGCCAACGCCGCTGCGTTCACCCAGACGGGAGGGCACCGGCGCTATCCCCGGACCCTTCAGGTCGTCGGCCTCGCCGGGTGTGTCCTGCTGGCGGTGACGGTGCCGACCGAGTCCCTCGTGCCCGGGCTCGCGGTCCTTGCCGTCGGGGTCGCCGGCCGCGTCATCGTCCTGCGGCGGCGGGCCACTTCGGCGACGTGACCGGTCGTCAAGCGTCCGTGGCCCATCGGTGGTCGGTGACGGGTGGAGACGGATGGGAACGGATGGAGACGGGTGGGGACGGGTGATGACACGGCCGGGGCGGTGACGTGGCAGGGTTTGTGCCATGGCCAGGTACTTCGACGTCCATCCGGTCGACCCGCAGCCCAGGGCGATCGCCCAGGTCGTCCAGATCCTCCGGGACGGCGGTCTCATCGCCTATCCCACGGACTCGTGCTTCGCCCTCGGCTGCTCACTCGACAACCCGGAAGGGCGGGCCAGGATCCTGCGCATCCGGGGGCTGGACGACCGGCACCACTTCACCCTCGTGTGTTCCGACTTCGCCCAGCTGGGACAGTTCGTCCAGCTCGACAACGCGGTCTTCCGCGCGGTCAAGGCGCACATGCCCGGCCCCTACACGTTCATCCTGCCCGCGACCAAGGAGGTGCCCCGACGGCTGCTCCACCCGAAGAAGCGGACCGTCGGGGTGCGAATCCCGGACCACCCGGTCGTCCGGGAGCTGCTGCGCGCGCTCGGTGAGCCGTTGCTCTCGAGCACGCTGCTCCTGCCGGGCGACGAGGAGCCGATGACCGACGGGTGGGCGATCAAGGACCGCCTCGACCATGTCATCGACGCGGTCATCGACTCGGGGGAGTGCGGCCTCGAACCCACGACCGTGATCGACTACTCGGAGGGCCATCCCGAGATTGCCCGGATCGGCGCGGGGGACCCTTCGGACTTCGAAGATTTCGGATGAATCTTGGTTAGGGATATGCCAATATCCTTAATCAAGATACGATCAGTTCATGCGGTGGCCCGCCATCGGCACGCGCGAACATCCGTGGACAGCAAGGCCCGAGGGGCTGGCGGCCACGTCCCGGCGCGCCCGCCGGAGCATCCCGGCGACGTATCACGCCGCCGTGGTCCCGATGATCGCGGCGGTCCCTGTCGACCTCACTGGAGACCTGGCGGCCGACCTCGACGACGCGGCGCGCCTGCTCACCGCGTTCGACGCCGGGGGAGCGGGGGAGGTGGCTCCGTTCGCCTCGATCCTGCTCCGGTCGGAGAGCGCGGCGAGCTCTCACATCGAGAACCTCACCTCGTCGGCCCGCGCCCTCGCGGAGGCGGCCATCGGGGCCGGCGACCGGTCCAACGCCCTGACCATCCTTGCCAACGTCCGGACGATGCAGGCGGCAATGGAGCTCGCCGGAGACCTCGGCGAGGCGTCGATCCTGGCCATGCACCGCGCGCTGATGACGGGCCGGCCCGGGTTGCATCCGGGGCAGTGGCGGACCGAGCAGGTGTGGGTCGGCGGCGGCGGGCTGCATCCGGGCGACGCGGAGTTCGTGCCGCCTGTCGCCGCGGACGTTCCCGCCCTCATGGCCGACCTCGTGGCCTTCCTGGTGCGGGACGACGTCCCGCCCCTGGCGCTGGGTGCCGTGGCGCACGCGCAGTTCGAGACGATCCACCCCTTCGCCGACGGCAACGGCAGGACCGGTCGCGCCCTGCTCCACGCCTGCCTGCTCAACACGGGAGTGATCAGCCGGGTCACGGTGCCGATCTCGGCGGGGCTGCTCGCGGCCAAGGGGCGCTACTTCGGCGCCCTGACGTCCTACCGGGCCGGTGATGCCGAGCCGATCCTGCGATGCGTGGCCGATGCCGCCCGCGCCGGGGTGGCGGTCGGCGAGCAGCTCGTCCGCCGCCTGCGGGACGTCCGCGCAGGATGGGACGGTCGCGTCGACGCCCGGGTGGACTCCGTCGTCTGGCGCATCGCCGACGTCCTCCTGCGCCAGCCCGTCGTCACGGCGAGGCTCGTCACGACGGAGCTCCAGGTCTCGGCGCCGACCGCGCAGGCAGCGCTCGCACGACTCGTCGCGGCCGGGGTCCTCGTCGAGTCCACGGGGTGGAAACGCAACCGCGTCTACCGGTCACCGGAGGTCCTCGAGGCCCTGGACGGCTACGCAGAGGGCCTCGGGAGGCGGAGCAGATGACGGAGCGGGCTCTGCCCGGCGACAGCCCGGGAGCCTGGCGATGGATAAGTGAATTCTACTGTGCTACAAGGGAATTGCCGTTAATCGACATTATGCAACGTCAGTCACGCTGGAGGCGAACCATGACCTCGTGGTGGTTCGTCTGCGGGAACATGTCGAAGAGGCGAGCCTCCTGCGCACGGAATGACGGCATGGCCGCGAGATCTCTCGCCAGGGTGTCGACGTTGCAGCTCGAGTACACGATGCTCCGCACCGGGGAGGACTCGAGCCACGCAGCCAGCTGCGCACCGATGCCGCGGCGAGGCGGGTTGACGATGACGAGGTCGGGGGAGTCACCCGCGGGACCTGACCGGAACGCCGCGTCACCCGCGAGGAAGCGAATCGCTCCGAGGTCGGGCCGCTGCCGGTGCAGGTCGGCCGCGCTGCTGCGTGCGCTCTCGACCGCGTCGGAGGAGACCTCGACCCCGATGACCTCCCGACCCGGGGCAGCGCAGTGGAGGGCGAAGCCGCCCACACCGCAGTAGAGGTCCCAGACCGACTTGGGGGCCCGCTGGTCCACCCACTCCCGCGCCTGGAGGTAGAGGGCAGCGGCGACGGCCGTGTTGGTCTGGAAGAAGCTGTTCGGCCGCAGGGCCAGGACGACGTCGTTGACCCGCATCGGCAGGGCGCTGCGCTCGGTCAGCACGAGTTCCGTGTCGCCCTCGAGGATGGCCTTGTGCTCAGGCTGGAGATTGACGGAGACGACCGCCGCATGCGGCAACGCGCCCAGGAGGTGAGGCAGTGCCTTCCGGATGCGCGCGACCTCGTGACCGGTCCGGAGCACGAAGCGGATCATCAGCTCTCCGTCGGGGGAGTGCGTCACGATGAGGTGCTTGAGCTGACCCCGGCGCTCCGGCACGTCGTAGGGCTCGATCGCGAGCCGGTCGACGAAGTCCGCGAGCACGGGAAACGTCTGTGCGAGTCCCGGCTCGTAGAGACCGCAGTCGCGCAGGTCGACGCCGCGGCCCGCGCCGTCGAGGATCCCGAGTGTCACAGCGCCCGGGCGACCGGCGACGACGAGCTTGGCCTTGTTGCGGAAGCCCGACTCCGAGCCGGTGAAGGGAGCCAGCCACGAGACGGCGGGGGCCACCTCGGCCAGAGCGGCCGTGCAGCGTTCCTGCGTGGAGGCCAGCTGGGCGGCATACGGCATCCCCATCAGCGTGCACGAGCTGCACCGGCCGTCGTCGAAGTAGTCACACTGCATCGTCGTCAAGGCTACGGGCGCGCTCACGCGGTTTCATCATGCAAGCGGCTCTTGTAGGCTGTGGGCATGCTCGGCAAGACCTACGACTCGGAAGTGTGTTCGATGGCGCGAGCCCTGGAGATCGTCGGGGAGCGCTGGAGCCTGCTCATCCTGCGGGACGCGCTCTTCGCCGGGTCCAGCCGCTTCGGCGAGTTCCAACGGACGCTCGGCATCGCGACCAACGTCCTCTCGGCCAGGCTCGAAGGCTTCGTCGCGGCCGGTCTCATGGAGCGCCGTGCGGGCGCGGACCAAGCGGGAGCACCCGAGTACGTCGTCACGGCGAAGGGTCGCGACCTCGTCCCGGCGATCGTCGCACTGACCCAGTGGGGAGACCGCTGGGCGGCGCCCGACGGTCCGCCGATCGAGTACCAGCACGCGACGTGCGGCGAGCCTGTGACGAGCCAGCTGCACTGCGCGGAGTGTGGCGTCGTCGATGACCCGGCTGAGGTCCAGGCGAGGCCCGGAGCGGGGATGCCGGCCGAGTTCCTCGCCCACAGACGCGCCCTGAGACGGCGCTGAGGGTGCCGGTCCGGGGGGAGTCCGCGAGGCTGGCCGGTTGCGGTGAAGTGACATAATGTCGATTATCGGCGTTACTTGATCACGTTGGCCCGGCAGAGCGAACCGCCCTTGTCCGCTGTTCGCAGCTCGTGACCCGATTGCCGCGGGCTGGACCGCCGCTCCGTGCCGGCGTCCCATCGTTGAGGCGCCCGCTCCTGGGCGGCCCTCGCCCAAAACGGTCGTCGAGCAGCGTGCTGCGTGTGGCCCGGCGGGTTGCGCCCCGTGGACGCCCACGTCACTCATCGGCCTGCTTCTCTTCCAGCAATATGCCTTGACAAGAATATTCTCTCTAGAGAATATTCTTGGCCATGGACGACCTGCTCAACGCCCTAGCCGACCCCGCGCGGTGGCGGCTCGTCGGGCTGCTCGCCGAGCGACCCCGCTCGGTGGGTGTGCTCGCGCAGCTCGCCGGAGCGCGGCAGCCGCAGACGACGAAGCACCTCCAGGCCCTGGAGCGGGCCGGAGTGGTCACCTCACAGCGCGTCGGCCAGCGCCGGATCTACGCCTTGCGCCCCACTCCCCTGCGTGATCTGGCGGCCGCGCTCACGCAGCTCGCCGATGCGACGTCCGGGCGTGACGGCCACCACGAGGCCCACGAGCGGCACCTGCTCAACGTCCATGCGGAGCGGCTCGCGGCGGTGCAGCAGGGATGGGCCGACAACCGGTCGTTCACGTTCCACCGGGCCCTGAGTGGACCTCCGGAGGCGGTCTGGCCCCACCTCACCGAGCCCGCACGGCTTGCCCGCTGGTGGGCGCCCGAGGACCTGCGCGTCTCCGAGCTCGTCTTCGAAGCGCGCCCTGGCGGCAGGGTCGTCCTGCAGTACCGCGACGCCGAGGACGCCGACGACTCGGACGCCGTGGCAGGGCATGGGGAAGGCGTCGTCGAGCTGGTTCGCGCGAACGAGCGGCTCGGCTACCGGCTCTCCGCGCTGCGTCCCGACGGCAGCATCGCCTTCACCGCACACGTCGTGCTCGCCCTGCGGCCCACCGCGGCGGGCACGGACCTCGACATCGACTACCGGATCAGCGAGAGCGCCGTTGACTCCGCGGACTTCATCGCCGCCATCGAGCTCGGTTTCGGCCAGAGCCTCGACCGGCTCGTCAGAGTGCTCGACCCGACTGACGCGGCACGAGACCCCCGATACGACGACCCAAGGAGCACCACATGACCGAGCACCGCGACGCCCGACGCGTCGTCACCAACATGAGCCTCTCGCTCGACGGCCACTACGCCGGCGCCGACCCCGCGGACATGAGCTGGGTGATGCCGTATGCCGTGACCGACGTCGCGCGCGACCACCTCACCAGCCTGTGGGAGCCCGCCTCGACGGCCCTGCTCGGCCGGGTCAACGCGGAGGGATTCCTCGCCTTCTGGCCCACCGTCATCGACATGGAGGGCGCCGACCCGCGCGATGTGGGATTCGCGAAGTGGCTCGTGGCCGCCGACAAGGCCGTTCTTTCCCGCACCCTCGACGAGCCACCTTGGGAGAGAACGACGGTCGTTGACCGGCCCACGGCCGACGTCGTGGCCGATCTCAAGGCCGCGCCAGGCGGCGACATCCTGGTCCTCTCCAGCGCAAGCGTCATCAAGGCGCTGCTCGCGGCGGACCTCGTCGACCGGCTCTCCCTGACGATCTTCCCCGTCTTCCTCGGTCGAGGACCGCGCCTCTTCGACGACGGACTGCCGAGCGGGCAATGGCACCTGGCTCAGGAAACCGCCGGCGAGCATGGCACGGTGGTCCTGGTGTACGACCGGGTCCGCTGAGCCGGCGGCTCCCCACGACCGTCTCGGCACCTACTGGCGACACTCGGACTCCGTACCGGACGGGACGCGGCCGGGCTCTCAGCCCGGCTCGCCGAACTGTGCCCGCCGGAGCTCGGACCAGCGGTCCATGACCTTCTCCTCCTCACGCCGGAGGTAGCGGAAGAACTCCTGCGTCTCCTCCAGGCGACGTGCACCGCGCGACCCCGCCGGCAGTATGGCCACACCCTCGGCCGCAGCCAGCTCGTAGCGCTCGAGCAGGGGCACCCGCTGCCGGAAGATCGTGCCCCACACGTCGTCGTCGTAGATCCGGTAGACGTCGCTGCGCGTACCGGGTTCGCGCTCTCTCGCGAGCAGACCGACCTTGGTGAGGTACCGAACGGCACCGGAGATCGCCGCCGGGCTGACACCGATCCCTTCCGAGAGCTCCGCCGCGGTGTACCGATCGGCATCGTCCGCGAGCACGTAGGCGAAGACCCGCGCGGGCATCCGCGGCACCCCGGACTCGGCGAGCACCAGCGCAAACCGCTCGACGTAGCGCAGCAGTTCGGCGCGGTCGTCCTCCTCCGCTACTGCGGCTCCACCACTCACGAACCCTCCTCGGGAAATTGCTTCACACATTTCTGAAAGAAGTGTAGCGTCCTTCGCATGGCTTCGATCCTTGTTTCAGATGTTCACAAGTCGTTCGGCTCCACCGTGGCGCTCGACGGCCTCGATCTCGAAGTCGCCACGGGCGAGGTGCACGGCTACCTCGGCCCCAACGGCGCCGGCAAGACGACAACGATCCGCATCCTGCTCGGCCTGCTCCGCTCCGACCAGGGCAATGTACGCCTCCTCGACGGTGACCCCTGGCACGACGCCGTCTCCCTCCACCGACGTCTCGCCTATGTTCCGGGCGACGTCAACCTCTGGCCCAACCTCACCGGCGGTGAGGCCATCGACGTCTTCGGCTCGCTCCGCGGCGGACTCAACCGCGCCCGTCGGGACGAGCTCATCGAGCGCTTCGACCTCGATCCGACGAAGAAGGGCCGCACGTACTCGAAGGGCAACCGGCAGAAGGTCGCACTCATCGCCGCCCTCGCCTCCGACGTCGAGCTCTACCTCCTCGACGAGCCCACAGCGGGCCTCGACCCCCTCATGGAAGTCGTCTTCCAGGACGTCATCCGGCAGCTCCGCGACGACGGCAAGACGGTGCTCCTCTCGAGCCACATCCTCAGCCAGGTCGAGAAGCTGTGCGACCGCGTCAGCATCATCCGACTCGGCAAGGTCGTGGAGACCGGGACCCTGCTCGACCTGCGTCACCTCACGAGGACGACCATCGAGGCCGACACCCGCGAGGTTCCGATCGGCCTCGACCGCCTCCAGGGCGTGCACGACGTGAGCGTGTCCGGCAACCGCGTGCGCCTCTCGGTCGACGGAGACCACCTCGACGCCGCGGTGCGGCACCTCAGCTCGCTCGGCCTCGGCAGCCTGGTGAGCCAGCCGCCGACCCTCGAGGAGCTCATGCTGCGCCACTACGGCGACGAGCTCTCCGGCAACGGGCGCGAGAAGGTCGGGCAGGAGCGATGACCACCACGATCACCCGCCCGGCCACACCAGCCCCGCCGGCGCCTCACGACGGCGGGCCGCTGACGGGCTTCGGCACCCTCCTGAGGCTCATCGCCCGGCGCGACCGCATCCGGGTGCCGCTCTGGATCCTCGCCATCGCCGGCACGCAGGTCGCCGGAGCGGCGGCCTACCCCGGCCTCTACCCCGACGCC
Source organism: Intrasporangium sp. (assembly GCF_032907665.1). Taxonomy (GTDB): domain Bacteria; phylum Actinomycetota; class Actinomycetes; order Actinomycetales; family Dermatophilaceae; genus Intrasporangium. The sequence goes on from NZ_JAJJPG010000035.1 coordinate 25,896, forward strand.
GCGGACCGGCAGGTCCAGGCGGACATCATGGGGTCCAACCCCGCGATGAAGGCGATGACGGGACCCGGTCACGGGCTCGAGGACTACACGTTCGGAGCCATGATGACGAACGAGTACCTCGGCTTCATGGTCATCTTCGCCGCCCTGATGAGCGTCTTCCTGGTGGTGCGGCACACCCGGGCCGAGGAGGAGGAGGGCCGGGCCGAGCTCGTGCGAGCGAACGTCACCGGCAGCGCCGCCGCCCTGAGTGCGGCTCTCACCGCGGCAGTCGTCGCCAACCTCCTCCTCGCGCTCCTCATCGCCGCCGGCATGGCGTCTCTTGGCATCGAGACGATCGACTGGCCGGGCTCGCTCCTCTACGGCGCTGCCTACGCCGCCGTCGGCATCGTCTTCGCGGCGACTGCGGCAGTGACGACGCAGGTCACGCAGTTCGCCCGCGCCGCCTCCGGGATGGCCGGAGCACTGATCGGCCTCGCCTACCTGCTCCGCGCCATGGGCGACGTCATGGACAACGGTCTGTCGTGGCTCTCCCCGATCGGGTGGGCCCAAGCCACGGCCGCCTACGTCGACAACACCTGGTGGCCGATCCTCCTGTCCCTCGTCGCGGCCGTCGCCCTGACCGGCCTCGCCTTCCGGCTCGCCGGGCGCCGCGACCTGGGCGCCGGTCTGAGGGCGGAGCGACGCGGGGCGGCGGAGGGTACGGACCGCCTGGGCACGTCCCTGGGTCTCGCGTGGCGCCTCCAGCGCACGACGGTGCTGTGGTGGAGCATCGGCATGTTCATCTTCGGAGCGGCATATGGCTCCGCCATCGACGTCATCGAGGACTACGCGGACAACGACGTGGTCGCCGATCTGGTCGAGAGCATGGGCGGGACCACGCTCACGGACTCCTATCTCGCCATGATCATGGGGATCTTGGCCATCGTCGTCAGCGTCTTCGCCGTCACGGCCGCGCTGAGGCCGCGCCGTGAGGAGACGTCGGGCCGCGCCGAAGGCGTCCTTGCCACCGGCGTCTCACGGACGGAGTGGTATGGCTCGCACCTGCTGATCGCACTGCTCGGCAGCCTCGGGATCCTCCTCGTCACGGGTCTGGGCCTCGGCCTCGCAGCCGTCGGCGCCGGCGGCGACGGCGCGATCCTGGGCCAGGTACTCCCCGCCATGCTGAGCTACACGCCCGCAGTGTGGGTCGTCGTCGGGGTCGCGGTGCTCGCCGCGGGGTGGGCGCCGCGGGCAACCCTGGTCGCCTGGCTCCTCGTCGTCTATGCCTTCTTCATGCGCTACATGGGGGTGCTGCTCGACCTGCCCCAGTGGGTGATCAACCTGTCACCGTTCAGCCACATTGCGTCGATGCCCGCGGAGGACTTCCGAGCCCTTCCGGTCGTCGTGCTCACGGTGATCGCGGCCGTCCTCGTCGTCGTCGGCCTCACCGGCTTCAACCGACGCGACATCGAGGCGACCTGACGCGGCCCGCGGGACGTGGTGCTCAGGACCTGGCTCAGAGCGATCTGAGCCAGGTCCACACGACGTTCCCGGATCTGCGGAGCTGGGACGGGTCGACCACCGCTGGCCGGTCCGCGGATGAGTGGTACGCGTCGTAGGGCACGCTCCCGATCCGGGCCGCCGGGATGCCGACCCGCTCGAAGGAGACGTGGTCGCTCGCGCGGTTGACGCACGCCCGGGTCCGATCCGTTGCAGCGGCCCGTAGCTTCTCCGCCACGGCAGTCGACCCGCGCCCACCGTGGCACACCGGGACGGCGGCGGTGGCCCGCCCGACGCGATCGAGGGACACCATCGCCCGCACCGCTTTCCGCTGGCTGGTCCCCAGCCTCGCCGCGTAGTGCCGTGACCCGAAGGCGTACCAACGCCAGCCGGAGCCGCGGGACTCCTCGGCGCCGAAGGCGACGAGGCGCACCGGCAGGGCGGCGGGTTGCTCGCGGAGCATCCGGGCCAGCTCGACGAGGACGGCCACGCCCGAGGCGTTGTCCTCGGCGCCCGGCGCCTGCGGAACCGTGTCGAGGTGGGCGCCGAGGACGACGTGCGGGCGACCTGCATCGAACCCGGGAGGGTCGGCGATGACGTTGACCGTCGTTCCCGCCGGCACGGCGACACCCCAGGACACCCCGGCGGGCACGGGGACCCGCTGTCGGCGCACGGCATACCCGAGGGCACCGAACTCGCCCGCGACGATGTCCGCTGCGCGTCGGTAGGCTGCGCTCACGGCGTCCCGGGGACCCACCTTCGCCAGCCGCGTGACACGGGCGTGCGCCGCCTTTGCGTCGAACGGATCGGCTTTCCGAGACTCCGGTGTCGTGCGACGGGGCGGCGGCGAGGTCGCGGAGCTCGGGGTCGGAGCAGGTGCGGCGGACGTGGGAGGCCCGGCGACAGGCGAGGTGAGGCTCGTCATGCGGGTCGTGCTCGGCGTTCTCTCAGCGGCCGTGGTCGCCAAGGGTGCAGGGACCGCCGTGGAGCAGCCCGCGAGCAGGACCCCCACCGCGCCGACGGCGCCGAGGGTCCTGACGAGATGGTGCTGGCGGAACTGCATGCCCCACCACCGTACGTCCGGCTGTCAACGCGGCGCGGTGGTACACCTCACGACTGCGGCGGCCGCGGCCCACCCGGACCGGCGTCTAGGCTCGGGCCGTGAGCAGGTCGCGCGCACCCGGCTGGGTGCCCAACCAGCACGGCGCCTGGGCGATGCTGGCCTCCCCGCTCGCAGTCGGGATCCTCGCCGGTGGTCCAGCCTGGGTGCACCTGCCCCTCGCGGCCTTCTGGTTCGTGGGCTACTTCGCGTTCTTCGCGACGACGCTCTGGCTCAAGGCCCGCAGGCGTCCGCGCTACTGGCCTCCGGTGCGCGCGTACGCGGTCGCTGCGGGGGTGCTCGGACTCGTCACGCTCGCGATGCAGCCGCGCCTCATGGTGTGGGCCCCGCTGTTCGCCCTCCCGCTCGGCGTGGGCCTCTGGGCCGCCGCTGCCCGGCGCGAGCGGGAGCTGCTCTCCGGCCTGGCCACCGTGGTGGGCTCGGGGCTCATGACGGTCGTCGCCTATGCCGCCGGGCCCGGCACGGACCTCTCGCGAGCCTGGCTGCTCGCCCTCGTGCAGTTCCTCTACTTCGGCGGCACCGTCTTCTACGTCAAGTCGGCGATCCGGGAGCGGGGGAACCGGCGGTTCCTCCTGCTGAGCGTGGCCGCCCATGCCGCTGCCACTGTGGTCGTCCTCGTCTTCTCGCCGTGGCTGGCCCTCGTCTTCCTCGTGCTCACCGTGCGCGCGGCGCTCGTGCCCCCGCTCGGTGCCAGTCCCAAGCAGCTCGGCATCGGTGAGATCGCGTCAACGGTGGTCGTCGCCGTGGTCTCGCTGCTCACCGTCTGAACGCCCGGGGAGCGGATCGCGCCGGCCAGCCCAGCGGCATACAGCCTGGTCGGTGGTCGCAGGACACGGAAGGTGACCTGTCGGACACGGCCAGGGGACGGTCGTGCAAACGTGACGTGTCCCGCTCACTCCCCCGAGCTTTCGTGTGCGAGAGTGCAGCCCATGACCGACGTCGCCGTCCACCGGGCCCGCCCCGAGACGAAGGAACAACGCGCCTGGTACTGGTACGACTGGGCCAACTCCGCCTACGTCACGACGACGGCGACCGTGCTCATGAGCCCCTACCTCACCTCGGTCGCGAAGGCAGCTGCCTGCCCGGACCTCGCCGACGGGGCGGTGTGTGCGACCAACCTCAGCTTCTTCGGCATCCCCATCTCCCCCGGGTCCGTCTACCCGTACACCGTGACGATCTCGACGATCGTCTCCGCGATCGTGCTCATCTTCATCGGCGCCATCGCCGATCGGAGCACGCACCCGACGCGGCTCTTCGCCGGGTTCGCGTGGGCGGGGGCGGGCGCGGCCAGCCTGATGTTCTTCGTCACCGGCACGAACTGGCAGCTCGGGGTGGTGCTCGTCATGCTGGCGAGCCTGTGCCTCGGAGCGTCCCTCGTCATCTATGACTCGCTCCTGTGCCGCATCGCCAACGAGAACGAACGCGATCGGGTGTCCTCCAAGGGCTGGTCCTTCGGCTACCTCGGCGGCGGACTGCTGCTCGCCCTCAACTTCGGGCTCGACCTCTTCCACGAGGACCTCGGCCTCGACCGGGGCACCACGACGCGCATCAGCCTGCTCAGTGCCGGTCTCTGGTGGGCCGTCTTCACCCTTCGCCCCTACCTGGGACTGCGCCACATCACCGGCACCGTCGGCACGCCGGTCGAGCGGACAGCCGGCGTCGTCGGCGGCAGCATCGCCCAGCTCCGCGCGACCTTCCGCGAGCTACGCCTCTATCCGCAGACACTCCTCTTCCTCGTCGCCTACCTCTTCTTCAACGACGGGATCCAGACCGTCATCGGCAGCTCGAGCCTCTACGGCATCGAGGAGCTGAAGTTCG
>NZ_JAJJPG010000036.1:0-22428 GCF_032907665.1 Intrasporangium sp.
GTCCAGGTCGAGCTCGACGACCGTGCCGCCCTCCCCGGCGATCATCCCTTGGAGCTCATAGGGGTAGACGAGCCCGCGCCGCCTGGCCCTGACCACCTTCGATGCGTAGTCGTCGAGCGGTTTCAGGGTCTCGGCCGGCGGCTGACCCACGGTGCCGACGACCCCGGACCCCGGCTGGTACCGGAACCGTCCGGCGATGGCGATCGGCCCCTCCTCCTGGTCGAGGACCACGCGGGCCTGGACGAGCACCTCCTCGATACCGGCGCCCACCGTGAGCGGCGCGATCTTGGCCTGCAGCGCGGTGAGCTGGTCGAGGTCGGCCTCGATGAGCGGCCAGATGGTGACCCAGACGTAGTTCATGTCGAGCCGCGAGCCGGCCGAGCCGCGGGCGGTCCGGGCGCGTCGGATCGCCTCGAGGCAGTTGGCGATGGCGCGCTCCACGTGCGGCAGGCCGGAGACGTTGCCCGCCTCGTCGCGGACGACGACGAGCTGGCGGACCTGTGCCGTGGCGACGAGGCGTCGGTCCTCCGGGTTGTCCGGGGCGATGCACTCGTAGAGGAACACGTCCTCCGGCGCCTCGAGCCGGGTGATGTCGAAGTCGTGCAGTCGCCACAGCTGCAGTCGCTGGCCGACCATGGGGTGGACGCCCCGGACGAGGCGGTCCTCGACGAGGCGGACCTTGGCGCGGCTGTCCTCGACGCGGCCGTCCTCGATGTGGTGTCCGACCGGCTCAGCGCCCGGCTCGGCATCGTCGAGTCCGTCGATCCGGGGCCGGAACGTGAAGTAGCCGACCGGCTCGTCGCCCGCGCCGGTGACGGCAACGGCGACACGACGCACGTCCCTCGGCCATGTGAGCGACTCGAGGCGCTCGGCCAGGGCGCCGCTCGCGTCATCGGGGTCGGCGGGCTGGTCGCGCCAGCGCAGGTAGAGGTCGACGACGGCGTCCTGGTCCTCGCGCCGGCTCCGCACGTCGGTGCCGATGGACACGTCGAGACTGCTTCCGGGAACGAGCTCGGCGACATCACCGATCGTCGAGGTCAGGCGCGTCGGGAGGTCGTCGATGGTGTAGTCCGCGACGGCGAAGGGCCGCCCCTCGGCATGGAAGCGGCGCGGACCGTGCAGCTCGTTCTCCCGGTAGTGCCGCTTGATGAGCACCTCGATCATCGGCTCGTGACGCGGGAGGCTGTCATCAGGTCGGTCGAGTCGCTCCGCGAGGAAGCGCACGATCTGCTCCGGGATCGCGGCGAGCTCGTCGATGCCCGCCGTGTACTCGGGGCTGACGGCGCCGTTGCCCCCGGCGTGCTCCGCCTCGGCGGCCAGGGCCGCGACCCTGTCTCGCACCCCGGCGAGGACCGCCTGCCGCTCCGCGTCGACGAGAGGCTGCTCGAACCAGCGGAAGCGGACGCTGCGCGCCAGATCCCCGATGACCGGGAAGCGCAGCTGCGTCGCGAGGACGAGCCGGTCGAGCATGTCCCTGGCCGCCGCGTCGTGGGGCGCGGACGGGACCGGCTCACCGAGCCAGCGCTGCAGCAGCGACGTGGCGAGCGCGATCTCCGGGGATGTCCGTTGTTGGGCGAGGAAGATGCGGAAGACCGCTTCCTCGAGCTCGGGTGTGCGGTCGAGATCGGTCACGCCGTAGTGGCGCAGGACGCGACCAAGCTTCTCGCGGAAGGCTGCCGGGAGGCCGGCGCGGTCGGCGTCCAGGCTCTGGAGGTAGGTGTGGAAGTGCTCCTTCGGGCTGTGGACGAGCAGCTCGGTGTGCCGCTCCTCCTCTGCAGGGCGGTTGCGGCTGAGCTCGGCGAAGTCGGCGACGAGCTCGAGCAGGCCGATCTCGTCGCCGATCGGGGGCCGGGCTGCACCGATGGTCTCGTCGCGGGCGGCCAGGTAGGACGTGAGGCACTGGTGCGTGCCGTTGTCGTCGGCGTCGAAGCCGAGCACGGCCGCAGACAGGTCGGCCACGCCGCGCGCCAGCCGGTCGGCGAGCGAGCCGTCGTCGGCGGCCCCGTCGGGCAGGCCGAGGTCGACGGTGGTGGCCTCTCCCTGGCCGTCGTCCGTCTCCTCCGCGTCGCCCGTCGGTTCGAGCCGGACCAGCGCCGCACCGGTCTCGACCTGACCCCCGACCCCGACGAGGATCTCCCTCACCCGGGCAGCGAAGGGGGCCGTGAGCACCGTCTCCATCTTCATCGACTCGAGCACGATCACCGGGGCACCCGCCGCCACCTCGGCGCCGACCCCGACCGGCGACGCGACGACGAGCGCGGGCGCCGGCGAGCGGAGCACGCCACCCTCGTCCCTCGACACCCGGTGGGTGACGCCGTCGACCTCGACGAGCAGGACCGGACCGTGCAAGGCGGTGACGAGACGGTGGTTGCGGCCGCAGATGACGATGCGGCTCTGGTAGTCGTCGATGCGGTCGAGCTCGGCCTCGACGACCTGTCCGCCGGTGGCGTTCGCCGCGCTGTTGCCTCCGTTGCGCTTGCCCCCATCGTCCACCGACCTGCTCGCCGACCCGTTCGCCGGGCCGTTTGCGGCGACGCCCGAGGTGATCGTCACGCGGTAGCGGTGAGGGGCGGTGCGCAGGACACTGACCCTGTGGGCGAGCCCGCGCAGCTTGAGGTCGACGCCGCGGCCGACCTGGTGACGCACCTGGGGTCGGCCGCCGCGTGCGGTCTCGAAGAGGCGGCTCCGCTCGATGGCCTCGGCCTCCTCGTAGGCCTCGATGCCGGCGGCCACGAGGGCGACTCCCGAGTGCCGGTGGGTCACGAGGCGTCCCTCCGACCGCACTCGGTCGATCCATCCCGTGTCGGCCCAGTCGGGCTGCCCGTCACCGTCGGCCGGCGGACGCCCGGTGACCTCCGGCTGGTCGAGCAGGTCGAGGATGAAGCTCTTGTTCGTCGCGCCGCCCTCGATGACGACCGTGGTCTCCGCCATGGCCCGACGCAGGCGGGCGAGAGCCTCGTCGCGGGTGCGGCCGTAGGCAATGATCTTGGCGATCATCGAGTCGAAATCGGCTGGGATGGAATCACCTTCGCCGACTCCGGTGTCGACGCGAATGCCCGGGCCGGAGGGGAAGTCGAGGAGCGCGATGCGCCCCGGGGAGGGTGCGAAGTCGCGGTCCGGGTCCTCGGCGTTGAGCCGGGCCTCGATCGCGTGCCCTCGCTCGACCGGTCGTGCACCCTCGAGGCGTCCGCCGCCCGCGACGTGGAGCTGGAGCTTGACGAGGTCGGTGTCGGTCGTCACCTCCGTGATGGGGTGCTCGACCTGCAGTCGGGTGTTGACCTCGAGGAAGGCGAAGAACTTCTCTCCGGGGTGGTAGAGGAACTCGACCGTGCCGGCCCCGGCGTAGCCCACCGCGACCGCGAGCCGCTCTGCCGCCGACCGGACCTCCTCGACCTCGTCGGGAGAAAGGACCGGCGAGGCGGACTCCTCGATGACCTTCTGGTTGCGCCGCTGGATCGTGCAGTCCCGCACCCCGATGGCCCAGGCTGTGCCCTTCCCATCGGCGATGACCTGCACCTCGATGTGCCGGGCGCCCGTCACCAGCCGCTCGAGGAAGACGACGCCGGACCCGAAGGCGCGCGCCGCCTCGTCGCGCGTGCGCTCGTAGGCATCGACGAGATCGGCGTCGGAGTCGACGCGGCGGATGCCGCGCCCGCCACCACCTGCCGTGGCCTTGAGCATGAGCGGGTAGCCGATGCGGGCTGCAGCGGCCTTCGCCGCGTCGAGTGTGTCGACTCCGCCGCGGCTCCAGGGAGCGACGGGGACGCCGACCTCTTCGGCGATGAGCTTGGAGCCGATCTTGTCGCCGAGCTTGCGCATCGCCTCGGCGCTCGGCCCGATGAAGGTGACCCCGATCCGCTCGCACAGCTCCGCGAAGGACGGGTCCTCGGCGACGAAGCCCCAGCCCACCCAGGCCGCGTCGGCGCCGGTCTCGAGGAGCGCGCGCTCGAGGACGGCGTGGTCGAGGTAGGGCCGGTTCGCCGCGGGTCCGAGGTCGTAGGCGTCGTCGCTCTCCCTGACGAACATCGCCCGGCGTTCCCCCTCGGTGTGCAGGGCGACCGTCTCGATCCTCGTGGCGCCCGGCCGGGCGCCGGCACCCGTGGCCTCGGCGTTGAGGTCACGGACGGCGTGGATGAGGCGCATGGCGGCCTCGCCACGGTTCACGATCGCGATGCGCGAGATCATCGAGCGGTTTCTCCTTCGGTCACCCGGTCGAGTGCGTGACCGAGTCACGCCACAGGTGGCAGCCTTCCACTACCGGCCGGTGACCGGCGAGTACGGCGCGGGCGGCACCACGGTGGTGGTGCCGCCCGTTGCCCGTCAGGAGACGAGCACGACCTTGCCGCGGACTCCGCCTTCGAGCTCCCGGTGGGCTGCTGCGACCTGCTCGAGTGGGAAGGTCGCCGAGACATGGGGCACGAGGCGACCCTCGTCGACGAGCCGCACGAGGTGGTCGAGCACCCCCGGGTCGGGCCGGACGTTGATCCGAGAGATGGTCACACTGCGCTCGGTCGCGGCGGCGCGCGCAGCGTCGTCGGTCTCACCGAGCAGGGTGGCCACGGTGCCTCCGTCGCGCACGACACCGATGGTGCGGAGCAGGTTCGCTCCTCCGAAGGCATCCACGGCGAGGTCGACCGGGTCGATCGCGGTCCAGTCACGTGCGGTGTAGTCGACGACCTCGTCGGCACCGAGACCAGCGACGAAGTCGAGCTTGCGGCGACTGGCCGTGGCCACGACGTGAGCGCCGACGGCCTTCGCGAGCTGGACGGCGATGTGGCCGACCCCGCCGCCGGCTGCCTGGACGAGGACCCGGCGCCCGGACAGGCCGGTGTCTGCGGCAGTGTTCGTGCCGATGATGGCCTGGTGCGCCGTCAGGCCGACCAGGGGAAGGGCCGCGGCATGGACGTCGTCGAGCTTCGCGGGAGTGCGCGCGAGCTCCTCACGAGGTGCCGCGACGATGTCGGCGTATCCACGGGCCGCACGCGGGAAGGCGGCCAGGCCGAAGACCCGTTCGCCGACCTCGAGGTCGGTCACGCCCTCGCCCAGGGCCGCCACGCGCCCGGCGATGTCCCACCCCACCGTGAACGGAGGCTCCCCGAGGAGGGGGTAGTAGCCGGCTCTGACCGCCGCGTCGACGGGGTTGACCCCACGGGCGGTGACGGCGACGAGAACCTCACCTGGGGCCGGATCGGGCACGGGGACCTCGGCGATTCGGAACACCTCCGGTCCGCCGAAGGTGTCCTGGGTGACGATGCGCATGATTCTGGGGATGGTGCTCTGCATGTGGTCTCCTGCGTGGTGGGGATCGTGATCCGACGTCGGGTGTTGACGGCTCGCGAGGCCGGCACCAAAGTAGAAAGCCAGGGCACCAGAAGTAAGTAGGCACCCAGAAGTGCCCTAGGAAGCAGGAGGTTCTCCGTGACGACGATGACGGCTGCCGAGCGTCGCGCTCGCGCCAAGGTCGAGTACGACGCGTTCCTCGCGGAGTGTCCGTCGCGGCAGCTGCTCGACCTCGTGACGAGCAAGTGGGTGTGCCTCGTCCTCGCCGCCCTCGCCGACGGACCCCGCCGCCACAGCGAGCTGCGACGCGACATCGCCGGGGTGAGCCAGAAGATGCTCACCCAGACGCTGCGGGACCTCGAGCGGGACGGGCTCGTCACGCGAGAGGTGACGCCGAGCGTCCCGGTCCGCGTGGACTACGCCCTCACCGATCTCGGGGAGGGTCTGCGCGAGGTCATCCAGCCCCTCAAGACCTGGGCCGAGGCCAACATGGACGTGGTCCTGGCCAACCGCGCCGCTGCCGGCGGGCAGTGCGCCTGAAGGCACCCGTGCCGGCACCCGGTCACGTCCGGAGTGAGCCGTGTGCCGCCCGCCGGCCCAGCGGCATACGGCTCACTCTGTGGTGGTCTCAGACGGTGAGGCGCGACCACGTGACGCGGCCGACGATGCCGTCCGGATAGAGCCTCCGGCTCTGCTGGAAGGCCACGACCTTGCTCTTGGTGATCGAGCCGAACGAACCGTCCGCCGTGAGTGAGTAGCCCCGGTAGGTGAGCAGCTTCTGGATCGCGACGACGGCCTGGCCGGTCGAACCCTGCTGGCAGGTGATGACGAGCGCACCCCACGTCTTCGGGCCGACGATGCCGTCGGCGACCAGCCCACGGCTCCGCTGGAAGGAGATGACCTTGCTCTCCGTGATCGAGCCGAAGGAGCCGTCTACCGTGAGGGAGTAGCCGCGGGCACGCAGCAGGTGCTGGATCGCCGTCACCCGGAAGCCGCTCGCGCCGCGCCTGACCGTCGTCCAGGTCTCGTTGGTCTCGTAGGAGGACCCGCCGTTGATCTTGTTCACCAACGTCGTGAGTCGAGCGTCTCCCGGTCGGACGTTGATCTCGAAGTGCATCTCGTCCTTGCGGGTCGAGTAGTCGCCGCCCCAGCGGACGACTCCGTCGCAGTAGCTGAGGATGGACCGGATGCGGCTCACCTGGGTCGAGCTGAACGTGCCCGCGGCGCCGAGCGGGTGGCGCGGCGCATTGATGTCGATGGCGGTGCCGCTCGAGTGGTTCGACAGGGTCGTGCTTCCCGAGATGGGGCGGTAGGCGTGTCCCCAGCACCAGCCGTCGACGAGGGCCTCGACCTCGTTGTGCATGCGGCGCGCGACGTAGCCGAGGATGGTGTGGACCTGTCCGGTGCGGACCCCGGCCGGGAAGTCCGCCGGCCCGACGACGAGCCTCGACAACGGGATCTGGCTCGAGTAGCCCGCCGGCCAGCCGTTCTGGGACGTCGCCGCGCTTGCCGCTGTGGCGCTCGCGGTGACGAGACCGCCACCGAGCAGGAGGCCGCCGGCGCCGCGGATCAGCGTGCGGCGGGCGACGGAAGGACGGGCTACTTCTTCGTGGTGCTCACACATGGATGGATCTACCTCCGTGTCGTTGCCCTCCCAGTGCGCAGGCTAGGGCTCGCGGCGAGTGGCGGGAAGGGGGAGAACTCCCCATCGCCACAGGGTTGCCCGGTCACCCCCGCACCGCACCAGGGTCACTCCGGCAGGACGCCCGACTCGCTCAGCAGGTGGCGGAGGTCGGGGGCGAGCTGCCGGGCGTACTGCGCCGAGACGTGGAGGTAGTCCCCCTTGAGCACCGTGCCGGTCGCGGCGTTGAAGAGCGGGCAGCTGCCGTCGACGCAGTACCAGTGGGTGGTGTCGACGAATGTGGCGTCCTTGACCTTCTTCTCCGCGTCACGGGTGCGCGACCACCACGACGGGATGCCTGTCGTGCAGCGCTGCGGTGATCCACCCGGCCGGTAGCAGTCGAGGAAGGCGACCCCCGGTATGGACGGTGACAGGACGACGACCTTGCCCGCGCGGCCCTTGACCGAGTCGATGAAGTCCTGGTCCGCCCGGAGCCACTCCCGGGCGTTCGCGGACCCTGTGCTCCCGGACTTGAGCCGCAGTGCCCACGCGTAGCTCTCGACCATGATGAGCACGGCCGGCCTGGCCCTGCGGACGTAGTCGACGACCATCTCCCGATGGTTGACGCAGGGAATGGCCCACTCGTCCTTTCCGAAGTCGGCGTCGACGCCGTTGACAGCACAGGCGATCTTCGTCATGCCGCGGACCTTGTGCGTGTCGCCGTAGGCCTCCACGACGGTGGTCAGCAACGGGACGCCGAGGGAGTCACCGTAGACGACGACCTCCGGGCCCTTCCGGTTGCCGAAGGTGCACGAGTCCGGGTCCTCGGCGTCGGTGGCCGTGCATCCCCTCTGTTCGGCCTGTCGGTGGGCCGTGCTCGACCAGTCATCGGGGGAGGGGTTGAGGTTGCGCGGCCAGGAGCGCGCCTCGAGGGCCCGCCGGAGCCCTTCCTGGATCTCCTGACCGGTGCCACCGAGCGGGATCGGCTGCCACGAGGGCTGCGGGGCAGGGGTGCTCGTGCGCCGGGTGGTCGTCGGTGCGGACGTCGACGCCGAGGGCGTCGCGGTCCTCGTGCCCTGCGCTGCGGGGGTCGCCGGGGCCACCGGCTGCTGCGGCGTGGCGGCGTCGGGTGCGAGGTCGGTGCCCGGCCCATTGGGTCCCGCGAGGATCGGACCGGCCGCTCCGGAGAAGAGGTCGGGACGGGCCGAGGCGGTCCCGCCGACGCCCGCGATGACGAGGGCCAGCGTGAGGGCGGAGGCCAGCATGCCTCGTCGTCTCGCCACCCACCAGGCACGCCAGGCGTCGCGTCGGTCCCTGGGCATGCGCAGGTGCGGGGCGTCGAGGATGGGGCGCTCGACGAGGTGGTGGCTGACGACGGCGAGCACCAGAGTGGTGACGAGCACGACGACCCGGCTCACGTCGGGACTCGTTGCGAGGACGACCGGTGCGAGGACCACGAGGGGGAAGTGCCAGAGGTAGAGGCCGTAGGAGATGTCTCCGACATAGCCGCTGGCCCGGTTCGTGAGCACGCCCGAACCCCGGACCGCTCGACCGATCCCGGCCAGCAGGACCATCGCCGTCCCCACGCAGGCCCCGATGGCGGCGGGATAGGGCACCCCCGTCTCGGGCGTGGCGACCACACAGGTGGCGAGCAGGACCACGAGGCCGATCCACGAGAGGCCGGTGCGGGCCATCGGCGAGAGCCGGACGGAGCCCGCAGGGATGGTGGCCAGCGCACAGCCCAGCGCGAGCTCCCATGCGCGGGTCAGGGTGGAGTAGTAGGCCAGGCTCGAGTCGGCCCCGGCCTGGAGGGCGGCCCAGACAACGGACGCTGTGCCGATGGCCACCGCTGTGGCCGCCACGCGCAGGCGAAGTGCTGTCGAGGATACGCCCGGGCCGCCGGCCCGGTGTCGGCTCCGCCGAGCGCTGCCGAGCGCCAGGCCGAGCACGACGATCGGCCAGACCAGGTAGAACTGCTCCTCGACACCGAGGGACCAGAAATGGAGCAGTGGTGAAGGCGCCGACCCCTGGTCGAAGTAGCTGTCCGTGCTCGCAGCGAAGCGCCAGTTGGCCGTGAAGAGAGCGGCGAAGAGGGCGTCCAGCCGCACGGCGGCGACCTTGGCGGGCGCGTAGGCCCAGGGGAGCACGGCGACGACTGCACCGATGACGACGAGGGCGAGCGGCAGGATGCGGCGAGCCCGACGGGCCCAGAAGGCGCGCAGCGAGAAGGCCCCGGTCGGGTCCTGCGCACGAAGCAGCACTCCGGTGATGACGAACCCGGAGACGACGAAGAAGGCATCGACCCCGAGGTAGCCCCCCGCGGGCCAGCCGAGGACGTGGAAGCAGATGACCGCCACGACGGCGACGGCACGGAGCCCCTGGATGTCGGCCCGTCGGATGTCGGCCCGTCGCGGACTGGTGGCGCCTCCTGTCACGCGGGTCACCACCGCTCCGGCGGCGCGATGCCGTGCTGGCGCAGGACCGCCCGGACGGTGGCTTCGTGGCGGTTCGGGTAGACGAGAGATGCTGTGTGCGGAGCCTCGGCCGGCGCGTCGATGCGATCCCACCACGGCTGCTCGTACTGCGCGTCCGGGCGCACCTCCGCGTCGACTCCTCGACCCCGAAGCTCCTGGGCGATCCGGGCCACTTCTCCGACTGAGCCACTCCAGCCGTAGCTCGTCTCCATCGCGGCCCACCGCCTCCGGTCCGCGAGGACGACCGCGCCCACGGGGACCAGGGAGACGACCAGCCCCCACCAGCCGGACGCGCCGAGTGCGCGGGCCACGAGAACCCCGGCGGCCCCGGCAGCCGCGCACACGCCCACGAGCGCGGACCAGCCGACGACGTTCAGCTGTGCGGTGCGCAGCCACGAGCGGCGGGCTCGGCCCGGGCGCAGCGGCGCGTACTCGGCGTATCTCCGACGGCGTCGCATGCGCCACAGCGTGCCACGACGCGTGCGTCCAGTCAGTCCGAACCGGCAGCGACGAGGGCGTCGCCCAGAGACGTGCGCCAGTAGAGGACCTCCCGACCGGAGCGACGGCGAAGGACGCAACCCGACCGGAGCAGGACGGCCAGGTGGTCCCCGACCGAGCCCAACGGCATACGGGTCGTGGCGACGAGGGCACTCGTGCTCGACGGGCTCTCGAGCGCGACGAGGAGCCGGGCGCGCGCCGCCCCGACGAGGCGCACCAGGCCGTCGCGTGGTGCCCCGGCGTCGATGTCGGCGAGCGCGCCGCTGACGGGGTAGTAGATGGCGTAGCGCTGCGGGATGTGCCAGCCCACCCACGTCGCCGTGCCATGGGCGGGGACGAAGAAGAGGTCGGACGCCTCCTCGAGGTTGCGGGAGGGCAGCTCGTAGCGGTTGATGCGGAGCAGGCCGTCGCCCAGCCACTCGCGATCCCGGCCGAGGTCGCGGAGGATGCCGGCCCAGCCGTGGGTCGCGAGACGGCTGGTCCGAGACACGATGTCGGCGCGCAGGATGCGCTCGCGTCGCGCCCAGTCGGAGACGATGGTGTGGTTCCACACCCACGCGAGGATGCCTGCGGCCTCGTCGGCGAGTCCGGGGCCGGACAGCACCCGTGGCAGCGGGCGACCAGGGTGGGTCTGCCTGAGGTCAGCCCGAATCCACCTGTCCCCCAGTGCGACCACGTCGGCGAGCTCTTCCTCGAAGGACTGGCCCGGCCCCGTCGGAGGCAGGGACAGCCAGTCTGCGAGCCAGCCGGGCCGCCAGCTGAAGTCGAGGATGGCCCGGCGCCGGGGGAACCTGTCGAGCATCGCCTCGAAGCCCTCGCGGTGCGCTTGGGAGAAGGCGCGGGTCATCGGGTCCGACGGTCGCAGGATGTGGCTCAGTGCAGCCGACACCTCGATGCGCGGGGACACGACGAACCGGCTCCGCGCCAAGAGGTCTGCCGAGATCTGCCACGTGCCCATGTTTCGCCTCCAGCCGAAACAATAGCGGTGGTGGCAGTGCAGCTCCCAGACTCCTCGAGTGAGAACGTATCGCCAGCTGTTCGCAGTCCGGGAGTTTCGCGTCCTCTTCCTCACCCAGAGCCTCACCATGGCGGCCCACTCGGTCGCCAGTCTCGCCCTCGGCACGATCACCTACGCCGCGACCGGGTCGCCCGTCCTGTCGGCGCTGAGCATGTTCGGCGGGCCACTTCTCCGGCTCGTGGGCTCGTGGTTCCTCGGCGCGGTCGCCGACACGATCCGTCCTCGGCTCGCCCTGATGATGATTGCGGTCTCGGCCATGGTCGCCGACCTGCTCCAGGCGATCCCGGGCCTGCCGTGGGGGTGGCGGTTCGCCCTGCTCGCGATCCCGTGGCTGGCCATGGCGGCGGCGGGGGGCAGCATGATCGCGCTGATGTCCGACATCCTGCCCAGGGATGCCTTCGTCCTCGGGCGCTCGACGATGAACGTCGCCGTCGGCGCGATGCAGATCGTGGGCTATGGCCTCGGTGGCCTGCTCCTCATGCGGTTCACGACGACCGAGCTCTTCCTCGCAGCGGCGGCGGCGGGCCTCGTCGCTCTCGTGCTCGTGCGCCTCGGTCTCCGGGACCACCCACCCCGCGTCCGCGTCGCTGCGGTTGTCGAGCGCAGCCGACACGTCAACCGAGCGCTCCTCACCTCGCCGGTGATCCGGCCCATTCTCCTGAATCTCTGGGTCCCGAACGGCCTCATCGTCGGCTGCGAGGCGCTCTTCGTGCCCTTCTCCGGCAACCGCGCGGGCTACCTCTTCGCCGCCAGCGCCGCCGGCATGCTGATGGGCGACGTCGTCGTCGGCCGCTTCGTCCCGATCTCGGTGCGAGACAGGCTCATCACTCCGCTCCGGCTCCTTCTGGGCGTCCCCTACCTTGCGTTCGTCCTCGTCCCCTCACTGCCGTATGCCGCTGGGCTGGCCTTCGTGGCGGGCGCGGGCTTCGCGGCCAGCCTGCCTCTCCAGGAGCGCCTCGTCGAGCGGACCGAGGAGTCGGCGCGGGGCCAGGTCTTCGGCGTGAGCTCGACGGGTCTGCTCGTCGGCCAAGCGGTCGGGGCCCTGCTCGGGGGACTGGTCGCGCAGCTGCTCGGACCGGATCAGGCCGATGTGTCGCGCGCGATGGGGATCATGGCCGGGGCGTCAGTCCTCACGACGGCCTTGTTGACGCCGGGGCTGCGTCGCTCGCGACCCCTCGCCCCCGAGCCGGCACCCAGCCCTGCCCGGGCGCGATGAAACGAGCGATGAACGAGCCCGTCCGCTCGGCTCAGGCGGGGCGACCGATCCGGACGCGCCAGATCTCGGGACCCTGCTCGAGGTAGTCCCACGTGAACTGACCCTTCTGCTCAGCCTCGAACTGGTAGTACAGCGGCTTCGGGTCGTGGTCGTTGACCAGCTCGAAACCGGCCCCCGGCGCGAGCCCGTGGTAGGTGTCGAGGATCAGGGTGTGACGTCGGGCGGGGGGCTCCGAGCGGACGTCGAGCTGCGGGTCGGTGGTCATGTCGCTCTCCTCGTCTCCGAAATAAACACGGGCTATCCCGTGGAAATATGTGAAGGGTAACCCATGGCGGATGTGGGCTGTCCGCGCCCCCATCCCGACGCCCGTCACCGGACGCGCGGGCCGACGGACGACCGCGAGATGGTCTTCTCGGCACTCCTGTGCTCCGGACCAGGACTCGTGGTCGTCCGACGGCCCGGGGTTTGTGGCCACTCGACGTGGTGGGGTGCTGGGTCTTGGGCGGGCGCGGCGTTCATGGCCACTCGACAGGCGCGGAAGGGGTGCGACAGGCCTTCCCGGCACAGCGGCATACGGCCATAGTGGCGGCATGTCCGACGACCTCACCGACGCGCCCTTCACGACGATCTTCGAACCGTTCCGGATCCACTCCGTCGAGCCCCTGACGATGACGACCCGGGCGCAGCGGCGTGAGCACCTCCGCGACGCCGGCTACAACCTCTTCCAGCTGCGGGCCCAGCACGTCCTCATCGACCTGCTCACCGACTCCGGCACGGGTGCGATGAGCCGCGACC
The DNA here is from genome assembly GCF_032907665.1 of Intrasporangium sp. Classification (GTDB taxonomy): domain Bacteria; phylum Actinomycetota; class Actinomycetes; order Actinomycetales; family Dermatophilaceae; genus Intrasporangium. The sequence continues at coordinate 12,903 of NZ_JAJJPG010000036.1, forward strand.
AGTGGGCCGCCATCCAGCACGGCGACGAGTCCTACGCCGGCTCGCCCTCCTTCTACATCTTCGCCGACGCCGTCCGCGAGCTGTTCCCCTTCGAGCACGTCATCCCCGTTCACCAGGGCCGTGCTGCCGAGAAGATCCTCTTCTCCGCGCTCGGCGGCGCGGGCAAGGTCGTCCCCAACAACACACACTTCGACACGACCCGCGCCAACGTCGAGAGCACCGGCGCCGAGGCCCTCGACCTCGTCATCCGGGAGGGTCGTGACGCCACGAGTGACCACCCCTTCAAGGGCAACATGGATGTCGACGCGCTCGAGGCGCTCCTCGCGGAGCGGGCGGCCGACGTGCCCTGCGTCATGATGACGATCACCAACAACAGCGGTGGCGGCCAGCCGGTCTCACTCGCCAACCTCCGGTCCGTCCGGGAGGTCTGCGATCGCTACGGCAAGCCGCTCTTCCTCGATGCGTGCCGCTTCGCCGAGAACGCGTGGTTCATCCGCGAGCGTGAGGCGGGCCAAGGCGACCGTGACGTCGCCGACATCGTCCGTGAGGTCGCGGGCCTGGCCGACGGAATGACGATGAGTGCCAAGAAGGACCCCATGGGCAACATCGGCGGCTGGCTCGCGCTCAACGACGACGACCTCGCCCAGGAGTGCCGCACCATGCTCATTCTCACCGAGGGCTTCCCGACCTATGGCGGCTTGGCCGGGCGGGACCTCGAGGCTCTCGCGCAGGGCCTCGAGGAGGTCGTCCAGCACGACTACCTCCGCTACCGGATCCGGTCGACGGCCTACCTGGGCGAGGCCCTCCAGGAGCGCGGCGTCCCTGTCCTCACACCGATCGGCGGACACGCCGTCTACATCGACGCCCGCGCCCTCGCGCCGCACCTGTCGCCCCTCGAGTACCCGGGCCAGGCGGTCGCGGTCGCCCTCTACGAGCTCGGCGGGATCCGCTCCTGCGAGATCGGGACGGTGATGTTCGGTCGGCAGCCCGACGGAACGGAGGTGCCGGCGTCGATGGAGCTGGTGCGCCTCGCGATCCCGCGACGCACCTACACGCAGAGCCACATCGATTACGTCATCGAGGTGTGCGAGCGGCTCGCGGCGGCGGCCCCGTCGCTGCCGGGGTACCGGATCAGTGCCGAGCCACCGGTACTGCGGCACTTCACGGCTCGCTTCGAGCCGCTCACCTGAGGGCGGCGTGGGCGCGGGGTCAGGCGTGAGCGAGCGCCGGCTCCGGCCGGTCCTCACCCGCAGCGGACCCTGTGGGGAGCGGCTCGAACCGGGACGTGAAGAAGCGCAGCGTGGGCGGCTCATACACGAAGCCCAGACCGCGAATCTCCTTGCGCCGCTCGAAGACCCGGATGACTGACTCAGCGACGACGTCCATGTGGGAGTTCGTGTAGACCCGTCGCGGAATCGTCAGGCGCACGAGCTCGAGCTTGGGGTGCCGGTGTCTGCCGTCGGCGTCGCGGCCGGCGGAGACGATGCCGCGCTCCATGGTGCGGACGCCGGAGTCGAGGTAGATCTCTGCAGCGAGCGCCTGGGCCGGGAGCTCGTCCTGCGGCAGGTGGTCGAGAAACGCTGCGGCGTCGATGAAGACGGCGTGCCCGCCGATGGGCTGGACGATCGGCACGCCGGCGTCACGGAGCCGTTCGCCGAGGTAGCGGACCTGCCCGATGCGGTGCGCGAGGTAGTCGTCGTCGAGGGCCTCGCGCAGGCCGACCGCCATCGCGTCGAGATCCCGGCCGGCGAGGCCGCCGTAGGTCGGCATCCCCTCGTAGACGACGACGAGCTCGCGGGCCTTGGTGAGGATGTGCTCGTCGCGCATGGCGAGGAAGCCACCGATGTTGACGAGGCAGTCCTTCTTGCCCGACATGGTGATGCCGTCGAAGTGGGAGAGCATCTCCTTGGCGATCTCGGTGACGGGCCTTCCGGCATAACCGTCCTCGCGCTCCTTGATGAACCAGGCGTTCTCGGCGAGGCGGGTGGCGTCGGACCACATGATGATGCCGTGGCGGTCGCACAGCTCCCGGACCGCCCGGAGGTTGGCCATCGAGACCGGCTGCCCGCCGGCCATGTTCACCGTGACTGCCACGTTGATGTAGGCGATCTGGTCGGCACCGACCTCGTCGATGAGGGCCTGGAACTTCGCGAGGTCGACGTTGCCCTTGAAGGGATGCTGCGAGGCCGGGTCGTGTGCCTCGTCGATGATGACGTCGTGGAACGTGCCGCCGGCGAGCTCCTGGTGGACGCGGGTCGTCGTGAAGTACATGTTGCCGGGGACGTGCTGGCCCGGCGTGATGAGGATCTTCGAGATGAGGTGCTCGGCGCCGCGACCCTGGTGGGTCGGGCACACGTAGGGGAAGCCGTAGTGCTCACGGACCGCCTCGACGAGGTGGTCGAACGAGCGGGCACCGGCATAGGCCTCGTCGCCGAGCATCATCGCGCTCCACTGGCGGTCGCTCATGGCCGAGGTGCCGGAGTCGGTGAGCAGGTCGATGTAGACGTCGTCGCTGCGCAGCAGGAAGGTGTTGTAGCCGGCCGCACGGATGGCGGCCTCACGCTGCTCCCGCGTCGTCATGGCGATCGGTTCGACCATCTTGATGCGGTACGGCTCGGCAATGGCTCGCATGGTGGGCGCCTCTCTCTCGCAGCCCGGCGTCGTCGCCGGGTCCTCCTCGCCCCACTGTGCTCGCCAGAGAGCTGAGTGCGCAATCGGTCCAGTGATCACTGATCATGCTGCTCAACATGACCACCAGAATCGGACAAACATGCAGCAGATTGTCCATCACCACGCGCAGTGTTCAGGGAACGAGTGCGCGCTCCCGAGCGATGGCGGCCGCCTCCGTGCGTCCCGATGCGCCGAGTTTGGAGAGCAGGTTGGACACGTGGACGCTGACCGTCTTCGTGCTGATGTAGAGCTGTTTGCCGATCTGCCCGTTGGACAGGCCCCGGGCCACGAGGGAGAGGACCTCGAGCTCGCGGGGGGTCAGCTCGATGGCAGTCGCGCCCAGGGGAGCGCGCGGCGACAACGCGTCGAGCTCGACGAGGAGTGGGCGGGCACGGAGGCGCTCGGCGACGTCGCGGGCCGCGGCGGCAACCTCGCGGGACTCGACGTCTGCCCCGGCCGCGTGGAGCGCGGCGGCCAGCCGGACCCGCGAGCGCGCTGCTTCATGGACGTGGCCGAGCCGGTCGAAGGCCTCGACGGCCTCACGCCAGGCGTGCACCATCACGTCGGCCGGGGGGATCTCCTCGCCGAGCGTCCAGGCGAGCCGTAGCCGCTCGGCACGCAGCCGCTTGGCCCATGCCCAGGTCTCCGTGCTCGAGTCGCGCAGCACGTCGACGTCGGTCGGGTCCCACTCGTCCCCCTTGGACTTGCGCACCACCTTGGCGATGAGCTGGTCGGCGCGGTCCTGGAGCTCCTCGATGGTCTGTAGCGCGCGGACGCGCAGCTCACGATCGGTGTGGGCGGCGAGCGACGCGACCTGGCCGGCCAGGAGGGCCGTGAGTCGCACGCTGGCGTGGTACTTGCCCCAGACCTTGTCGAGCCCGGCTGCTGCATCGGAGGCGATCTCGAGCATCCCGCCGACGTCACCGGCCTGCCCCAGCAGGTCGATGCCCGGCATCACGGTGAGGACGACGGCCAGCCCGTCGACATACCACCACTCACGCAGCGCCGACAGTCGGCTCGGGGGAACCTGCTCGCCCCGACCGACCGGCACGCAGAGCCCAGCCGCTTCGAAGAGCGCGCGGGCCGGCTGGGGCGTCAGCTTCGTCGCGAGGTCGAGACGGCCGGCGACGGAGTCCCAGTCGCCGATCTCGTAGGCGGTCAGGGCGCTCAGCAGGCGACAGTCGAGTCCCCAGGGCGCCCACTCCTGGTGCAGCCGACGTGCGATGCGGGTGCCCTCGTCGTAGTGCGCCAAGGCACTTCGCAGATCTCCTCGCCGATGGGCCACCGCTGCCAGCTGGTGCGTCAGGCGCAGCTGGATCGGGTTGTCGGACCCGCGCACGTCGTCGAGCAGGCCGCGGAGGTAGGCCTCGACGGCGTCGAGATCCTGCTGGGCCTCGATGACCCGGGTGAGGACGGTCCGGATCTCCAGGAGAGCTCCGCGCAGGCCGAGGCGCTCGGCCATCGCCATGACCTCGTCGCCGGTCCGGACGGCGTCGACGTGGTCACCGGCGTCGACGAGCTGCTGCACATGGGCGATGAGCACCAGGACCCGCCGCGGCGAGTCCTCGTCGGGGAGGAGGCCCACGGCCTCGGTCGTCAGGCCGAGGCCGTCGACGGGCAGGTCGAGCATCCGCGACAGGGTGGCGTAGCGGGCGAGGAGCTCGGCTCGCATCTCCGGTCGTTGCCGCGGGCCGGGGTGCGTGATGCTGTCCTTGAGGAGCCGGACCGCGCGGAGGATGTCCCCGGCCGCGGTCGCGGCCTCGGCGGCCCGGATGGTCACCTCGTCGCGCTCCGGGTCGTCGTCCTCGATCCAGCTGAGTGCCTGCTCGAGGTGGAAGAGGGCGTCCTGCGGTCCGCCCACCTCCATCGCCGACTCAGCCGCGGCGCGGCTGGCAGCCACGGCGGCAGGCAGGTCGCCGCTCGCCGCGGCATGGCGAGCGAGCTCGGAGGCCGGAGCCAGGTGTGGGCACTCAGCGAGCACAGCGGCATACGCCTTGTGGAGCCGCAGGCGCTCACCGGGCAGCATCCCGTCGGCGGCGGTCTCACCGAGCAGCGCATGCCGGAAGGTGTAGGCGGGCGGCCACTTCGTCTCGAGGACGTGGTGCTCGACGGCCTGGGCGAGCGCGGCCTCGAGCTCGGCCTCCGGGAGGTCCACGACGCGGGCGAGGAGCTCGTGACCGATGAAGCGGCCGCCCTTGAGGGACACGGCGCGAACGACGCCCTGCGCCGTCTCGTCGAGGCGCTCGATGCGGGCGCGGAGGACCCGGCTCAGCCCGCCGCTGACCTGCTGGCCGGCGGCGGCGCTCGCCGCGAGCTCCTCGGCGAAGAAGGGGTTGCCCTCGGCACGCCGGGTGATCTCGCGGACGGTTCGGGTGTCGGTGGGGATGCCCTCGATGCTGCCGACGAGCTCGTCGACGGCATCGTCGGTCAGCCGTTGCAGGTCGACGTGGGTCACGTGGGGGATCCGGTCCCAGACCGCGATCGTCTCGTGGAGCGGGTGCTGGCGGTGCAGGTCATCGGACCGGTAGCTCGCCACGAGCCCGACCGGCGTGGCGAAGGCTCTCGTGAGCAGGAGCGTGAGCAGGTCCCGCGACGAGTGGTCCGCCCAGTGGACGTCCTCGATGACGACGAGGGTCGGCCGGTCGGCGCCGAGAGCGGTCAGGAGTGCATGGACCGACTCGGCGACGAGGCCAGGGCTGGCCTCCTTCGCCGAGTCGGTCAGGCCCGCGGTGTCGCCGTCCCGTCGTGGGAGGAGCCGGGCCAGGCTCGGGTGGGAACCGAGCACCTGGGTGACGACATCGGGCGCCATGCTGTCGAGCAGGCCGATGAGCTCCACGAAAGGGAGGTACGCGAGGGCACTCCCGGCCTGCCCGACACAGTGGCCGGTGACGGTCCGCCAGCCGGCCTGGCTCGCGTCCGAGGTGAGCTGCATGAGCAGGCGCGACTTGCCGATGCCGGCATCCCCGGAGAGGACGGCCACGCCGCCGCGGGAGCCGTCGGACGAGCCGACGAGCCCGACGGCGCCCGCGAGGCGGGCCAGGTCCGCGTCGCGTCCGACCAACGCTCCGGTGGTGAACGGCATACGCCGCATTATCCGGGATTGGGCCGACAACGTCGCGGGAGTTCCGGGGACGGTGGAGGTGGCATCAGTGGCCGCGGTGTTCATGGTTGTCACGGAAGGGCTTCCGTTGCAGCCTCGGCGCGAGCCGGTCTATGGATGGTGCCCTGGCCGGCGCCGGGTCAGCTGACCCGGGCCGGAGTGGCCAGGTGGAGCGCCTCGTCGTGGCGTCGGCGGTGGGCCTTGGACTCGATGGCGAGCGAGGAGTCCGGCCGGCGGCGCCAGCTGCGGCGAGATGGCGCCGCGTAGCGGGCCTCGAGTTCCGCCTTCATGAATTCTGGAGTGATGTTGATGATCGACGTGCTCATGTTCCTGCGTCCCTGTCTGCTGTCCTGCTCTTTTCTTGGCTCCTCCAGAGTCGGCTCGTGAGGTAGGCGTCCACATCGGGTGTCGTCCCTAACTCGGAGGGCGCCCGTCGCGCGCCGCTACCTCAGACGGCTGAGGTAGGCAGCCGCGCCTACCTCAGACGACCCCTCCCAGCGTGCGTCTCCTACCTCAGACGGTCCGAATACGGCTGGCCACCGCGCTCGAGGGGTTTGCAATTAGGTAAGGCTTACCTATTCAATGAGCCGCGTGACTGCAACGGCCGATGCGGCGACCCGGGTGCCCTGCGGGGTCCCGTGGCTGCGTGATCTCGCGGCCCGGGGTGAGTCGCGCGCTGTCGTCACCCCGGACGTGACCCTCTCCTACGCCGACCTCGCCGACCGCGTCGACGACGTGGCAAAGACGTTGGGCGGCGATCGCCGACTCGTCCTCGTCGAGGGCGCGAACCGCCTCGGGAGCCTCATCGGCTACCTCGGCGCGCTGGCCGGCGGACACGTCGTCCTCCTCGTCCCGAGCGAGAGCGCGCCGGCGCGTGCGAGCCTGCGAGCGGCATACGACCCCGATGCCGTCGTCGGCGCGGACGGGACCGTCTCCCTCCTGCGGGAGCAGCCCGCCCACGCCCTGCACCCCGAGCTCGCCCTCCTGCTCAGCACGAGCGGGTCCACCGGCTCGCCGAAGCTCGTCCGGCTGTCGTGGGACAACCTCGCCGCCAACGCCGACCAGATCGCGAGCTACCTCAAGATCCGCGAGTCCGACTGTGCCGCAACGACATTGCCACTGCACTACTGCTACGGCCTGTCCGTGCTGCACAGCCATCTGAGCCGTGGCGCGAGCATCGCCCTCACAGACCTCTCTGTCGTCGACGAGTGCTTCTGGACGTTCTTCCGCGAGTCCGGGGCGACGAGCCTGGCCGGAGTGCCCTACACCTTCGACCTGCTGGAGCGGGTCGGCTTCGCAGCGATGGACCTGCCCCGCCTGCGTTACGTCACCCAGGCCGGTGGTCGGCTCGACCCCGCGCGCGTACGTCAGTGGTCGACGGTCGGGAGGGAACGGGGCTGGGACCTGTTTGTCATGTACGGCCAGACCGAGGCCACCGCGCGCATGGCCTACCTCCCTCCGGACCTCGCCCACGAGCATCCGTCGAGCATCGGCGTCCCGGTCCCCGGAGGCTCCTTCGAGGTCGTCGACGGCGAGCTCGTCTACAGCGGGCCCAACGTCATGCTCGGCTACGCCGCGTCGCCGGCCGACCTCGCACTGGGGCGGACGGTCGACCGCCTCCGGACCGGCGACCTCGGTCGCCGGGACGAGTCCGGGCTCTACGAGGTGACCGGTCGGCGCAGCCGCTTCTGCAAGGTCCTGGGACACCGCATCGACCTCGACCGGGTCGAGCGCGGCCTGCGCACTGCCGGGCACGACGTGCGGTGCGCGGGCCGCGAGGGCCTCCTTGCGGTCGCCCTGCGCGAGCGTGGGTCCCTAGGGGTGGACCACGGCGCCGTGCGTCGCCTCGCGAGCCGACTCTCGGGTGCCCCGGCGTCAGCCGTCACTGTCGTCGGGACTGCGGAGCACGAGATGCTGCCCAACGGCAAGCCCGACTACGCGGCCGTCCTCGCCCTCGTCGACCGCATTGCGGGCGAGCTCAGGGGCGAGAGCGCGGCAGCCGAGGCGAGCAGGCCGACGGTCGCGGCGATCTACGCGGCCGCGCTGGGCAGGGGAGACGTCGACGACTCCTCGACCTTCGTCGCGCTCGGCGGGGACTCCCTGTCCTATGTCGAGGTGTCGATCCGTCTCGAGGAGCATCTCGGGACCCTTCCGGCGTCGTGGCACCTCACGCCGGTCGGCGAGCTCGAGCAGTGGGCCCGTCGTGACGCGCACTCGGGGAGGGAGCCCCGTGGGCGGTGCGCCCGGGGCGGCGCCGCCCAGACCGGCGCCCCCACTCGCCGCACCGTCGAGACCAACGTGTGGCTGCGGGCCCTCGCGATCGTGCTCATCGTCGGGACCCACGCGGACCTCTTCGTTCTCCAGGGCACGGCCCACGCACTGCTCGTCCTCGTCGGCTACAACGTCGTCCGCTTCGCGCTCGCCTCCGACCGCCGCCGCGACCGGGTGCGGTCCCTGGCGCGCGGTGCGGCGCGCGTGGCGCTCCCGACGCTGGTGGTCATCGTGCCCGCTCATGTCATCTGGGGCTACTACGAGCCACGCAACCTCGTGCTCGCCAACTGGCTGCTCGGCGAGGAGCAGCTCGGCCCTCCGTGGCGGTTCTGGTTCATCGAGGCGCTCGTCGTGGCCCTCCTCGTGACCATCGCGCTCGCGGCGCTACCGGCCTTCGCCCGTGCCGAGCGACGGTGGCCCTTCGGGCTGCCCCTCACCCTGACCGCCCTCGCCTTCTCCCTGCGCCTCGATCTCTACCCCCTGCCCGGGCCCCGGATGCAGGGCTCGGCACTCGTCGTGCTCTTCCTCTTCTTCCTCGGTTGGTCGATCGCCCGAGCAGGCTCGCGGCCCCAGCGGTGGGTCGTCACGGTGGTGGCCGTCGCCAGCGTCGGCACGTTCTCGATGAACCCGGCCCGGGACCTGCTCTCGCTCGCCTTCGTGCTCCTGCTCATCTGGAAGCCGGTCTCGCGTCTGCCCGCCGTGCTCGTGCCGCTGGTCCAGGTGCTCGCGGCGAGCTCCCTCCATGTCTACGTCATCCACTGGCAGGTGCTCGAGCACCTCTGGGGCCGGCCGGTCCTCGCGTTCATCGCGTCGATGGCGGTCGGGATCGGCTACTGGTGGCTGTGGGGCCGGGTCGCCGTGGCTGTCCGCGCCCTCGGGGCAGCCCGTCCCGCTGGGCACGGGGAGCGCACGACGAGGGGACCAACGACCCTGTTCCATCCGCGTGCTCTCGCGCGATCCTCTCGGTAGTCGGGCCGTCGGGCCCGGGAGGGGAGCGGGAGCGATGACCCGCATCGTGGGAGAGGTCGCCATCGGCGCGCCCGTCGGCGAGGTGTTCGACCTCGTCGCGGACGAGCGGAACGAGCCGAGGTACAACCCCCGGATCGCGCGTGCCGAGAAGGTGACCGACGGACCCGTCGGCCCCGGCGCCCGCTTCGTGGCTGAGCCGAGGGGCATGGGCGCCAAGGGTGAGATGACCCTCGAGGTGATGGAGTACGACCGTCCCCATCGCCTCCACAACGTCGTCCGCTCGTCCTACCTGCACGTCGACGGGACGCTCACCTTCGACGAGGAGGCCGGCGGCACGAGGCTGCGCTGGGACTGGGACATGAACCTTGTCGGCCCCCTGCGCGTGCTGTCCCCTGTGCTGGCGGCGATCGGGCCGCGCTGGGAGCGCCGCAACTGGATCGGCCTCAAGGACTACGTCGAGTCGGCCTCCCGCTGACCGGATCAGGGTGACGCAGGCTCGCCCATCGCACCGCGCTG
>NZ_JAJJPG010000036.1:22528-29328 GCF_032907665.1 Intrasporangium sp.
GCGGGTGGTCCGCTAGGACCGGGCCGTGGCGGCTCGTGGCTTGCGCCGGGTGAAGAGCACGCCGGTGATGCACAACGCACCGCCGAGGAACGTGAGGGCCGGCGGGACCTCCGCGAGGAGCACCCAGGCGATGAGGGTGGCGATGAACGGCACGAGGAAGGTCGTCAGCGTCAGCTTGCCGGCGTCGCTCCGGGCGAGGACGAAGGCCCAAAGCGAGAAGGCCACGGCGGTCGGGAAGATCCCCAGGTAGGCGATCCACAGGAGGGTGCTCGGCTCCGCGTCGCGAACGACGTCAACGAGCTCGCCGGTCCAGGGAAGCAGCGTGGCGACGCCGATGACACAGGCGAGGAAGGTGACTTCGGGCCCGGGGAGGCGGCGGAGCAGGGGCTTCTGGGCGAGGACCCCGATGGCGTAGGTCACGGCAGCGACGACCGCGAGCCAGACGCCCACCCGGTCACCCGTCCCGCCGTTGGAGAAGCCGCGCGCGATGATGGCGACCCCTCCGAAGCCGACGACCATGCCGACGAGCAGCCACGGCGTCATGCGCTCGCCGAGGAAGAAGGTGGCGAGGACGGCGACGATGATCGGACCGATCTGGACGAGGAGCGCGGCGGTGCCGGCATCGATGCGACGCTCGGCATCGTTGAGGGCGAGGTTGTAGATCCCGAACCAGGCCACACCGCAGAGCAGCAGCAGCCCCCAGTCGCCCCGTCGTGGCCAGGTCGGCTTGCGGCGGAAGACGAGGAAGCCGAGGGCGACGGACGCGACGAGCAGCCGCCCGAGCGACAGCGCTCCGGGGGGGACGTCGTGACCGAGGTGGCGGATGGCGACGAAGGCCGATGCCCAGAGGACGAGCGTGGCGGCCATGGCGCCGAACACCATCAACCGGCTGGCGGTGCGGCGTGTGGGAGCCGGCGCGGTCGACGGGAGCGTGGAGGCGACCCCGGTGGTGGTCCCGGTGGTGGTCCCGGTGGTGGTCCCGGTGGAGGTCGGGTGTGTGGTCATGTCAGGACGTGACCCTAGGCATCGGCCTCGTCGATGTCGCCCGAATTACCCCCGGCGCGGGGAGGGCGAGGTCGACGAGGGCGGTCGGGAGGGAGGGTGTGAAGGACATGGCAGAAAGCATGTGCCCAATTGTTTCCGGCCACGAGTGGCAGAACCGACGATGTTCGGCGAAATTCTGCCACTTATGTCACACTGGCGGCATGCTCCGCACCGTCGCCGTCCTCGTCGAGGAACCCGTCGCGCCGTTCGAGCTCGCCGTCCTGTGCGAGGTCTTCGGGATCGACCGGACCGAGGACGGGGTGCCGCCCTTCGACTTCCGGGTCTGTGCCGCCGAGCCCGACCGGGTCCTCGCCACGAAGACCGGCATGGGGATCGTGGCCACCCATCCGCTCGAGGCCGCGCGAGAGGCGGATCTCGTTGCGATACCGGGCGGTTCGGTCAACGGGCCCTTCCGGCCGGAGTCTCTCGAGATCCTCCGTGATGCCGTGGACCGGGGCGCCACCGTCCTCTCGGTGTGCAGTGGAGCCTTCTGGCTCGGCGAGGCGGGACTGCTCGACGGGCGCGACTGCGGCACCCACTGGAGGCACGCCCAGCTGCTCGGGGAGCGATTTCCCGAGGCCCGGGTGGACGTCGATGCACTCTACGTCGAGGACGGCCCGGTCCTCACGAGCGCAGGGACGGCAGCCGGGATCGACGCCTGCCTCTATCTCGTGAGCAGGGAGCTCGGCACGGACGTCGCCAATCGAATCGCGCGCCGCATGGTGGTGCCGCCCCATCGCGCGGGAGGGCAGCGCCAGTACGTCGAGACGCCGGTCCCGGCTCAGCCGTGCGACAGCCTGCAGGACGTGCTCACCTGGCTGACCGAGCACCTCGACGAGGACCACACGGTCCCCGGTCTGGCCGCCCGCGCCAACATGTCGGAGCGCACCTTCGCCAGGCGATTCGGTCAGGAGGTCGGCACGACGCCGCACAAGTGGCTCACGGCCCAGCGTGTCCTCCGGGCACGGCACCTGCTCGAGACGACGACGCTCGACGTGGAGTCCATTGCCCGCGCCTGCGGCTTCGCGACAGGGGCGGTGCTGCGCAGCCACTTCCACAAGGAGGTCGGCCTGCCCCCGCTCCAGTACCGCAAGGCCTTCGCCGGCCAGGTGGTGGGCGGCCCGTCGGAGCCGGCTCTCACCTGACGACGGGCCACGGTCCGAGCGATCGCATCGTCTACGGCGCTATTGCATCTGCACTAGACAGGTGTAGAGGGTGTCATCGACGGTGGCGTCGGTGGCGTCGGTGGTTTCGGTTGCGACGGTGGATCTCCGCACTGAGCACCGTGGCGAAGCCGGTCCAGACGACGTAGGGCACCAGGGCCCGTCCCGCCACGGAGTTGACGGCCGTCGTCCGGCGGACGAGGTCGGCACCGCTGGCCGTGAGAACGGCACTCTCGAGTGCAGCACCGCCCGGCGTTCGACCGCGCCAGAACAGCAGGCTCCATCCGCTGTTGAGCACGAGGTTCGTCCCCAGGGCAGCGAGGTAGCTCTGGCGAGCGGACGGCACCGCCTCCCGGATGCCTCCTGCGTGTCGGCCCCCGGCGCCCTCCTCGTCGGGTCTGCGGTCGATCCCCGTGAGGGCTGCGGCGGCACTCGCCGCGATGTCGGCGTAGAGCAGCGTCCAGACGATGGGGAAGGCGGCCTTCGGCGGCTGCCAGGCAGGCAGGTCGAGGCTCCGGTACCACCGAGAGTCCGGCTTCGTCGCCAGGGAGCCGATCACGGCGCTCGTCGTGACTGCGGCGCCGGTGATCGCGAGGTTGCGCAGGGCGGTGTCGGGTGTCGTTCCCTCCATCGCCCGTCGCACCGCCTCGTCGAAGCCGGTGACGCCGCCCGGCACCTCGACGACATCCAGCAGGTCCGACTCCTTGGCGACGACCTCGTGGACAAGGCTGCCCACGAGTGGCTTGGCGATCCCGGCCCCGATGGGAGTGACCAGCCCGACCCAGTGGCTCGCGAGCCGGGGCGTGAGGACGGGGACGGTGACGACGAGGCGCCGGCGCAGGCCGGTCACGGCAGCGAAGCGCTGGATCATCTCGCGATAGGTCAGCACCTCAGGCCCGCCGATGTCGAAGGTCCGGTTGACGTCGGCGGGCAGGTCGGCGGCACCGGCGAGCAGCGTCACGACGTCGTCGATGGCGATGGGCTGGATCCGGTTGTCGAGCCACTTGGGCGCGACCATCGCGGGCAGCCGCGTCGTCAGGTAGCGCAGCATGTCGAAGGAGACCGACCCGTCACCGAGGACGACGGCCGCCTGCAGCACTGCGGTGGGCACTCCGGAGGCGAGCAGGATGCGGCCGACCTCGACGCGCGACGCAAGGTGGGGCGAGAGCTCCTCGCCGTCGGGGTGGAGCCCGCCCAGGTAGACGATGCGCTGCACCCCCTGCTCCCGGGCCACCTCGCCGAAGACCGTGGCCGCCTCGCGGTCGCGCTCGGCGAAGCCGGGCCGGTCGTCCATGGAGTGGACGAGGTAGTACGCGGTCCGTATGCCGCTGAGTGCGGTCCCGAGGTCGCCGCGGTCCGCGGCGTCCCCGACGACGACCTCGACCCGGTCGGCCCAAGGGCGGTCGTCGAGGGAGCCGGCACGTCTCGTCAGCACCCGGACGCGCCACCCTTCCGCGAGCAGGCGGGGCACGAGCTGTCCGCCGATGTAGCCGGAGGCGCCGGTGACGAGCGCGGTGCGTTCCGGGGAGCCGGTGGGGGACGGGGTCGCCGCGCCCGTCGTCGGTCCTGTCGCCTGCTGCGCGCGCTGGTTGGTCGGAGTCATGGCTTCACCTCACGAGGTCGAGGACGGGGGGCAGGAGCAGGAGCATGCCGGCGGACCACGTGACGTGGGTGATGACCGGTCCGAGGATGCCTCCGGTGACGCGTCGCTGGAGGCCGGTGACGAGGCCGAGCACCGCCGCCGCGAAGACGAGCAGGGGGACGCCGGTCCCCACCGTGGTCAGGGTGTAGAGGACGGTCGTGATCGCGACGGCGTGGCCCGGGAGGGCCGCATAGAGGGCTCCACGGAAGAAGAGCTCCTCCGCCACACCGTTGAGGATGGTGATGACGAGGACGACCGGCAGCGAGCCGATGCGGGCGTGGTCGAGCAGCTCGACGACCGGCTCGCTCAGGGTGGGGATCCGGGCCACGACGAGGGCGCCGATGAGGAAGATGGTCAGGAGCAGCACTCCGAGCGCCAACGACTGGACCACAGGACGCCCGGTCCTCGAGCCGCGTCGCGTGTGGCCCAGGCCGAGGCGCAACCGGCCGGACAGCAGGGCGCCGAGCGCCCAGACGGCGGCCAGGCCCAGGGTCGCGAGGTAGAAGAGCTCGTCCCCCGGCTGGATCCGCAGGGCCCAGGCGAGGACGGCGGCACCTGCGACGAGGGTGAGGGTGACGACGACGCGCCGTCGCGCCCGGGTGCCCGGGGGGTCCGGAGCCGCGTCGGCCGCCGGGCGCACGAGCGCCGCGTCGAGGAAGGCACGCAGCTCGGCCACCGGGCCTCGCATCGGTCACCTCCTGGCCAGCTCGTAACGCATCAGGGCTTCCCGGCGCTCGTCGTCGTGGTCGACGATGCGCGTCGGGTATCCGTGCCCATACCCGTTCGGGTCGTTCCACGGCTCGTGCACGGCGGCTCCCTCGACGTGCGCGAGCTCGGGGACCCAGCGCCGCACGTAGTCCCCGAGGGGGTCGAATCGGTGGGCCTGACGGATCGGGTTGAGGACCCGGAAGTAGGGCGCGGCATCGGTGCCGGTCCCGGCCACCCACTGCCAGCCGTGGTTGTTGGAGGCGAGGTCGCCGTCGACGAGGTGGTCGAGGAAGTGGCGGGCTCCGACCGGCCACCAGACATGGAGGTCCTTGGTGAGGAAGCTCGCCGTGACCATCCGCAGCCGGTTGTGCATCCACCCCTCGGCGAGCAGCTGCCGCATCCCGGCATCGACGATGGGGTAGCCGGTCCGGCCCTCCCGCCAGGCCGAGACGAGGCGGTCCGTCGCCGTGCCGGAGTCGTGGGCCATCCGGCTCAGCTCGGGCCGGAGGTCCTGCCACGCGGAGTCAGGGCGATGCCACAGGACATCGGCATAGAACTCGCGCCAGATGAGCTCGGTGACGAACGTGGCAGCGCCGTCGGAGCGCCCCTCCGGGTGGGCGGCGATGTCGGCGAGCAGGGTGCGGGGGTGGATCTCGCCGTACTTCAAGGGGATCGACATGCGGCTCGTGGCGTCGAGGTCCGGCCGGTCGCGGTCCCGGTCGTAGTGGCCGAGGCCCCCGTCGGCGAGGAAGTCGAGCCAACGACGTCTGGCGGGCACCTCGCCGGCGGCATCGCCGTCGGGCCGGGCCCGGTCACGATCGCCGGGCCCGCCCTGGTCGGCAGACGCCGCTGGCAGGGCCACTCCACCGACGTCCCCGGCGAACCACGGGATTCGCAGCGGCGGCATCGCCGGGAGTGGCGAGCCGTGTTGGCGCCACGCCCTGGCGAACGGGGTGAAGACCCGGTAGGGCGCCCCGGCTCGCGTGACCACGACGCCGGGCCCAGCGGCATACGGCGTGCCGGTCGCGACCAGCCGACGACCATCCCTGCCGAGCGCGGCATCGACCGCGGCGTCCCTGCGGCGCCCGAAGGGCGTCGTCTCCCGGGTCACGTGCACGGTCTCGGCGCCGACCTCGTGCGCGAGCGCCGGGATGACCTCGACGGGGTCCCCGGCACGGACGACGAGGCGCCCCTCGAGCTCCGCGGCGAGCGCGCGCACCGAGGCGACGAGACGCCGGGTGCGCGGTCGGTCCACGTCGATCAGGCGGGGGTCGAGGACGAAGACGGGCACCACCGACGTCCCGGCGTCCAGCGCGGCCAGCAGTGCGGGGTGGTCCGACAGCCGCAGGTCGCGTCGGAACCACAGCACCGACACCGTCACTTACGGGCTCCGCGGGTGGTGACGGCGGTCCAGAGCCGGCCCGGCACGAGACGGGCCACACCCATGGCGAGGGCCATTCGCTTGGGGAAGACGATGCTCTCGTCCCCGCTCTCGAGGCCGTCCGCGATGGTGCGGCCGGCCTCGTCGGCGTCGATGAGGAAGGGCATGGGGAACTCGTTGGTGGACGTCATCTCGGTCCGGACAAAGCCAGGAGCAACCGTGGTGACTCGGATTCCCTTGGGTGACAGCGACGCCCGCATCGCCTCGAGGAGGTTGAGCTGGGCGGCCTTGGTCGCGCCGTAGGCCTCCGACCCGGCAAGTCCCCGATACCCGGCCACGGAGGCGATGCCCACGACGTTCCCGTGGCCCTGGGCCACGAAACCGGGCACGACGGCCGCGAGCACATTGTTGAAGCCGAGCAGGTTGACCTCGACGTGTCTGGCGAAGACCTCGCGGTCCCACTCCGTGGCGTCGAACTGCTTCCAGTAGCCGGCGCTGAAGATGACCATGTCGAGGCCGCCGAGGGCCGCGCGCACGGTGAGGGTCGCAGCGTCCACCGCGGCAGCGTCGACGACGTCCACGGGCACGGTCGCCATGGCGCCGCCGGAGACCTCTTCGAGCTCCTCGGCCCGCCGGCCGCTGATCGCGACGTCCGCGCCGCGACGACTCAGCTCCCGCGCCAGCTCGGCACCGATCCCGCTCGAGGCTCCGACGACCCAGGTCTTCCGTCCGTGCAGTGGTGAGGTCATGAGGACTCCTGTCGTTCGAGGCGGATCTGGGCGACATCGAGGTAGCCCGAGGCGAAGCCGGCCTCGCAGTAGGCGAGGTAGAACTCCCACTTGCGGCGGAAGGTCTCGTCGAA
>NZ_JAJJPG010000037.1:0-1516 GCF_032907665.1 Intrasporangium sp.
GCAGGGACACGAAGGCGCCCGCACCGAGGACGACGAGGACGGTGATGCCGGCCATGGCCGCGAGGGCCACCGTGACGACGCGGTCGGTGAACTCCTTCCCTCCGTCCGCGAGCTTCATCGCCCGGGTCAGGGCGGGGATGAGGACGGCGTTGAGGATGCCGCCCGCCGCAAGCATGTAGAAGACGTTGGGCAGGGTGTTGGCCAGGTTGAAGGCGTCGCCCGCCGCGAGCGTGCCGATGATCGCCGTGAGCAGCCCTGCCCGGACGACGCCCAGCACGCGGGACGCGAAGGACCCACCCACCATGACGAGGCTCGACCGGGCGAGCGACCCCTCCGCCATCAGCGCGCCGACACCTCGTGGACCAGAGCGGTCACCCTGGTCAGGACGTCGGGATCCACCTCGGGAAGGACCCCGTGGCCGAGGTTGAAGATGTGGCCCGGGGCCTGTCTGCCCTCCTCGACGATCTCTCGGACCCGCCGCTCGAGCGCCTCCCACGGCGCGAAGAGCAGGGCGGGGTCGAGGTTGCCCTGCACCGCATAGTCCGGTCCGAGTCGCGCCACGGCGTCCGTGAGGCTGACCCGGTAGTCGACGCCGACGACCTCGGCCCCCGCCTCCCCCATGAGCCGGAGCAGCTCTCCCGTGCCGACGCCGAAGTGGATGCGCGGGACGTCGAGGTGGCGGACCGCGTCGAGGGCGGCGGCCGAGTGCCGCTGGACGTGGCGGACGTAGTCGGCGCGTGAGAGCGCGCCCACCCAGGAGTCGAAGAGCTGGACTGCACTCGCGCCGGCCTGCGCCTGCACGCGCAGGAACGCCCCGGAGATCTGGGCGAGCTTGGCGCACAGGGCGTCCCAGAGCTCCGGGTCGCCGTGCATCAGCGCCTTCGTCTGGACGTGGTTCTTCGAGGGCCCGCCCTCCACGAGGTAGGACGCCAGGGTGAAGGGCGCCCCGGCGAAGCCGATGAGCGGGATCGGGCCGAGCTCGTCGACGAGGAGGCGGACGGCCTCGGTGATGTAGGGGACCTGGTCCGCTGTGAGGTCGACGAGCCGGTCGAGGTCTCTCGCCTCACGGATCGGCTGCGCGACGACGGGCCCGACGCCCGGGACGATGTCGAGGTCCACCCCGATGGCCTTGAGGGGCACGACGATGTCGCTGAAGAAGATGGCGGCGTCGACGCCGTGACGGCGGACCGGCTGGAGGGTGATCTCGGTGACGAGCTCGGGCTGCATGCAGGACTCGAGCATGGGAATGCCCTCGCGAACGGCGCGGTACTCGGGCAGGGAACGACCCGCCTGACGCATGAACCACACCGGAGTACGCGTCACCGGCTGACGACGAGCAGCGCGGACGAGGTCGCTGTGGCGAGGACTGCCCGGCTCCGCCGGGGCGGACGCGGAAGGCGAGGCTGGGGTCGGCACCGCTCAATCCTGCCACGCACCGGTACGTGGCCCGGCCACGTGCCACGGCGCGCCCTACGGACAAAACTCACGCAGCGGCATACCCTCGACGGGTGCACAC
>NZ_JAJJPG010000037.1:1616-29325 GCF_032907665.1 Intrasporangium sp.
CGGCGCGCCCTACGGACAAAACTCACGCAGCGGCATACCCTCGACGGGTGCACACGAGAACGTTGCCGGGCAACCACGGCGCGGACTTCGCGAAGGTGCTCACTGCCCTCCGTGACGTCCGGGTGCGCTCTGACGTGCGGCTGACCGAGGTGCCCGCCCCCACGAGGATCGCCCCCTACGCCGCCGCGTTGACCGCCGACGTCATCGACCCGGCCGACGCCGAGGGGGAGCTCGCCACGGGACGGTTCGTCCTGCTGCACGACCCGGCGGGTCCCGACACGTGGAACGGGACCTGGCGCGTGGTCACCTTCGCCCGGGCCGAGCTCGAGCCCGAGCTGGCCGGCGACCCGATGCTCGGCGCCGTGGGCTGGTCGTGGCTGACCGACTCGCTCACTGGTCGTGGGCTCGGCTGGACCGCCGAGGCGGGCACGGTGACCCGGGTCGTCAGTGAGACCTTCGGTGGCCTGTCCGACCGGGGGGCCAGCGTCGAGATGGAGATCCGGGCGTCGTGGACCCCGGCCGGGGGCACGTTGACCGAGCACCTGCGCGCCTGGGCCGACCTGCTGTGCACCATCGCGGGGATCCCGCCGCTGCCCGACGGGGTCGTGCCGCTGCCCGGGCAGCGCCGGTGAGTGCTGAGCCGACCACCTCCGACGAGGCTCGGGACGGGGCCCTCGTTCCGCTCACGATGCCCAGAGAGGGAGTGCCTGACGTCATCACCGACGAGCGCGCACTGCTCCGTGCCGCCGAGGCAGTGGTCGCCGGGTCCGGTCCCGTAGGGATGGACGCCGAGCGGGCCTCTGGCTACCGCTACGGGCAGCGGGCCTACCTCGTGCAGGTTCGACGAGAGGGCGCGGGCACGTTCCTCGTCGATCCCATCGCCGTGCCCGACCTGTCGCCCCTCGACGAGGCCATCGGAGCTGCCGAATGGGTCCTTCACGCCGCCACCCAGGACCTCGTGTGTCTGGCAGAGGTCGGGCTGCGGCCACGGGTTCTCTTCGACACCGAGCTCGCGGGTCGCCTCGCCGGGCTAGCGAGGGTGGGGCTCGGGGCCATGGTCGAGCACTACCTCGGCCTACGGCTGGCGAAGGAGCACTCGGCTGTCGACTGGTCGTCCCGGCCCCTACCGGAGCCCTGGCTGCGCTACGCCGCGCTCGACGTCGAAGTGCTCGTCGATCTCAGGGAGGCGGTGCACGCCGACCTCGAGAAGCAGGGCAAGACCGGTTGGGCCACCGAGGAGTTCGCCTCGCTCCTGTCCTTCACCGGTCCCGAGCCGCGGACGGACCCGTGGCGGCGCACGTCCGGCATCCACCGCATCCGGGCACGTCGAGGCATCGGCATCGTCCGCGAGCTCTGGCTCTGGCGGGACGAGCTCGCGCGGCAGCGAGACGTCGCACCGGGTCGGATCGTCCCCGATGCTGCGATCGCCGAGATCGCCATCGCCCACCAGCGTGTCGAGCGGGTCCCCCGGAGCCTCGGCTCGTCCGACCCACGAGTCGCACGCTCGATCCGGCGGCACGAGCAGGCGCTCCTCGACGGAATCGCCCGCGCTCTCGACCTCCCCGAGGACGAGCTGCCTCCGCTGTCCCTGCCGTCCGCCGGCCCCCCGCCGCCACGCACCTGGGCCGAGCGCGACCCCGTGGCGGCAGCACGCCTGTCCCGGGCGCGGGAGCTGCTGGGAGGCCTGTCGGAGGAGCTGGCGATCCCGGTCGAGAACGTCCTCACCCCGGACCTGCTCCGCCGCTATCTCTGGGAAGGCCCTGCCGCCCCGACGACGACCGACGTCGCCAAGGCGCTCACGGAGATGGGAGCGCGCACGTGGCAGACGACGCTCGCGGCCCCGCTCATCGCGCGCGCCTGCGCGGAGCACCCCCTCGCGTGACCCGGGCGACCCGTGGAGGCCCCCGGACCGCTCGGTGGTTCTCGTATGCCGCTGGGCCGGCTCCCATGCCCACGACGGCTCGATCTCGTGCCGCAGTGGGTGTGTGTGATCCTCGGCGGGGCCCTGGTCAAGCGTCGCTAGGCGACCCGGACCCGGTGGTCGTGAGCGAGTCCGTGCAGCGAGCAAGGCTGCCGAGGCCCGCGCGGGCAGAGCACCCACACGTGAGTCGCCGTGACCCGGTAGAGGCGGTACTGCGATGAGCCTGTGACGTCCTCTCGGGTGACCGGGGTGGCGCCCCGACGGCTCGGTCCGGGGTAGCTGCCGAGTCCCCGGTCGAGGTCCGCGCCGGACAGCACATGGGCCTCGCCGGCTGCGTACACGGCGCGGCCGTGGTACGGCTCGACCGTCGAGTCGAAGACGGTGAGGCTGGTCTGCGGGCGCTGGGCGAGGTTGCGGGAGTGCCGTGCACTCGTTGCGGAGACCCAGTAGAAGTCCCACGGCTCCGCGGGCGCGAAGTAGACCGGGGAGGCCCACGGTCGCCCATCCGGATCAGCCGTGGCCAAGGTCAGGTAGCGGTTCGTCTCCAACAAGGCCCACGCATGGGCGACGAGGTCGGCGTCCGTCATCGCTACCGGCGCACCCTGAACCGGAGGTGGAGCACCCGC
The DNA here is from genome assembly GCF_032907665.1 of Intrasporangium sp. Classification (GTDB taxonomy): domain Bacteria; phylum Actinomycetota; class Actinomycetes; order Actinomycetales; family Dermatophilaceae; genus Intrasporangium. The sequence continues at coordinate 4,164 of NZ_JAJJPG010000037.1, forward strand.
TCGCCCTGGATGACGACGTGGGGGTCCTCGAGCAGGTGCTGGCCTTCGATGCTGCCGAAGTAGCGCTTGCCCGACCCGAAGACCACCGGCACCATGTCCATCGCCACCTCGTCCAGGAGTCCCGCCGCGAGGATCTGGCCACCGACGTCCCCCGCGTTCACACTGACGACGCGGTCACCCGCCAGGTCCTGGGCGACGGCGATGGCAGCGGTGACCTCCTCGACGAAGTGGTAGGACGCCTCCGGGTGCCAGCCGTCGGGCTTTGGTCGGTGCGAGACCACGACGACGTGCTCGCCGGCGGGGGGGACACCCTCCCACCCGTTGACCAGGTCGAACAGGTGCCGGCCCATCACGATGGTGCCGATCGCCTCCCACAGCGGGCGGACGTACGCGGCCGAGGCGCTCGAGACGGTGAACCCGGCTCCCGAGCCGGAGTGGTCGTATCCCTCACTCCCGCCCTCGGTGATGGGCGTGTCCCCGTTGAAGTACCACTCGTGCAGTGGCCCGACGTCGTCCTTGTCGTCGGCGATGAAGCCATCGACCGACACCACACTGTGCATGATCACCGTGCCCATGGGTTCTCCTTTGCTCTCACGGTTCACCGCGATCCTGTCCTTGCCGAGGACCCCTGGCTTGTAAGAAATCAATCCAGTGGCATCGGACCTTGATCGGGTGGGAAGCCCGTGATGGCCGGGAACCGGCGGCGAAGGGCGAGGTATCCGGTCGGGGTCTGGCCCGTGAAGTCCTTGAACTCCTTGCTGAAGTGCGCCTGGTCGAAGTAGCCCGCGGCATGGGCGAGCTGAGCCCAGTCGACCGGGTGCACGGGGTCGACGGCGAGGATGACCCGGGCGAAGCGGTAGATACGGGCGACCCGCTTCGGGGTGACGCCCAGGTGGGACGTGAACTGGGTGGCCAGATGGTTGCCGCTGACTCCGACACTCTCGGTCAGTGCCCCGATCGAGACCCCACCCCAAGCGGCCTCCAAGCGACCAGCGGTGAGCCTGACCAGCTCGAGACCGCGTTTCGGTGCTGGGGCGAGCCGTGATCGCAGTTCATCCTCCAAGACGCGCAGGGTCTCCTCGGTCGAGGTCGCGGCGGCGACCTGATGGAGCAGCCGGTCCGAGGACCCTGGCCACACCGCGTCGATCGGCAGCCAGCGGTCCCGCAGCTCGCTCATCGGCAGGTCGATGAAGGACGACAGCCCCCAGGGCTTGAAGTGCACTCCGGCGACGCGCACGGCCCTCGGGTACTCGATCACGAAGCGCCTGGTCCACACACCCATGAACCAGCCGTCCGTGAACATCGCCGGCGGCACAGCGGGGTCGGGGTCGAGCAGACGAATGGGTCTGCCGACGTTGATCATCAGGTGCGCTGACGGCATCGGAGGCACGTTCAGTGTCCGGTGGCGCGGAACCCCGGTCAGACAGTAGATGTCGTCGATGAACCGGTCGAGCGGCGGTGCCGGTGTCCGGCCGATGTAGTCCACATCCAGATGGTGGCCGACGACGAGCCGCTGGCTGAACTGCTTTTCACACGCGTTTCACGCGCGCGTCCCCACGCACGAACGCGGACGCAACCGCTGCACATCATGGTCGAGAATGCAGCGACGACAGGACGGTCAGGCGGCGCCATTGGTCACGGGCGGCCCGAACCACGTCGTCAAGGCGTCGCTGAGCCCCGCCGGTGTCCCATCGCCCACCCACGCCACATGACCGTCGGGCCGGATCAGCACGGCGGCAGGAGCAGGGACGGATCCGACCACGGGGAGCACCCACGCGCCGGCCTGCCCCACGTCGACAACCTCAGCGTCGACAACCTCAGCGTCGACGACGCGGACCCGGGCCGCCCACGGGGAGATGTCGATGCTCCCTGGCTCACCGAGGTTGAGCAGCACCGGCCGGGCCTCGTGAAGCAGCTCGAAGACGCGCCGCCGCCCGTGGGCTGTGGTCAGGTCGAGGTCGGGCATGCGACGTCCGAGCAACGGGTGTCCCGCGCCGAGGTCATAGGCGACGTCGAGCCCGGACAGCAGCCCGGCGAGGTGAGCGCGTGGTCCCTCGAAGCCGAGGATCTCGGCGAACGTGTCGCGGATCGCCAGGGTTCGCGCGTCGCCTCGTTGGAGCAGGGCCTGCGCCATCACATTCGTCAGGACGCGAGCCGTGGCGGGGTGGCGTTCAGCGTGGTACGTGTCCAGGAGAGCCTCGGGCGACACGCCCTGGACGACCTGGGCGAGCTTCCAGCCGAGATTGACCGCATCCTGCACGCCCAGACCGATCCCCTGCCCTCCGGTGGGTGGATGGGTGTGCGCGGCGTCCCCGGCGAGCAGCACCCGCCCGCGACGGTAGGCGGCCGCCTGCCTGGTGGCATCGGTGAACCTCGATATCCATGACGGAGCGTGGATCCCGAAGTCCGTGCCGTACACGGCGGTCAGCGCCGCGCTGAGGTCCGTGAGCGTGGGATCGGCGGCGGAACCCACCTGCTGCTCAGTCACGACGATGCCCACCGTCTGCCCGTCCTCCATGACGTTGATCCCATGGATCCCGACGTCGTCCTGTCGGATGCCGGTGGGTACCTCCTCGGTCACCTCGACCTCCGCGATGAGGTGGCTGCGGCTCGCGTCCGTTCCGACGAACTCGATGTCGGCTGCCCTGCGGATGACGCTTCGACCACCGTCGGCCCCGACGAGGTAGGCGGTCCTTCGCCGATCGCCACCGGCGAGGTGTACCTCGATGCCCGCGTCGTCCTCGCCGAAGCCGGTGACCTCGAGTCCGCAGTGGATCGGCACCCCCAGCTCCTCGACCCAGCCGCGCAGGATCCGTTCGATCTCACTCTGCGACAAGCCCAGCGTGTACGGATGACGCGAGGGGAGCAGGTCCACCTCGAGCGCGGTGCCGGCGAAGCTCATCCCCCGGATGGCCCGCCCCTCTGCGAGGAAACGGTCGGCGATCCCGCGCTGGTCGAAGATCTCGATCGTTCGCGCGTGGAAACCGCGGGCCCTCGTGCCGAGGAGGTCCGGGGTCGGACGCCGCTCCAGGACCGCGACATCCACCCCCGCCAACGCCAGCTCTCCCGCCACCATCAGGCCAGTCGGACCTGCTCCGACGACCGTCACGTCATTCATCTCAACCCTCGATTCCCTTGGCACGACCGGAGAGTCTGGGGCACGACTGGGGCCTTGCCGCAAGTCCCCCTCTCAGCGTTATCGTGGAAGGGGCGGGGGGCTTGTGGGTCGACGCGCGGTCAGAAGCGATACTTCGTGCTCCTGGGCGCGAGTTCGTCGGTGATGCCCATCGCATAGACGATTTCGGGCGTCACGGCGTATGGACGGTAGGGCGGCGGACCGGCCACCGGGGCGGCGAAGGGGGCGTGGTAGGCCCCGTCGCGGATGACCAGTGGCCAGCCGTACTTCCGTTGGTACGCGTCTGCGATCCGCGCCAGCAGCCTCTCGTCGGTGACGAACTCGGCCCGTCCCTCGACGATGACATCGACGCCGTCGACGCGGGTGGCGAACGAGACGAGCGGGTTCGACGCAAGGTGGCGGGCCTTGGCGCGGGTGCCGTTGGTGGTCGAGACCAGCAGACCGTCGACCCACACCGCGAACACGGGACGGACATGCGGTGAACGATTGGCCCGCACCGTCGACGCCCAGTAGTCACCGGCCCTGGCGATGCGGTCGCGGACGTCGTCCCAGGGCATCACGTCGTTCGGTTCGCCGCGGATGAGGACGTTGCCGTCCCAGGTGTCAATGATGTTCACCGCGCTGGTGGGGATCCTGTCCGCCACTGCTCTCCCCTCTCCTTGGCACTTCCTTCAGGGAAGGTACAGATCAGGGAGGCTAACAGCGTTCATTCATTGAGGGAAGGGTCTCCCCTAGGCTGCGCACATGCAACGGACCCAGTTCGCGGGGATGCAGTGCTCGATCGCCCGCACGCTCGACGTGTTCGGGGAGCCGTGGACGCCGCTCATTCTGCGCGACGTATGGGTCGGGCTGACTCGCTTCGAGCAGATCCGCGCCGACCTCGGGATCTCCCCCAAGGTGCTGACCCAGCGGCTCGGATGGCTCGTCGAGAACGGCGTGCTGGAGCGGCGGCAGTACTCAGACCGTCCCCCCCGCTACGAGTACGCCCTGCTCCAGAAGGGAATCGAGCTGTGTGACGTGCTGCTGGTCATGCGGCGCTGGGGTGATCGGTGGCTGGCCGGCGACGAGGGACCGCCCGTCCTCCATCGTCACCGGGGCTGCGGACAACTCTGCGAGGCGGAGCTGCACTGCTCCGAGTGCGCCTCCACGCTGCACGTCACCGACATCGAGGTCCTGCCCGGGCCAGGAGCGGCTGTCGCCCCGGACTGAGCGCCGGACTCGGCGACCTCGGGCGCTCCAGAGGTTTCGTGTCCGCCCCAGTGCTGGCCGTCGACCCCGCGACCGGTAAGGCGCGCACGTCTGCGCAGCCGATGCCGTTCAGGCGTCTACGTTCCCGAGCCTGCCTTTCGCGTGAAGGTGAGGTGCGTGACGCCGCTGGGCGACGAGGCCGCCTCAATGTCGTAGGTTTCCTCGAGTGCCTCGAGACCGTCCCAGATGCGTACGCCGTGACCGAGCACGATCGGGACCTGGACCAGATGCATGTGGTCGACGAGCGCCGCGGCGAGGAAGTCCCGTACGACGGTCGGGCCGCCCCCGATTCGCACGTCCAGGCCATCGGCTGCCTCCCGAGCAATCTCGAGCGCCTCGGCCGGGGCGGCGTCGAGGAAGTGGAACGTGGTGCCACCCTCCATCTCCATCGACGGTCGCGGATGGTGCGTGAGCACGAAGGTCGGGGTGTGAAACGGGGGGTTCGGACCCCACCAACCCTTCCAGTCCGGGTCATCCCGCCAGCCGGGCGGGCCGAACTTGTTGGCGCCCATGATCTCGGCGCCGATGCCGTAGCCGTGGCGCTGAGCAAAGGCGTCGTCGACTCCGGCCGTTCCGCCCGCGTCCCAGAACCGAGTGGTGAACATCCACTCGTGGAGACGCTCGCCCGCATGGCCGAACGGCGCCTCGGCGGACTGCGGCTCGCCAGTGGCGAACCCATCGAGCGAGATGGACAGGTTGTGAATCCGTGTGAGTGACATCCGCGGCGCTCCTCAGCTGGTGCTTTCACATTGCGGTCGGTGCCAGGAAGGATGACGACACTCGAGCCTCCATGTCGGGGTCACCGTCGCCAACTGGCGGCCGTAGGCTCCCTCTCATGGGTGAAGATCCTCGCACTACGTACGTCCTGGTTGACGGGGAGAACATCGACGCTACTCTCGGCACCTCCATTCTCGGCCGGCGACCGCGACCTGAAGAGCGCCCCCGGTGGGAGCGGCTGCTGCAGTTCGCGCAGGAGCTCTGGGAGCAGCCAGCCACCGGGCTCTTCTTCCTCGCGGCGAACAACGAGCTTCCCATGCCCTTCATCCAGGCTCTGGTGGCCATTGGCTATCGACCCGTCCCGCTCTCCGGGGCCGTCGGCGAAAAGGTGGTCGACATCGCCATCCAGAGGACGCTGGTCGAGATTCGGCGCCGACACGCGGACGTGCTCCTCGTCAGCAACGACGGGGACTTCGTGGACCAGGTCCGAGATCTTCTCGATGGCCGGCGGGTGGGTGTCGTCGGGTTCCAGGAGTTTCGCAGCAACGCGTTCTTGCCACTCACCGCCGACGGCCTGTTCACCTTCGACCTCGAGTACGAGGTCCAAGCGTTCAAGGAACGGCTGCCGCGGGTGCGGATCATCCCCATCGACGACTTCGACCCCGCCGACTTCCTGTAGTCCCGGACCCTCGACCCAAGGCCGAGGAGGCGACACGCGGCGCATGGACGCGCCCTGTGGCCGTCGGTGTCTCAGTCCTCGAAGACAGACCAGCAGATGGAGTTTCGACGAACCTCATCCTCGAGGACGAGTGCTCTTATCTGTTCGGGCAACTGGCTGCGCTGCCAGTCACGCTCACGCCGCCGCGCGTGGACGTTGCTCGGATCCGCTGCCTGAGCGGCCTTGATCGCGTAGGCGGCGGCACCCAGATCGTGCTCGGGGACATGTCCCACGCAGGCCGCTTGGCCGGCGGCGTAGGCGGCGAACCGGGCAGCTCCTCGCAGCGGCCGGGCGGCACCCATCGCGTGGCCGCCTCGGGCTCGCGCGTCCATCATCGTCATCTCGCCGGCGGCCCAGGCGCGCGCCGCATCGATCGCGTCCCGAGGACGGGTATCCGACTGCTGCTCCGCCTCGAACAGATTCAGGACATGCTCGGCACACGCGGCGGCCCACAGCGCCAGGAGCTGGTGGTCGGCATCGCGGAGCAGTCCGCCACGACGGATCGTGATCATGCGCGGGTCGCGGACCTTGGGCAGGATCATGCAGACAGCCTGCCAGTCCCCATGCGGCACCGCTCGCGTCGAGCCCGCACCGGCGCTCCCACCACAGCGACGCGGGTCTCGTGAGAACTGTCACCCGCCCGGTATCTTCGGCCCGAAGTTACTGGGCAGTAGGATCGTGGGGAACGTTCCCTGCCCCTAGGAGGCACCGTGCCCCGCCAGCTCAATGAGGTCGTCTTCGTCGACGGCGTCCGAACGCCGTTCGGCAAGGCGGGTGAGAAGGGCGTCTACGCCCAGACCCGTGCCGACGACCTCGTCATCCGCTGCATCCGCGAACTGTTGGCTCGCAACCCCTCCCTGCCCAAGGACCGCGTCGAGGAGGTCGCCATCGCGGCCACGACGCAGATCGGCGACCAGGGCCTGACCCTCGGGCGCACCGCTGCTCTGCTGTCCGGCCTGCCCACGACGACCCCGGGCTACTCGATCGACCGGATGTGCGCCGGCGCGATGACAGCGGTGACGACCACGGCGAGCTCGATCGCCTTCGGCGCCATGGACGTCGCCATCGCCGGCGGCGTGGAGCACATGGGGCGCCACCCGATGGGCGAGAGCGTCGACCCCAACCCACGCATCCTCGCCGAGAAGCTCGTCGACCCCGACGCCCTCGTCATGGGCAAGACCGCCGAGAACCTCCACGACCGCTTCCCCAGGCTGACGAAGCAGCGCGCGGACGCGTTCGCCGTGGCCAGCCAGGAGAAGCTGGCCAAGGCCTACGCCAACGGCAAGATCCAGCCTGATCTCGTCCCCGTTGCCGTCCGGCACTCCGAGCTGGGCTGGGGCCTCGCGACGGCCGACGAGCCCCCACGACCCGGGACGACCCTCGAGGACCTCGCGGCCCTCAAGACGCCCTTCCGGCCGCACGGCAACATCACCGCCGGCAACGCTGCCGGCCTCAACGACGGGGCCACGGCCTGCATCATCGCCTCCGAGTCGGCCGCCGCCGAGCTCGGCCTACCGGTCCGGATGCGCCTCGTCGCCTATGCGTTCGCCGGCGTCGAGCCGGAGGTCATGGGCGTCGGACCGGTTCCTGCGACCGAGCGGGCCCTCGCCAAGGCGGGTCTCACGATCGAGGACATCGGCCTCTTCGAGCTCAACGAGGCGTTCGCCGTCCAGGTCCTCGCCTTCCTCGACCACTTCGGCATGGCCGACGACGACCCCCGCGTCAACGAGTACGGCGGGGCCATCGCCGTGGGTCACCCGCTGGCCAGCTCCGGCGTGCGCCTCATGAACCAGCTCGCCCGCCAGTTCGAGGAGCACCCCGACGTCCGCTACGGGCTCACGGCGATGTGCATCGGTCTCGGCATGGGCGGCACCGTCATCTGGGAGAACCCACACCACGCCGACTACCGGAGCGACCACACCACGTCCGTCGCCGCGGCCGCCAAGGAGGACGACAAGTGACCGCCACCACGCAGACCGCCGCGGCTCCAGCTTCCGTGGGCTCCGGCGACGAAGTCGTCACGCACAGCCTCGTCCGCGACGTCGCAATGCCCGGCGGGGCGGGGACGCTGGCGCTCGTCACGCTGGACAACGGCCACGACCACACCAAGCCCAACACCTTCGGCGCGAAATCCATTGCGGAGCTGCACGCCGCGATGGACGCACTACGGGCCCGCGCCGAGGCCGGTGAGGTCGCCGCCGTCGCGGTGACCGGCAAGCCGTTCATCTTCGCCGTCGGCGCCGACCTCACCGGCGTCCCCCTCATCACCGATCGCAGTCAGGCCGTGGAGGTGGCTCGCGCTGGTCACGCGGCGTTCGCCGCCTTCTCCGACCTGCCGGTGCCGACCTTCGCGTTCGTCAACGGCGCCGCCATGGGCGGCGGTGTGGAGCTCGCCCTCTCGGCCCAGTACCGGACGATCAGCGCCGGAGTTCCGGCCGTGGCTCTGCCTGAGGTGTTCCTCGGCCTGGTGCCCGGATGGGGTGGCTGCTGGCTGCTGCCCAACCTCGTCGGGGTCGAGAACGCCCTCACGGTGATCATCGAGAACCCGCTGTCGCAGAACCGGATGCTCAAGGGTCCCGAGGCCTTCCGGCTCGGCCTGGCCGACGCCCTCTTCGAGCCGGCCGAGTTCCTCGAACGCTCCATCGCCTGGGCAGCCGACGTCCTCACCGGCGCGGTCACCGTGGAGCGTGCGGCGGTCGACCGCGACGAGAGCCTCTGGGCCGGAGCGATCGCCACGGCCAAAGGCCTGGCCGACGTCAAGACCGGCCGCCAGGCCAGGTCCCCGTATGTCGCCCTCGAACTCGTCGCGGCAGCCCGCACGGCCTCGCGGGACGACGGCTTCGCCGCGGAGGACGAGGCCCTGGGTGACCTCATCATGAGTGACGAGCTGCGCGCCGGTCTCTACGCCTTCGAGCTGGTCCAGAAGCGGGCCAAGCGTCCCGCAGGAGCACCGGACAGGAAGCTGGCGCGCCCCGTGAGCAAGGTCGGCATCGTCGGCGCCGGCCTCATGGCGAGCCAGCTGGCTCTGCTCTTCATCCAGCGGCTCCAGGTGCCGGTCGTCCTCACGGACATCGACGACGAGCGGGTGGCCAAGGGCGTCGGCTACGTCCACGCCGAGCTGGACAAGCTGGCCGGCAAGGGCCGGCTCGGCCCCGATCGCCTGAACCGCTACAAGGCGCTCGTCACCGGTTCCACGGGCAAGGACGGCTTCGCCGACGCCGACTTCGTCATCGAGGCCGTCTTCGAGGAGATGTCGGTCAAGCAGCAGGTCTTCGCCGAGGTGGAGGCCCTCGTGTCACCGGAGTGCGTCCTGGCGACGAACACCTCGAGCCTGTCGATCACCGAGATGGCCAGCCGACTCGAGCACCCTGAGCGGGTCGTCGGCTTCCACTTCTTCAACCCCGTGGCGGTCATGCCCCTCCTCGAGATCATCCCGGGCGAGAAGACCGACGACGCCACGCTGGCCACGGCCTTCGCGGTGGGCCGAGACCTGAAGAAGACGTGCATCCGCGCCTCGGACAGCCCGTCCTTCATCGTCAACCGCCTGCTCGGACGGTTCATGGGCGAGGCGACCCGGATCCTCGACGAGGGGACGCCGATCGAGGTCGTCGACCGGGCGTTCGCCGGGCTCGCCCCGATGCCGCCATTCGTCCTCATCGGGCTCGTCGGGCCGGCCATTGCGCTGCACAACGGCGAGACGCTCGTGCGCGCCTTCCCGGACCGCTTCTACGCCTCCCCGACGCTCCAGCGGATCGTCGCGGCGAAGAAGCCGGGGTTCTACGACCTCAGCTCGGGCAAGCCGGTCCTCGACCCGGAGGTGGCCGAGCTCATCGAGAAGCCCGCCGAGCCGGTCGTCCTCGACGTGGCCGCGGTACGCGAGCGGGTCCTGACGGTCCTGGCGGACGAGGCCCGACGGATGCTCGACGAGGAGGTGGCCCAGTCGCCGATGGACCTCGACCTCGCGATGATCACCGGCGCCGGCTTCCAGTTCTGGAACGGCGGGATCACCCCGCTCCTCGACCGCACGGGCGTCGCGGAGAAGGTCACCGGGCACCGCTTCCTGCCCCCGGGACTGTCCACCCTGCCCGCCTGACGGCGGAGGGATGCGGCCGTATGCCGCTGGGCTCGCTCCCGGCCCCGCGCTCAGGAGACGCGGGGCTGGGAGCGGCTGAGCGGCATACGGCCCATGCGTCCTCCCGACGAGCTGCTCCCGACGAGAACTGCACGGTTCGCCGGATGTCGGGACCTTCGACCCTGTGCGCACCGTCCGAGGCTGTGGACGCTGGCCCCGTCAGCGACGGCCGCTGGCGGTGGGATGGCTGCAGAGGGGAGGCGAGCGCTGCGATCGTCGTGATGGGACCGACGGGGTTCGGCGAGGATGTGGTCGGCACGCCGAGCACTGAAGTTGCGGTAACTCATATATGAGTTAGCCTTCCTCCGTGTCTGAAAGCTACCTGACCCGTATCGGCGCCCTCATCCGCGACGCCCGGCGCCACAAGGGCATGACCCAGTCCGAGCTCGCAGAATTGTTGGGGACGTCACAGGGTGCTGTCACGAGGATCGAGGCAGGCAAGCAGAACCTCAGTCTCGACATGCTCGCGAAGATCGGCGACGCCCTCGACTCGGAGTTCGTCTCCGTCGGGCACTCCGGCCCGCAGCACCTGCGGATCGTCGGCGGCCGGCAGCTGTCCGGCTCGATCGACGTCAAGACGTCGAAGAACGCCGCAGTCGCCCTGCTCTGCGCGTCCCTGCTCAACCGCGGACGCACGACCCTGCGCAGCCTCGCCCGGATCGAGGAGGTCAACCGGATCCTCGAGGTGCTCGCCTCCATCGGCGTGCGGACGCGCTGGCTGCCGGACACCAACGACCTGGAGATCATCCCCCCCAGCCGGCTCCAGCTCGAGGACATCGACGTCGCCGCGGCCCGGCGCACACGCACCGTCATCATGTTCCTCGGGCCGCTCCTGCACGACTACCCGGAGTTCCGGCTGCCCTATGCCGGTGGCTGCGACCTGGGCACGCGGACGGTCGAGCCCCACCTGTCCGCCCTGCGCGCCTTCGGACTCCAGGTGACGGCGACACATGGCTTCTACGAAGCGCGCGCGGACCGCAGTGTCAACCCGACCCGCGCGATCATCCTCACCGAGCGTGGGGACACCGTGACCGAGAACGTCCTCATGGCGGCGGCCCGCCACGACGGGACGACGGTCATCCGCAACGCCTCCCCCAACTACATGGTCCAGGACCTGTGCTTCTTCCTCGAGCGGCTCGGTGTCCGGATCGAGGGCATCGGCACGACGACCCTCGTCGTGCACGGCCGATCCCACATCGATGTCGACGTCGACTACGCACCCAGCGAGGACCCCATCGAGGCGATGAGCCTCATCGCCGCCGCGGTCGTCACGCACTCGTCCATCACCATCTGCCGCGCCCCCATCGAGTTCCTCGAGATCGAGCTCGCGACGCTCGAGGAGATGGGGATGAAATACAACCTCAGCCCGGAGTACACCTCGGCCAACGGCAAGACCCGTCTCGTCGACCTCACGACCATCCCCGGCCCGCTCCGGGCCCCCACCGACAAGATCCACCCGATGCCCTTCCCCGGGCTCAACATCGACAACCTGCCCTTCTTCGCCCTCATCGGCGCGGTCGCCGAGGGCAGCACGATGATCCACGACTGGGTCTACGAGAACCGGGCGATCTATCTGACGGAGCTGACCAAGGTCGGGGGCCGGGTCCAGCTGCTCGACCCCCACCGGGTCATGATCGAGGGCCCGACCCGGTGGCGTGCCGCCGAGGTCGTCTGCCCGCCCGCGCTGCGTCCCGCCGTCGTCATCCTCCTCGCCATGCTCGCCGCACCGGGCACGTCGGTGCTCCGGAACGTCTACGTCATCAACCGGGGCTACGAGGACCTCGCCGACCGGCTCAACGCCCTCGGCGCCACCATCGAGGTCTTCCGCGACATCTGAGCACCACGGTGCTCACGGCCCCCCGTCGGGACCGTGCACCGACGTCCGGTGGTGAGGCGCAACCACATCGTTCCAGCAGATTTGTGTCTGGCACGCACATGATCGGGTCGGGGGCCGGTCCCTAGTCTTCCCGCATGCCTGACGCCCGCAATGACGCTCGCGAAGACACCCCCGGGTCCCCGGCGACCGCCGTCGCAACCAGCACCGCGACAGGCACAGCGACAGGCACCGCGACAGGCACAGCGACAGACACCGCGACAGACACTGCGACGGCCAACGATTCCATCGACCTCACGGGTCGGATCGCCCTCGTCACCGGAGCCGCCAGTGGCATCGGGGCCGCCATCGCCCAGTCGCTCGCCCGGGCCGGGGCCAAGGTCCATGCCGTCGACCTCGACGACGCCGGGCTCTCCGAGGTGTCGCGTGAGTCGGGGATCAACCCCATCGTCGCGGACCTGGCCGACCTGGACGGGTTGGCCGGGCTGCCGAGCGACGTCGACATCCTCGTCAACAACGCCGGGGTCCAGCACGTGAGCCCGGTCGAGGACTTCCCGCTCGACCGGTTCGACTTCATCCTCGATCTCATGCTCGTCTCGCCGTTCCGGCTCATCCGGCAGAGCCTGCCGCACATGTACTCCCGGGGGTGGGGTCGCGTCATCAACGTCTCGAGCGTCCACGGGCTGCGCGCGAGTCCGTTCAAGTCCGCCTACGTCACCGCCAAGCACGGGCTCGAGGGCCTCTCGAAGGTCGTCGCCCTCGAGGGCGCGTCGCACGGAGTCACCTCCACCTGCATCAACCCGGCCTACGTGCGCACCCCGCTCGTCGAGAAGCAGATCGCCGACCAGGCACGCACCCACGGCATCGCACCCGAGGAGGTCGTCGAGAAGATCATGCTCTCCCCCGTCGCCGTGAAGCGGCTCGTCGAGCCCCACGAGGTCGCTGCTCTGGCGATGTTCCTGTGCGGTCCCGCCGCCGCCTCCGTGACCGGAACGTCGTTCGTCATGGACGGCGGCTGGACCGCGCACTGACCGGCCCCACCCTCCCGGAAGGCGAGACCGAACCTATGATCGCCCTCGTGACGGCATCAGCGGACACCTCGACCGAGCAGGTCATCCATCTGCTCGAGCTCTTGGCGTCGGGTGCTGCCATCGCCGAGATCGCGGGCGCCGAGGGCCCGCCTGTTGCTCGCGACCTCGCCCTGCGTGTGGCCCACAGTCGGGATGTCCACCAGCACCGCGAGGCCGGGCTCGCGGCCCTGCTCGACACGGCTCGCGAGCTGGCCACGGAGCACGATCCCGCGCAGGTTCTCGAGGCGATCGTCCGCCGCGCCCGGCACCTGCTCCAGACCGACCTGGCCTACCTCACGCTCTACGACCCCGAGGCGGAGGACATCTACATGCGGGCCACGTCCGGGTCCGTCTCGGCTGCCTTCCAGTCGGTTCGACTCGCTCTCGGCGACGGGCTCGGGGGCCTCGTCGCGTCGACCCGCAAGCCGTACTGGACAGCCGACTACTGGTCCGACGAACGGTTCCAGCACACCCGGACGATCGACGGCGCCGTGGGCGAGGAGGGCATCGTCGCCATCTGTGGGACGCCCCTGATCGTCGAGTCGAACTTCGTTGGCGTCCTCTTCGCCGCCAACCGCTCCGCACGGCCGTTCACCCGTGAGGAGGTGGCGCTCCTGACCAACCTCGCCACCCTGGCAGCCGTGACCCTCGTCCAGACGCGGGCCCTCGCGGACGCCGAGCACGCCGTCCAGGCGCTCCAGGCCGCCCATGAGACGGTGCGGCAGTACGCCGAGGGCGTCGAGAAGGCTGCCGCCGCTCACGACCGCTTCGCCGGCCTCGTCCTCGGTGGCGGCGGCGTCGAGGGCATCACCCACGCGGTCGCTGAGCTGCTCGGCGGCTGGGCGGTCCTCATCGACGAGGGCGGCACCGTGCGCTCGGCCACGGGACCGGCACCCGAGCTCGCCGGGAACTCCGGCCTCCGGCTGCTCCAGGCCAGGGCCCGCGAGGCGTCCGGCCGGATCGTGCACGCGGAGGGGACGTATGCCGTGACGATCACCGCCGCCCACGAGCACCTCGGCACCCTCTTCCTCGGAGGCGTCGGTGACCTCAGCAGCCCGGACTCCCGCACGGTGGAGCGGGCGGGCATGGTGACCGCCCTCGTGCTCCTCTTCGAGCGCAACGCCGCCGACGCCCGGCAGTCCGAGCGCAACCGGGTCGTCGCCGACCTCGTCGCCGGCCGCGGCGCCGAGGCAGAGCGGGTCCAGCTCGCGAGAGCGGCCGGATTCGACCCGCTCTCGGAGTACTGCCTGCTCGTCATGCGCGGCGAGGACCGGGCCACGAGCCGCACCCTCGTCCTGTCCGCGAGCACTGCGACCGGAGATGGCGCTCTCGTCGGAGCACACGACGGACACATCGTCGGCTTCGTCCCCGGGACGGAACCGGACGCACTCGCCAAGTCCGTCGCGGCCCGCCTCGGCCGGAGGTCACCCGTCACCGTCGCCGGAGTGGGACCCCTCACCGGTGTGGAAGGAGTCCCTGCCGCACACGAGGAGGGCGCCAGGACGGCCCGAGCACTCGTCGCCCTCGGTCACCGCGGTGCCGGGGCAGCCGCGACCCAGCTCGGCTTCGCCGGGCTCATCGTCGGCTCCGACCCGGACGTCGCCGAGTACGTCGGCCGCGTCCTCGCGCCGGTTCTCGACTACGACGCCAGGAGGGGGACCGACCTCGTCGGGACCCTCGAGGCGTACTTCGCGGCAGGATCGAGCCCGAGGCATGCTGCGGCCGGGCTCCACGTCCACGTCAACACCGTGTCCCAGCGCCTGGAGCGGATCGGCGCACTGCTCGGCCCCACGTGGCAGGAGCCGGAGCAGGCCCTCGAGCTCCAGCTCGCCCTCCGCCTGCGCAGACTGCTCGGCCGGGACTGACCGAGTCTGCGCGGGCTCGTGCGCGAGACGTCCTCGGGCACTCGACAGGCGGGAGACGTGGAGGAGTCGCAGCGGCATACGGCGTCGGGTGGGTGGTCGGCTCTGGAGGCGCTCAGCCGACCGCCTCCAGGTGCCGGTCGATCGCGTCGGCGACGATCCCCACGCCTGGGTCCTCCAGGATCACGTCGTAGTGGTTGGAATCGACTCCCGTGACGCGCACGGCCTCCGGGATGTCGAGGGCGGACAGCCGCTGCTCGTCGTAGAGCCCCTGGGGCTCGTTGAGGAGCCCGCGCCGCGCCCACACGAGGTCGACGCGCTTGCCCAGGTCGACGGCCTTGCGCACGGCGCCGTGGGTCAGCGGATCGGCGAGCACATCGGCCCCGTCGGCCCGGACCGCCTCGATCACGCAAGAGCTGTGCCAGCCGCCGGTGCGCTCAGGCGTGACCTCCTCTCCCCCGGGCCTCGCGACGTCCCCGCTCCCGGCGCCGTCCCTCTCGACGCCATCCCTCTCGACACCGTCGTGCTGGACGAGGTCGTGCGTGAGGTACTGCCGGACCGCCTCGCCAGCGGGGCCTCGTAGCGCCGGCCCGAGAGCCGGGTGGGCGTCCCAGAAGGCGAGGTACGCGTCGATGCCGTCGAAGCGCAGCGACAGCCGCTCCATCGCCGGACCGATCACCGCGGTCAGCGCGGCGTCGATGTCGAGGTCCGCCGGGGCCGGGAAGGCGAGCCCGCCGTCGACGAGCACCGCTCCGGAGAACCGCTCCGGATGCGTTGCCAGGGCGAGCGCGGAGACGAACGCGCCCATCGAGTGGCCGACGAGGTGTGGTGCCGCCCCGAAGACGGAGGCGACGGACGCGAGGTCCTCGACGTGCGCGGCGAGACCGTAGGGCCCGGGGACGCCGCGGCTCCCGCCTCGCCCCCGCAGGTCCGGCGCGAGGAAACGGACGGCGCCCGGGCCGTGCCGGCGACCGACCTCGTCGGCCACCCGCCGCCACGACAGGCCGTTCGCCGTGATGCCGTGCACGGCGAGGACGACGGGTGCACCCTCCCGGGCGACACCCACCGAGAGGTCGTGGATGGCAAGGCTGCCGACCGGCTGCTCGATGACGAAGTCGGGGGCGATGCTCATGTCGCTCGTCCTCTCCTGATGAGCCGGCCCCCGAGTCCCGTCAGGCCGGCTGGTGCGAAGTACACGATGATGATGAAGAACAACCCGAGGACGAAGAGCGGCTCGGACAGGACCTGTTGCACGCCGTCCGGGAGCGCCTCGAGGAAACCGGCGCCGCTGAGCTCGACGAGCCGCGCGTCGGCGTAGTGGTAGAGGAAGCCGCCGAGCAGCGCACCCCACGTGCTGCCCGCGCCACCGAGGACGACCATGATGAGCAGCGCCAGGGTGAACTCGGTCGTCGTCAGGTGGGGGTTCGACCCGCCAAGGACGAGGGCGTGGACGATCCCGCCCAGTCCGCCGAGGAAGGCCCCGACGACGATGGCGAGCAGCTTGACGCGGTAGGTGTCGAAACCGAGCACCGCCGCACGGGCCTCGTTCTCCCGGACCGCTGCCATGGCGTGACCGGCCCTGGAGCGCACGAGCATGGTCACGGCGAGGAAGGCGACGGATACGAAGCCCAACGCCAGCCAGTAACGATAGGGGGCGTTCGCCACCCCGACGAGGAGCTCGGGAACGGCACTTCGATCGAGCGACTTGCCCTCCTCACCGCCGGTCACCCCGCCCGGGTTGCGCATGACGATGATGGACGCGGCCTGCGCGAAGGCGAGGGTGACCATGGCGAAGGCGATGCCACCCACGCGCAGCGCGATGCCGCCGACGACCAGGGCGAGCAGCGTCGTCACCCCCAGCGACACGAGAATCGCGAGCGGCAGCGGCAGTGACCAGTTCGACAACGAGATGGTCAGCAGATAGCTTCCCGCGGCGACGAAGAGGGCGTGGCCGAAGCTGAGCAGTCCGGTCCGTCCGAACAGCACGTCATAGCTCAGGGCGACTCCGGCGATGACGAGGCAGGTCGCGAGCAGCTGCAGGCTGCCCGGCCCGTTGACGCGGCCCGGGAGGATCCCCGGAAGCTCGACCGGGACGTAGGGGAGATAGGCCAGGACGGCGAGGACCACCAGCGCAGGGACAGCCTTCGCCCAGGGTGTGGCCCTCATGCGTGGGCTCCCTTCAGGGACGTGGGACGGAGCAGGAGGACCAGCGCGAGAAGGAGCACGACCGACAGGTCGCCCACGCCGCTGGCGGCGTAGAAGTTGGCCAGCTGCTGGACCAGCCCGACCGCCACCGCGGCCACGGCAGTCCCCACGAGTGAGCCCATCCCCCCGATGACGACGACGATGAAGGCGTAGATGAGCAGCGAGCCCCCCTGCGCGGGCGAGACCGTCCCGGCGTACTGCGAGTAGAGCAGCCCCGCCAGCGCGGCGGCCGCGCCACCGAGCGCGAAGACGATCGTGAAGGTGCGCTGCACGTTGATCCCCAGCGCCTCCACCATGGTGCGGTTCTCCACGCCCGCGCGAATGACGAGTCCCAGTCGCGTGTAGTGGAGCAGTGCGAGCAGGCCGAGGAACACCGCCAGGGCGACGACGATGAACAGGAAGCGGTCGTTGGGCAGTCGCGCCCCGAAGAGGGTGGAGGTTCTGGCCATCCACTCGGGCTTCTCGATGGTCCTGGGGTCTGCCCCCCAGATGCCTTGCGCTGCAGCAACGCTCGCAAGTGACAAGCCTACGGTGACGAGGACCTGCTGGATGTGGTGACGGTAGAGCGGCCGGATGAGGACGACTTCGACGACGACTCCGATGACGGCGCCGACGGCGAGGGCGACGACGACGGCGATGACGAGGCGCAGCGCCACGGACAGGTCCGACGGCAGGTTGCTCATCGTCAGCCAGCCGGCATACGACCCCGCCATCATGAAGGCGCCGTGCGCGAAGTTGAGCACCCCCATGAGCCCGTAGATGATGCTGAGGCCGCTCGCGGCGAGGAAGTAGAGGGCCCCGAGCCCGAGCCCGGTGACGAGGATGAGGACGAGGTCGCTCATGCTGCCCCTTCCTTGCGCATCGAGACCCCGAGCAGCTCCCTGGTGAGCTGCGGGTCGGCGACGAGCGCCGCCGCGCGCCCGCTGTGCACGACCTGCCCGGCGTCGAGCACGACGACGGTGTCGGCGATCCGCCGCACCAGAGGAAGGTTCTGCTCGACGAGGAGGATGGGGGTGTGCCGAGCGACCTCCGCGAGCACGTCGGCCACCTCGGTGACGAGCTTGGGGGCCAGGCCCTTGGTCGGCTCGTCGATGAGGAGCACGGAGGTCTCCCGGAGCAGGACCCGCGCGAGGGAGACCATCTGCTGCTGACCCCCCGAGAGTGTGCCCGCCCGCTGCTTGGCGCGAGCCACGAGGTCGGGGAAGAGCCGGCCGACGATGGGCGCGTCGACACCCCGCTCGGGGTCGACGAGGCGCAGGTTCTCATCGACCGTGAGCCCCCCGAAGACCTCGCGGTCCTCGGGCACGTAGCCGATCCCGCTGCGGATGATCCGCGGGGTCGACTCGCCCTGGATCTCCCGGCCCCGCAGCAGGACCCGTCCGGCGCGTGGCGCGAGGCCGATGACGGCCTTGAGCGTCGTCGTCTTGCCGACTCCGTTGCGGCCGAGCAGCGCAGTCACCCCCGTCGCTGGCACCTCGAACGAGATCCCTTGCAGGACATGGGATCCGCCGTACCGCACATGGACGTCGTCGAGAGCGAGGACAGGGCGTGGGTCTGCGCCCGGGCCTCCCGCTCGGTCGAGGGCCGTGGTCATCTCGGTCACAGGGCTTCTCCCAGGTAGGCCTCTTGGACTCGTTCGTCCTCGGTCACCTCGTCGGGCGAACCCGTGGCGAGGAGCTGGCCGTGGTGGAGCACGGCGACCCGGTCGGCGAGGCCGAGGACGACGTGCATGTGATGCTCGACCATGGCCACGGCGACGCCGGAGTCCCGGACCTCCCCGATGATCTCCGTCAGGCCGTCGACGTCCTCGGCCGAGACACCGGCCATGGGCTCGTCGAGGAGCAGGACCTTCGGGTTCGATGCGAGCGCCATCGCCAGCTCGAGCTTGCGACGGTCGCCGTGCGAGAGATCACGGGCCGCCGTCGCGGCGCGACCCGGCATACGGACCCGCTCGAGGAGCACGTCGACATCACGACCCGTGTCGGCCTCCCCGTCGGCCTCCCCAATCCGGGGACGGGAGCGCGGACGCGCCACCCGGAACGGGGAGAACGGTGCCGCACCGCTCGCCTGGACCGCCAGGAGGACGTTCTCGCCCGCCGTGAGCCCGTCGAACAGCGCCGACGTCTGGAAGGACCGCGACAGCCCGAGTCGCGCGCGCCGCGTGGCCGACCGTCGCGTCACGTCGTCACCGCCGAGCCGGACGGTCCCCGTCGTCGGACGGGTGACGCCACTGAGGATGTTGACGAGGGACGACTTGCCCGCCCCGTTGGGGCCGATGATGCCGAGCAGCTCACCGGCCCCGACGTGCAGCGACACGTCGTCGAGGATCTGGGCTCCGCCGACCCGCCACCCGATGGCCTCGCCACTGATGACCGCGCCGTTGACGACCGCGCCGCTGATGACCGCGCCGGTCACTTGAAGGGTGTGACCGGCGGTGCGACGGCCGCGGCGTCCAGGGTCTCGCCGAGGACCGGGACCACGTTGGTCCCCTCCTCCTTGAGCGTGGCCGTGAACATCGGCTGGAGCAGGGCGTGGTCCTCTGCGCGGATCTCGAGCTGCCCCTTCGGCCCCTCGAACGACCAGCCCTCGAGCGCCGACACCATGGCATCGACGTCGGAGTCGCTGGCCTCGATGGCGTGGACGATCATCTGCGCCGCGACGAAGCCGTCGTTGGTGAAGAGGTCGACCGTCCCGCCCTGCTCCTTCATGCCCTCGTCGAGCGCCTGGTAGGCGGCGTTGTCGGCAGCGCCGTCGAAGAAGTGCGAGAGGAAGTTGATCTGGGTCGCGGCCTTGCCGAAGATCGGGTGCGTCGGCTTGATGTCGAGCCCCGTGACGACCGTGGTCGACTCGAAGACCCCCTGCTGCTCGAGGGTCGTCCACATCGTGGCGGCGTTCGTCCCGGCCCAGGCGACGAAGAGGAGGTCCGGAGCCGCGCTCTTGAGCTTCGTCGCGAACGGGGTGAGGTCGGTGGCGGCGGCCGGCACCTCGACCGAGTCGACGGTCGCGCCCTTCCCGCCGAGGACGGCGGTGACGGCGGCGATGTTCGCCTTGCCGAAGGCGCTGTCCTGGGCGAGGACGGTGACCTTCTTGCCTGACACGTCACCGAGCATCGAGCCGGCCGTGGCCACGTCCTGGAAGGTCTGCCGGCCGGAGCGGAAGGTGTACATGTTCGCGCCGGTCACGGCGTCGACCGCTGCGGGCCCGGAGATGAAGAGGATCTTGTTGTCGTTGGCCAGCGGCGCGACCTGGAGAGCCACCCCCGAGGACGTCGAGCCGGCGATGATCTTGTGGCCCTGCCCGATGAGGTCGGTGGCCGAGGCCACGGCCTTCGCCGGGTCACCCGCGTCGTCCTGCTCGGTGATCTCGATCTTGTGGCCGTTCACCGCGCCAGTGCCCTTCGTCGCGTAGTCGAGCCCGGCGGAGAAGCCCTGGCGGTACTGCTCGCCATAGGTCGCGAGCGGTCCCGACTTCGAGTAGACCAGGCCGACCTTGACCGGGGCTCCGGCCGCCGCGTCGCCGGCACCTGCTGTGCCCTGGTCCGCCGGCGCACCGGGCTCTCCCGGTGTGCCGCAGGCCGCCACCGACATGCTGAGCAGCGCACCTGCCAGCACGACACTCCAACGCTTGGACACCATCGTCCTCCACCTCTGGTGGGTGCTCGCCCCTGGTCGGTGCGAGTTCCGTTGACACCCAGCCGTTCCCGGCGAAGGTAGTTGAACAGCCACGGGGACTGCGTGGTGTGTCCCACCACAAAGAGCGGGATCCCATGTGTGCGGTCGACACGGGACCCGGCCCCCTCGCCGCCGTGCGGCGGTCCGACGACCCGGCACAGCGGCATACGACTCGGTGGTCGGCGAACGTCAGGAGGCGGTCAGGCGAGCCTGGTCGCGAGGTCCGCGACGACGGTGTCGGCCGTGAGGCCGAGCTCCTCGAGGATCTGGCCCCGCGACCCGTGCGCGAGGAAGCGCTTCGGGATGCCGAAGGTGTGCACCGGCACGGTCAGGCCGGCCTCGCGCAGGGCCAGCGTGACGGCCGACCCGACACCGCCACTGACGAGGTTGTCCTCGACGACGGCTACCGCCCCGGCTGCGCGCGCGAGCTCGACGACGGTGGAGCTGACGGGCAGCACCCAGCGCGGGTCGACGACCCGCACGGCGTGGCCCTGCGCTGCGAGCTTCTCCCCCACGTCGACCGACATCGCGGCGAACGCGCCGACCCCGATGACGAGCAGGTCCACACTGTCGTCGCCGGTCTCGAAGAGGACGTCGACGCCGCCGACCGAGCGCTCCGCGGCGACGGGCTCGGCGACGTCGCCCTTGGGGAAGCGCAGGACGGTCGGCCCGTCGGTCACGTCGAGGGCCTCGCGCAGCTGCCGCTTGACCTGCTCACCGTCACGGGGGGCGGCGAGGCGCAGGCCCGGCACGATCGAGGTCAGGGTGATGTCCCACATGCCGTTGTGCGAGGCACCGTCGCTTCCGGTGACGCCCGCGCGGTCGAGGACGAACGTCACTCCGGCCCGGTGGAGCGCACAGTCCATCAGCACCTGGTCGAAGGCGCGGTTGAGGAACGTCGCATAGACGGCCACCACCGGGTGCAGGCCGCTGAACGCGAGCCCGGACGCCATGGTCACGGCATGCTGCTCGGCGATGCCGACGTCGAAGACGCGGTCCGGGTAGGCGGCTGCGAAGCCGTCGAGCCCCACGGGAATGAGCATCGCCGCGGTGATCGCGACGACATCGGGCCGCTCGGCGCCGATCCGCACCATCTCCTCGTTGAACTCGTCCGTCCAGATCCTTCCGGACACCTCGAAGGGCAGGCCGGTCTCGGGGTTGATCTTGCCGATGCCGTGCATGTGGTCGGCGACGTCGTCGAGCGCCGGCTGGTAGCCGCGGCCCTTCTGCGTGATGACGTGCACGATCACCGGGCCGCCGAAGTCCTTCGCCTGCCGCAGCGCCTTCTCGAGCGCCTGCTCGTCGTGGCCGTCCACCGGCCCGTAGTACTTGAGCCCGAGGTCCTCGAACATCCCCTGCGGGGCGACGATGTCCTTGATCCCCTTCTTGACCCCGTGCAGCGTCTCGAACATCGCGCCGCCGACCACGGGGGTGCGCGAGAGGGAGCGCTTGCCCCAGTCGAGGACCCGCTCGTAGCCGCGGGTCGTGCGCAGCGTTGCGAGGTGCTCGGCGAGCCCGCCGATCGTCGGCGCGTAGGACCGCTCGTTGTCGTTGACGACGATGACGAGCGGCAGGTCCTTGTCGACCGCGATGTTGTTCATCGCCTCCCAGGCCATCCCGCCGGTCAGGGCTCCGTCACCGATGACCGCGACAGTGTGCCGACCGGTCTCGCCGCGCAGACGCCGGCCCTTGGCGATGCCGTCGGCCCATGACAGCGCCGTCGAGGCGTGGGAGTTCTCGACGACGTCATGCTCCGACTCGTCCCGGCTCGGGTAACCCGAGAGGCCGCCCTGCTTCTTCAGCCGGCTGAAGTCGTGCCGGCCCGTGAGGAGCTTGTGGACGTAGGACTGGTGGCCCGTGTCGAAGACGATCGAGTCGCGCGGGGAGTCGAAGACGCGGTGCAGCGCGATGGTGAGCTCGACGACGCCGAGATTCGGGCCGAGGTGCCCACCGGTCTTGGACACCTCCGAGACGAGGAAGGTCCGGATCTCCTCGGCGAGCGCCGGCAGGTCGGCTGCCGGGAGCGCCTTGAGGTCCGCAGGGCTCTCGATCTGCTCGAGCAGGCTCACGCTGGCCAGGTCCTCTCGTTCGGGTGTCGATCGAGTCTACGGCGTGTCGGGCGAGCGTCCCGCACCGACAGTGGGCTCCCACACGGTTTCGTCACCGACGTCACACCAGGACCACGCCGTATGCCGCTGGGCTCGCTCCCGCGCGGACGCGGCCCGGTCTCACAGCCGGGGGGCGAAGACCTTGCCCTGCAGGGCCTCGTGGAGCAGGCGTGCGGCCCGGGAGGCAGCGAGGAGCCGGATGCCCTCGGCCTCGATCTGGCCGAGGATCTCGTCGAGCGCCTCCGCAGGGACATGCGGGCCGATGGCGACCCGGGCCTCGCGCCAGGCGTCCCGCATGGCGACGACCTGCCCGTCGAGGTGGCGGCCGGCGAGCCAGGCCAGCGCGATGGGGTGCTTGCGCCAGCCCGTGTAGGTGCGGTAGTCGGGGGGGCACTGGTCGAGCAGCCAGAGCACGGCACGCTCCTCCCATCCCGGCGTGTGGGCCGGGGGGACGCCCTCGGGCCAGCCGGGCGGGGTGTGCGCTGCCATGCCGCCATTGTGCCCACTTAGGCTGGGCGCCATGTCGACGCCGTCGTGGCTCACCGCCTTCATCGACCTGCCGGCCGCCGAGCACGAGCGCGGCGGCGAGTTCTGGTCCGGGGTGACGGGCTGGCCGCTCTCCCCGCCGCGCGGCGACACCGACGAGTTCACCACCCTGCTGCCTGCGGATGGGGACCCGCACCTCAAGGTCCAGCGCGTCGGTGACGGCCGGGCCCGGACCCACCTCGACGTGCACGTCGCGGACCCGGAGGCGACACTCGCGCGGGTGGAGGAGCTGGGCGGAGGGCTCGTCGAGCGGCACCCCGGCTCCTATGTCGTCGCGCGCTCACCGGGTGGCTACCCGTTCTGCCTCGTCGGCGAGCGGCTTGCCCGTCGCGCGGCCCCGGTGACCTGGCCAGGTGGTCACGCCAGCATCGTCGACCAGCTGTGCCTCGACATCCCCGCGGGCCACTTCGCCGCCGAGACCCGCTTCTGGGCCGACCTCACGGGCTGGGACCTGCGATCCTCGACGGTGCGGGAGGAGTTCGCCTACCTCGTTCGGCCGCGGGAGATCGCGCTGCGCCTGCTCCTGCAGCGGCTCGACGACACCGACGGCGTCGTGCGGGGCCACCTCGACGTCGCCACCACGGACCGGCAGGCTGAAGTGCGCCGGCACGAGGCGCTCGGCGCGACCCGGTCGGCAACCCAGTCCGGTGGGCACTGGACCGTGATGCGCGACCCGGCCGGAGCGGCCTACTGCATCACCGACCGCCAACCGCGCTCCTCTGCGCAACACGCCCGGACGTCATCAACCCCCACCTGAAGTTTCGGGTGGGGGTTGATGACTGCCGGGCGTGTTGTGGCAGGCCGTGCGGGGCTCAGCTCGCGACGAGGGACCGGAGGACGTACTGGAGGATCCCCCCGTTGCGGTAGTAGTCCGCCTCACCCGGGGTGTCGATGCGCACGACGGCGTCGAACTCCTTCGTGGAGCCGTCCTCGGATGCGGCCACGACGCGGACCGTCTGCGGCGTGCGGCCCTCGTTGAGCTCGGTGATGCCCGAGACCGAGAACGTCTCGGTGCCGGTGAGGCCGAGCGACTCGGCGTTCTCGCCCGCGGGGAACTGGAGCGGGATGACGCCCATGCCGATGAGGTTGCTGCGGTGGATCCGCTCGTAGCTCTCGGCGATGACGGCCTTGACGCCGAGCAGGCTGGTGCCCTTGGCCGCCCAGTCCCGTGACGAACCGGAGCCGTACTCCTTGCCGGCGAGGATGACGAGCGGCACGCCGGCTGCCTGGTAGGCCTGCGACGCGTCGTAGATCGAGGTCTGCTCACCGCCCGCGAGGAAGTTGCGGGTGTAGCCGCCCTCGACACCGTCGAGGAGGAGGTTCTTGAGGCGGATGTTGGCGAAGGTGCCCCGGATCATGACCTCGTGGTTGCCGCGGCGCGAGCCGTAGGAGTTGAAGTCCTTCCGCTCGATGCCGTGCTCCTGGAGGTACTGGCCCGCGGGGCTGTC
This sequence comes from Intrasporangium sp., assembly GCF_032907665.1. GTDB lineage: Bacteria > Actinomycetota > Actinomycetes > Actinomycetales > Dermatophilaceae > Intrasporangium. The sequence goes on from NZ_JAJJPG010000037.1 coordinate 28,859, forward strand.
GGCCTTGATCGAGCCGGCCGGGCTGATGTGGTCGGTCGTCACCGAGTCGCCGAGCCTGGCCAGCACCCGGGCGCCCTCGATGTCGGTGACCGGGGCCGGCTGGGCGGTCATCCCGTCGAAGTACGGCGGCTTGCGCACATACGTCGACTCCGGGTCCCAGGCGAAGGTGTCACCCTCGGGCGTCGGCAGCGACTGCCACCGCTCGTCGCCGGCGAAGACGTCGGCGTAGTCCTTGGTGAACATCTCCTTGCTGATGCTCGCCGTGATCGTCCGCTCGACATCCGCCGGCGCCGGCCAGATGTCCTTGAGGAAGACGGCGTTGCCCTCCGGGTCCTGGCCGAGCGGCTCGGTCTCGAAGTCGAAGTCCATCGTCCCGGCGAGGGCGTAGGCGATGACGAGCGGCGGGCTCGCGAGGTAGTTCATCTTGACGTCGGGGTTGATCCGGCCCTCGAAGTTGCGGTTGCCGG
>NZ_JAJJPG010000038.1:0-28614 GCF_032907665.1 Intrasporangium sp.
AGGCGGGCGCCGACCACGAGGTCGCCACGAAGGGCAAGTGGTACTTCTTCATCTCCGAGAAGATCGTCGCGATCACTCAGGGCCGCTCGTACTTCATCTGGGACATCAAGGTCAGCCGGCCGGCCCGGGTCCTGTCGCGGTACGTCACCCGGACCCCGGCGGGGATCGGCCTCGGGTCTCCTTTCACGATGCAGCTCGCGATCGAGGAGGCCGGCCTGCCCCGAGTCCTCTATGCCGCGGCCGGCGGCGCGGTGGGCAAGCTCATCGGCAAGCGCGGGCTCTTCTACGAGCTCGTCGGTGGCGACATCCGGGCCATCGACGGGCCCACGGAGTACTCCGTCTACCCGGCCAACGTCTCGGCGAAGCTCGCCCCGAAGGACCCGGACAGCGTGGCCGCGCGCCTCAGCGCGGCGATCCGGGCTCGGGTCCCCGAGGCCTACCGTGACACCTTCGGGGGCACGGTCGTCATGGACGCCAACGACATCGGCCGCAACGTCCTCGGCATGGATGCGCCGGGGCCCAAGGAGCGCTACGAGGAGATGTTCGCCGACAACCCGCTCGGGCAGGGTTCCGAGCAGACGCCCATGGCGCTCGTCTTCGAGCAGGACTGAGGCCGAACGCGCCCCACCGCGGTCCGGCCGGCGCGGCTGACCCGAGGGTCAGCGCGCGAGCAGCTGGTCGCGCACCTGGCGCCGGAGGACCTTGCCGATGATCGTCTTCGGCAGGTCGTCGACGACCTCGACGCGCCGGGGGATCTTGTAGGCGGCGAGGTGCTCGCGGCAGTGGTTGCGCGCCGCCTCGGGGTCGAAGGCGTCGCGGTCCTCGACGGTGACTGCCGCGACGACCACCTCGCTGCCGTCGTCCCTCGGCATGCCGACGACAGCAGCGTCCGTCACGCCCGGGAAGTGCTTGAGGGCGGTCTCGACCTCGGAGGGCATGACGTTGAATCCCCCGGTGATGATGATCTCCTTGATCCGGTCGACCACCGACACAAAACCGTCACCGTCGACCTCCACGATGTCGCCCGTGCGCACCCACCCTCCGTCGAGGAGGCTCTCAGCCGTCTCCGCTGGCTTGCGCCAGTAGCCGGTGAAGACCTGGGGTCCGCGGATGAGCAGCTCACCGCGCTCGCCGGGAGGCCGGTCAGCGTGCGGGTTGTCCGGGTCGACGACCCGGATCTCGGTGCTGGGGAACGGGACCCCGACAGCGCCGGTGCGGCGCGACGGGCCGATGGGGTTGCCGAGGGCGACGGGGGAGGTCTCGGTGAGGCCGTACCCCTCCACGAGGAGGCCGCCGGTCACGGACTCCCAGAGCTCGAGGGTCTCGGGCGGCAGGGCCATGGCGCCCGAGATGGCCCAGCGGGCCGCGGACAGGTCGACACCCCGCTCCCGCGCCGCCGTGGCGAGCTGCGCGTAGATCGGGGGCACCGCCGGCAGGAACGTCGGCGGGTGCTTCCGAGCGGCGGTGAGGACGAGGTCGACGTCGAACCGGGGGAAGAGCACGAGCCGGGCGCCGGCGCTCATCGCGAAGGTGACGCAGAGGGTGAGGCCGTAGGCGTGGAACATCGGCAGGATCGCGTAGATCGTCTCGCCCCCGGGCGCCATCCCGGGAACCCACGCCCGACCCTGCGCGGCGTTCGCGGCGAGGTTGCGGTGGGTGAGCATCGCACCCTTGGGCACGCCGGTCGTGCCACTCGTGTACTGGATCACGGCGAGGTCGTCCACCGTCGGCTTGGGATGCGCCGGGTCGATCTTCCCCTGCCGGAGCAGCTGACCCCACGGGATGCTGCCCGGGGCCGGTCCGGTCAGGGCGGCACGCAGGGCGCGCACCTTCGGGATCGGCAGAGTCAGGGCCAGTCGCTTCGCGAGCGGCATGGCATGGATGAGGTTGACAGCGATGACGCGCGTGACGCCCGGAAGGCCGCTCACCATCGGAGCGACCTTGTCCCAGACGATGGCCACCGTGGCCTCGTGGTCAGCGAACTGCGTCGCCATCTCCGTCTCGGTGTAGAGCGGGTTGTGCTCGACCACCACCGCGCCGAGGCGCAGGACTGCGTAGAAGGCAACGACGTGCTGAGGGCAGTTGGGCAGGACGAGGGCGACCCGGTCCCCCTTGGCGACCCCGAGGCGGCGCAGCCCCTCCGCCGCACGGGCCACCTGGTCACCCAGCTCCGCATAGCTCGTCTCGGCCTCGAAGAACTCCAGGGCGGTGTGGTCCGCGAACCCCGCCACGGAGCCCTCGAGCAGCTCGGTCAGCGACGAGGTGATCGGCTCGATGTCGGCCGGGACCCCCTCGGCGTAGCTGCTCAGCCAGATGCGTTCCATTCCGTCGGCCACGGCGCGCTCCTTCGATCCCGACCACTGTCGGCTGCTTCCACCGTATGCCCAAACCGCAGTCGTCGAGCCATCGCGATCGTGGGAGCGACGCGGCTCACGTCGGGAGGACGACGAGCCTCGGTATGCCGCTGAGCCGGCTCAGCGGCATACGGCATGGGGTGTCTGTGGCTCAGTCGGATCCACGCACTAGAGCTGCTCGGGCCGGGGACCGCGCTGACGCTCGTCGAGACGTCCGGCGCCGACGGGGAGGTCCTCGGAGGCGCCGTTCTCGTAGGCCACGTCCGCGGGGATCTTCTTCGGGCTCAGCGACCACAGCACCCAACCGAGCACGCCGAGGGGAACCTCGAAGAAGTGGGTGAAGAGCGAGAAGAGGACGACCCCGGCGGTGGCCTGTGCCGGGTCGGCCCCCCAACCGACGAGCACCGCGGCCGTGCCCGCCTCGGTGACCCCGAGACCGCCGGGCGTGATGCCGACCGCGGTGAGCAGCCGCCCGACGGTGTAGGCGCCGAACATGTAGGCGAAGGGCATCTGCACGCCCATCGAGTTGAGGCAGAACCAGAAGAGGATGTAGTAGACGCCGAAGAAGCCGACGAGGCCATAGGTCATCTCGAGCCAGCCATAGCGGACGATCTCGATGATGTCGTGGCGCATCCCGACGATGGTCTTCTCGAGGTCGGTTCCGGCAGCCCTCCTGCCGCGCAGCCGGCGCCACACCCGCGTCGCCAGGCGGCCGAGCCTGTGGGCGAAGTCCTCGGAGGCGAGGATCCCCCAGAAGGCGACGATGACGGCGAGACCGATGAGCGCACCCATGATGGCTGCCTGCGCGACGACCGGGTTGAGCTGTCCGATCCCGACGAGGATCGCAATGATGCCGACGACCGGCAGGACGACGCGCGCCAGCACGTTCCACACTCCGGTGACGATGACCATCGTCGAGATGTCGCGCCGGAGGAAACCCCACGACCGCAGCTGCTTGTAGGTCACGACGACACCGGCCGCGCCACCACCGGGCAGGAGGTTGCCGATCGACGAGCCACACGCGTTGACGATCATCGCCTGGCCGTGCGTGAGCCCCCGAAGCGACCCGGTGTAGAGGAACGTGACGAGCCACAGGCCGGAGATCATGAGCACGGTCAAGCCGACGACCGTGCCGAACTGCAGCCCGGACAGTGTCGCCCACACGTCCGTCCACGTCGTGTGGGCGACGCGTGGGAGTCCCCACCAGAGGAGGAAGACGGCCAGGCCGATCCCGATGACGAACTGGGCTGCCCGCCACCACAATGACGTGCGGCGTGGCTTCCGAGCGGGACTCATGGCACACCCGCGAACACGTCGCGCCGCATGACGCCGGTCGGGGCCTGGCCCGCCACGCCCCGGACCGCCGGGGTGGCATCGACGTACCACTCCCGACCGAAGACGAGGTCGTAGATCGGCCGAGGGATGCGCAGGAAGGCGGCGAGCGTGCGGTCAGCCCCACCGTCGGCACTCGCCTGTGAGGCGTGAGCGCGCATGGACGCGCGCTTGGCCGCGATGTGGCGGCGGACGTTGATCCGGTGCGTGATCTCGCGGCGGGCCGAGAAGGCGCGATCGAAGCTGTGCCGGTCGAACTCCGGCGGGAAGCGGTAGACCTTCCCGACGAGGTCGATGGCTCGGGTGATCGCGTCACGGGGGACGGTCGCCTCGAGCAACCGTGGCGTGCCGGCGAGCTCGGCGGCACGGCGGGCCACGAGGTGGACCTTCTTGTGGTCCGGGTGGCCGTAGCCGCCATTGGCGTCGTAGCCGAGGAGGACGTCCACGTGCTCCTCGTCCAGGATCGTGGCGAGGCGCCTGGCGGCCTCGTCGGTGTCGGCCCGCACGAAGCGGATGCGACCCGGCGGGTCCGGCAGCACGTCGGGGCCGAGCCCGCTGTCGGCATAGCCGAGGTGCTCCACCCGGGCGACCCCGAGGGCTCGTGCGCTCGCCTCCAGCTCCGCCCGCCGACGGGCGGCGAGTCCATCCGCGGCGTAGTCCGCGGCTGCCTGTCCGAGCTCGCCGTCCGTGGCGACGACGAGCACGACGCGGTGGCCCTCCGCGGCGGCGCGCGCCATGGTGCCCGACGTGAGCAGCGCCTCGTCGTCGGGATGGGCGTGGAAGGCAAGGAGTGTGTGGGACATCGTCAGCCATCTTTGCGCATGGCGCGCCGTTCCCCGTCAACCTTTGTCGCAGGTGTCCTCGCGCGGCCCGCACCGCCCCTCCGGACGAGTGCGGTGCAGCCGGCGATGGCGAGGCTCCAGAAACCTACCTGGCGTATGAGTAAATCGCTGGTAAAGGGATCACCAAGTTCTCCCTTCGGCGGTTGACACCCATTCTGCGGGACTGGTTGGTTTGTTCCCGTCGCAGGGGCCCTTTCTATCCAGAGCGCGACGTTTTCGTTCAATTCTGAACGACTCAGGGGAAAACTCAGTTCATGGAAAGGAAGTGCAACACATGTCTGTTCCCAGCATGTCCCTGACCACCGTCTCCGACTCGGCCTCGGAGCGCGCATACGAGCTGTCCATGCGCGCCTTCGGGGCGGCCCGCACGAAGTTCGACAACGCCCTCGTCCGCTACGACGCGTGGTACCTCGTCTTCGTCGCGGTCATCCTCGCCCTCGGCGCCACCCTCCTCATCGGGATGGCGATCTGGTGCGTGGTCTACAAGGGCAAGAGGTTCACGGGTCGCTGGTCCTTCCGCAACTTCGGACTCAGCGTCTACTTCGAGTGTGTGTAGCGGGTGACCGGCTGATGCCGACCCGCTGAGCTCGACGACGTGTGGCCGGCTCCCGGCCGGAAGCGGCCTGGACCGGCCACACGTCGCCCCGAACAGAGCGCCGAGAAAGGACACTGCCGATGCCAGTGCTTGAAGCCCAGGGCGTCACGTACTCCTACGACGGGTTCGTCACCGTCCTCGAGGAGGTCGGCTTCACCGTCGACGCCGGGCAGGTCGTGGGCCTGCTCGGGCCGAACGGGTCCGGAAAGTCCACCCTCATCAAGACGGTCTTCGACCTGCTCAGCCTGCAGGCGGGGTCGATCATCGTCGGGGGGCATGAGCATGCGTCGCCGGCGGCGAAGTCGCAGGCCATGTACCTCGCGAGCAACGACTACCTGCCCCAGTTCCTCACGGGCCGGGAGTACGTCGAGATGCTCGGCCGGCTCTACGGGGTCGACGTGGACGACGGCACGGCTGACCAGCTCTTCGAGACGTTCTCGATGTCAGGCCGCTACGACGACCTCATCGAGGACTACTCCCACGGCATGCGCAAGAAGACGCAGCTCGTCTCTGCACTGCTGATGCGTCGGCCGCTGACGATCATCGACGAGACGCTCAACGGGATCGACATCGAGGCGCTCCACCTCACCGAGAAGGAGCTGGGACGGCTCCGGGACGAGGGCCGTTCGGTCGTCCTGTGCACCCACGACTTCGCGCTGCTCGAACGGCTCGCTGACCGGATCCTCTTCCTCGACCACGGCGTCCTCGTCGCCGACGCCACGACGTCGTCGCTCGTCGCGCAGCACGGCTCTCTCGCGGCGATGGTCTTCGGCCACCTCGACGCGGAGTCCCACCGCCCATGAGACTGCGCAGCTCCCTCGTCCTCGCGCAGATGCTGCTGCGCTTCTTCGTCCGCCGTGTCTCCCGGATGGGCGTGCTGCGCTCCACCGCGGTCAAGGTGCTTGCGGTTGCCACGGTGGGCACGATCCTCGTCACGGGGGCCATCGCCGCCTACTTCTTCCTCGAGCCGATGACGTCCGACGCGAAGGTGTGGGGCCTGCTCTTCGAGATGTCGACCGTCTCCGTGGTGCTCTGGGTCCAGATCGCCTTCCTGCTCGTCAAGGTCCTCTTCCTCAACGCAGAGGGCATGCTCGAGCTGAGCTTCCACCTGCCCCTGACGAACCGCGAACGCGCGGCGGCACTGCTCCTGTACGAGGCCACCATGGCGGGGATGGTCTCCACCGTCGGGTTCACCTCGCTGACGGCGGCGGCCGTGGTGCTGCTCGGGCCGGCGGCCCTCCTCAGGCTGCTCGAAGCCATCGTGTTCCCGATGATCCTCACCTACCTCGTGCTGAGCGCCGCCTACCTGCTGCTGGGACGCCTCCTCTCCCTGGTGGGCCTCAGGCGCATCGAGCACGTCGTCCTCATCCTCGCCATGTTCGCGCTGCTCATGGTCTATGCCTCGAGGCTGGGACCACTCTCGTCCCAGGCGACCGAGGCCTACCTGTCGGACCGGACGGAGTTCGTGTGGGTCGCCGCGCTCGCCTGGATCTCCGGGAGGTACGGACCGGCCGCCATGGTCGCAGTGTTCCTCGTCGCCGCAGCGGCCCTCGTGGCGCTGGCGCTGTGGGCCACGCCCAACCAGCACGTTCGCCACTCCCGTTACCTCAAGCTGCCCTTCGACTGGCCGCTGGCCCGGCGACTCGGCCCCTACGATCGATGCCTGCTGCGCAGCGCGCAGACCTGGCTGGCGATCGCCGTCTCGGTCGCAGTCTTCGTCGGACTCTGCCTGGAACCCGTGACCAACCCGCTCTGGGCGCTCGCCGTGCTGTCGATGAGCGGTCTCTACCAGTTCGCCGCGACCGAGCCGTTGCGCGTGCTCGTGGCCGACGGGGCGTCGCCCTGGCGGACCTACGGCAGGCTCCTCAGGGCGCAGCTGGTCCTGCTCCTGGCGCTTGCCGTTCCGTCCGTCGCCGTCGTCGCCGCCGTGCGTCCGGACCAGCTCGTGGGCTCGGGGGTCGCGCTGGCCGGGTGCGTTGCCGGGGTCCTGATCGCGATCTGCATCGGAATCGCCTTCCCCGCCGAAAGCGACAATCCCTTCTCGGTGTTCATCGGGCTCGCCGTCACAGCTGCGGTTCTCGGACTCGTAGGAATTGCGTTGGGAATTCTCCAGCTCCCGCAGCTCGTGGTTATCGCAATTGCCGCCGGAACCGGTGTGCTCATTGTCTGGTACAGCGTTCAAGGAATACGAGCCTTCGATTCAAGGAGACGAAATGAAAAAGGCGCTTCTCCTCGTCAACAGCGCGGTCGGGGCGGCGTTGCTGACCCTCGTGGTCGCAGCGGGAGCTCTGCTCTATCTCATGTTCTCGACGGATGAGGACAACATCCGCAAGGAGGGGCTCTTCGGGTCGGTCTTCTTCGAGACCCGCGAGGTGCGCGAGGGAGTCATCGGCTCGTCGATGGGGGTCGACAACCCGGTTGCCCTCCTCGTCATCTTCGCGGTCCTGTTCCTCCTCGTCACCGTGGCCCAGGTGGCCTTCCACGGTCTCAAGCAGTACCGGGCCGAGCTGATCCGGGAGCGGAGCCATAGCTAGCCGGCGGACCTGGCCCGCCGCCGACCTGCGGCTGCGCCACGTCGTCTGCGGCGTGGCCGCGCAGGTCTGGCCGCTGCTCGCACTCGTCGTCGTGCTCGTCGGCGCGGCCGCGGTGTGGCTCGCCGTGTCCGGCGACCCCAGCCTCGTCGATGTGGCGGCAGGCTTCGGCAGGACCGTCCTCGTGGGTCTCGTCGGTTCCTTCGCCCTGCACGAGTCCGCCCATGTGGTCCTGCTTCGGCGCATTCCCGGAATCACCCACATCACGCTCGAGCGCACGGCCTGGCGCTTCTCCGTCGCGCCGGTCGGCACCCTCTCGGCACGCCAGGTGGGACTCGTGGCGGTGGCCGGCCCGGGCGCCTGCCTGCTCGCAGCCCCGGTGTGGTGGGTAGCAGCGCCGGGCTCCGGCCTCGCGTGGTGGTATGCCGCACACGCCGTCTTCGTCCTCCCTCTCTTCGGTGACGGTCGGATGCTCCTCGCGAGCGTGCGAGCCGGCGCCCGCATGCCGGGTCGGCGCATGACAGAGTGACCCCGTGAAGGTGGCGCTGCTGACGGACTGTTACCTGCCCAGGCTCGGAGGCATCGAGGTGCAGTCGCACGACCTGGCCCGACACCTCGTCGGGCTCGGGCACCAGGTCGAGGTGTTCACGGCGACCCCCGGGCCGCAGGGCGAGCGGCATGGCGAGATCACCGTCGTCGACGGCATCCCGGTCCACCGCCTGGCCGTGCGGCTCCCGTGGGAGCTCCCCGTCAACCCGCTCGCCCCCCGCGAGCTGCGTCGTCGCCTCACCGGGGGTGCGTTCGACGTCGCCCATGTCCAGACCGGCGTGGTCTCGCCCTTCGCATGGGACAGCACCCGGGTCACTCTCGGCCTCGGCCTCCCCACGGCGATGACGTGGCACTGCATGCTCGGCCAGGTCGCGCCGGGATTCGACGCAGTCGGCTTCGTGCGGCGGTGGGCCGCCCGGGGTGTCGCGATGTCGGCGGTGTCGGGCGTGGCGGCCGCGCCGCTCCGGGAGCTCGTCGGGCCTTCGGCCTCCGTCTCCGTGCTGCCCAACGGGATCGACGTGGACCGGTGGCGCCCTGTCGAGGACGAGGCCACTCGACATGTCCCCAGCCCCCACTCGAGTGGCCCCGATGTCCCCAGCCCCCACTCGAGTGGCCCCGATGTCCCCAGCCCCCACTCGAGTGGCCCCGATGTCCCCGTCCCTGGCTCGCCCCGGCCACCCCTGCAGCTGGTCACGGCAATGCGCCTCGCCGCCCGCAAGCGTCCTCGCGCCCTCGTCGAGCTCGTCGCACGAGCCGAGCTCCTCGCCGGTCGGGGCTCGTTCACCTTGACCATCCTCGGGGAGGGCCCGGACCGGAGGAAGGTCGAGGCCTACCTCGCCCGCGAGGGCATCGGCTGGGTCTCGCTCCCCGGCCGGGTCTCCCGCGACGAGCTGCGACAGAGATATGCCGTCGCCGACGTCTACGTCTCACCGTCGGCGCTCGAGTCGTTCGGCATCGCTGCCCTGGAGGCGCGGACGACCGGCCTGCCCGTCGTCGGTCGCTCCGGCTCGGGGATCGGTGAGTTCGTCACCCACGACGTCGGGGGGCTCGTCGTCCCCGACGACGCGACGATGGCGGGCGCGCTCGCCGGTCTGGCCGTCGATCGCGCCCGGGTCGCGCGCATGCGCCGGTGGAACGTCGAGCACCCGCCGGAGCAGGACTGGCCCCGTGTCGCGGCCCTCGCCGTGGCCGAGTACGAGCGCGCCATGTCCTTGGCGGCTGTGGCCGGTCGGCGATGAGGACGAACGTCCCGGGCGGCATCCGCGTCCTCGGCCAGGCAGTCGACGGCTCCCACGTCGAGGCCGGCAGGCTCGCCCACGGCCAGCACCCGGAGGCTCTCCTCGCCACGCACGGGTGGCTCGTCGAGTCGGCCACGACGGCGGAGTACGCGATGGATGGGGCGCTCGAGCTCACCTATGTCGTGAGCCCGCTCAGCGGCATACGGCCTGAGCAGTCTGTGGTGCCCCGGGACCCCGACGTCGCGCCCGGCGAGGTGGGCGACCCGTTCCAGCGCGCGGCGGCCTACGCGATCGTGACGAGCAGGCACGGCCTGCTCCTCACCCAGTTCAACGAGCAGACGCACGTCGCCGGCGACTGGGGTCTGCCCGGAGGTGGTCTCGACGAGGGCGAGTCGCCGGTCGATGGCGTGCACCGCGAGGTGTGGGAGGAGACCGGCCAGCGCATCGCGCTCGGCCACCTCGTCGAGGTGCAGTCCTCGCACTGGGTGGGCCGCGCCCCGAACGGCGTCGTCGAGAACTTCCACGCGATCCGCATCGTCTACCGCGCGACGTGCCCCGAGCCGCGCGACATCGTCATCCACGACGTCGGAGGGACGACGGCGGACGCCCGGTGGGTGCCCGTCGACCGGCTTCGGGACGTGCCTCTCAGCAGCGCGTGGCACCACCTGCCCGAGCTCCTGATCGACCGTCAATAGGATGCCGCCATGGACTTCCTCTACGACCTCGTCGTCGCCCTGCACCTGCTCGGCATGGCCGTCATCGTCGGCGGGTGGGTGGTGGCGCGCGGCGCTGACCGCTTCCCGGCCGCCATCGTGTGGGCGGCGCGCGCGCAGCTCCTCCTCGGCATCGCGATCGTGGGCCTGGCCGAGGCGATGAAGGAGGAGGGGGAGTCGCTCAACTACGCCAAGATCACCGTCAAGATCATCCTCTCGCTCGTCGTCGTCGCGATGGCCGAGATCGGCAACGCACGCACGCGCCGGGGCGAGTCGGCGCGCACCCAGCTCGACGCGGCCGGTGGTGCCGGGCTGCTCGCCGCCCTCGTCGCCGCTCTGTGGTGAGGCGGTCGGGCTAGGTGCGTTGGAATGCCGGCGTCCTCGCTGGGCTCCTCATCGGGCTGGCGTGGGTCGTGGCCGGCGTGGTGCTCGTCGTTCTCGGGCGCCGGCGACGCCGCGACTCGACCGCCGACGGAGCCGGTGGCGTCGGGATCATCGGCGTCTTCCTGGTCGTCGTCGGCGCCCTGACACTCTTCGCGACCTTGCTCCTCAGCGTCGTGCCGGGCAACGACTGAGGGCGCCCGCACCGGGGTCGACTACGCCTCGTCCGTCCCCCCGTCCTTGCCTGCGGCCTTCTCCCCGGCCTTTCCACCCCCGGGTGGTGCGCCGAACTGCTCCCGGTAGGTCACCGGGTGATGGCTGAGGATCGAGATGCGGTTGAAGGCGTTGATCATGGTCGCGGCGTAGACGAGCAGGGCGAGCTGGTCGTCGGTGAGGTCCTCACGGAGCAGGTCGTACTCGTCGTCGCTGAGGTGGCGGTCGGCGACGAGGGTGACGGCCTCGGCGATCTTCAGCGCAGCCTGCTCGACCCGGGTGAACAGGCCGGACTCGCGCCAAGCGGGCAGCACGGCGATCCGCTGGGGCGACTCGCCGTCCCGCAGGGCGAGGTGCGTGTGGAGGTGGAGGCAGAAGGCGCACCCGTTGAGCTGTGAGGCTCGCAGGTTCACCAGCTCGAGCACGATGTGGTCGATGCCGTGCTCGTCCGCCCGGGCCCGGATCTCCTTGGACACGGCGGCCATGGCGCCGTGGATCGACGGCATCTGCTTGTCGGTGTAGACGTAGCGGTGGCCCTCTCCCATGCCGTGACGGTACCGCGGGCGCGAGACACACACACGACCCACGCCGTATGCCGCTGAAGCTCAGTACCGATGGAAGCCGGCTCCCAGCGCCAGCAGTCCCGGCAGGCGGTCTCGCCCCGTGATCCGGGTGACCCGACTGAACGTGCCGCTCTCCACGTCCCAGGCGAGGACGTGGGACCCCGTCGGCGTGTGGGTGAGGTAGAGGACGTGGCGACCGGAGGGGGACCAGCCGACGACGCGGCAGCAGCCCTTGCTGCGCGGCGGGTCCTCGCCGAGGACGACGAGACGCATCTCTGGTGGCTCCGTGATCGGCATCGCCTCGGTGCGCAGGGCGACCAGCCCCTGGTATGGCGCCGTGGCCTCGAGCTTCCGGGCGCCGGTGTCGCCCAGGAAGGTGGCGGACGCGACCCAGGCGACCTGTGCGTCCGCGCGAGCAGTGCCCATCGTGTCGCCCCACGGCTCCACCATCGGCCAGGGCAGAGCGGCTCGACTGCGCACGCCGTCGTGGACCGAGTCGAGGGTGGCGCCGGACCGTCCCGCCTCGAAGGCATACCGTCCGGCCATGGCCTCGCCCTCACCCGCGGTGGGACGGGCGACGGTCCCGGTGGCCGGGTCGACCAGCCAGACGGCGTCGGCAGACCTCGCCACGACGTGCGTGCCATCGTCGGCGGGCCAGCCGGCCCATTCGAGGTGGGGGTCCGGGACCGGGACGCGCGTGACCGAGGCAGTGGGCAGGTCCACGACGACCACGGCGCCCGGCTGGGCGAAGACGAGCCGCGAACCCTCGTCGACGGCGCGGGCATCGAGGGGCGGATGCGCGTTGCCCTCGGCGTCGCTGACCCGTTCGAGAGTGACCGCCTCGACCTCCGCCTGGACGCCGTCCGCCAGCACGACGACAGGACGGAAGGTCGCTGCGTCCTCAGGACTGCGGCCGTCCGCCGGCGTGAGGTAGACGGCCCGCGCGGTTGCGCGCTCGGCGGCCGGGACGTCTGCCAGCCTCGTGCGCGACTCGTCGGACCTGATCTCCTGGGGCAGGCCGAGGTCCGTCCACGGGAGCGAGTGCTCAGTGCCGAGGGCCGGGGCCACGACGTAGGGGGTGCCGTCGGATGCGGCCCTCCAGGCTGGCGTCGACTGCTGGCTGGGCCCACTCGTCCGGCTGGTCCGCATCGGACCGGACGGCGTGACGTCGGAGTCCGCGGCCGGGCCGAGCCAGGCATACCCGGCGAGGGCGACGGCCGCTGCCGCAGCGACCCCGCCGATGACGCGGCGGCGCGCGCGTGCCCGTCTCACCGCCGCGCCGTGCCATGCGCGTTCCGCGAGGTCGATCTCGCGAATTCCGGTGCTGAGGTCCTCGAGCAGCGTCCCCAGCTCGTGCTTCGTCATGACGTCTCCCTTCCCGTCAGCGTGGGTCCGAGGTGGGGCACGAGCTCGCGCACGCGCTGGAGCGCCGTGTGCGTCTGGCTCTTGACCGTGCCGACCGACACCCCGAGCACCTCCGCCGTGTCCGCCTCGCTGCGGTCCTCGAAGAAGCGGAGCACGAGCACGGCCCGCTGTTTCGGGGTGAGCCGTGCCAGAGCCCGCTCCAGCTCGACGCGCGCTTCGACGTGGACGTCGTCAGCGGCATACGACACCTCTGGCAGCGCGACCGTCAGCTGCTCGCGTCGCGTCCGGCGCCACGCCGAGACGGCGTCGCGATAGAGGATCCGCCGCACGAACGCATCGGGGTGCCCGTGGCGGACCGTGTCCCAGTGCAGGGCGAGCTTCTCGAACGCCTGCTGGAGCAGGTCCTCGGCCCGGTGGACGTCGCCGCAGACGAGATAGGCCGCCCGCAGCAGGGCGTGCTGCCTCGCGCGAACGTACGTCGCGAAGTCCGGGTCCATCGGCCGCATGCATCCTCCTTCTCACAGGATGAACGCACGAACCCCCGCGCGGGGTTGGCGCAGGAGACGGACGTATGCCGCTGGGCTCAGTCCCGCTCGAAGGCGAGCTCGGCGCCCACCCAGGTCTGTACGACCGCCGTGTCCCGGATGGCCATGGGGTCCGAGTCCTCGAGCGCCCAGATGTCCCGGTCGATGCTGACGAAGTCGGCGAGCTGGCCCGGCTCCAGCCTGCCGACGTCGGTCCGCCCGACGGCCTCGTGGGCGCCCACGGTGTGCGCCCGGACTGCCTCGTCGAGCGTGATCCGCTCCTCGGGGCGCCAGCCGCCGAGGGGATGGCCATCCGCCCGACGGCGCGTGACGGCGGCGTGCAGCCCGAAGAACGGGTTCGGGTCCTCGACCGGCGCGTCGGAGCCGAAGGCGAGCCGGACCCCAGCGTCGAGGAACGACCGCCAGGCGTAGGACGCGAGCCGACGCGGGCCGATGATCTCGTCAGCGAGCTCGTGGTCCGCGGTGCAGTGGCTCGGCTGCATCGACGCGATCACATCGAGGGTGCGGAACCGGGGGATGTCGACGGTCCGCACGTGCTGGGCGTGCTCGATCCGGAGGATCCCCCGGTGGCCCTCGGTGCGCATGACACCGAAGGCGTCGAGGACGAGCCGGTTGGCCTCGTCGCCGATCGCGTGGGTGGCGACATCGAGACCACCGTCCAAGGACATCCGGATCCGTTCCAGGAGAACGGGATAGGGCGTCACAGCCATCCCGCACGACTCGTGTCCCGGGGCGCCGCCGACATAGGGCTCGGTCATGTGGGCGGTGTGCGAACCGAGCGCGCCGTCGCTGAAGAACTTCACCGGTCCTACGCGGAAGAGGTCATCGCCCTGGCCGGAGCGGCGACCCTCGGAGATGGCGAGCTCGAGGTCCGGGTCGCGCACGCACGTGGTGACGCGGAGCCGCAGTCCGCCGTCCTCGTGCATCGCGAGGTAGGCGGCCCGCGCGTCCTCGCCGTCGATGTCCGTGATGCTCGTCAGCCCCACGGAGAGCAGCCAGTCCTGGCAGCGCTCGAGCAGGGGACGCAGGGGCTCGGCGTCCGGGCCCTCGATGAGGGGGTCGAGCAGGCGTTGGGCTGACTCGCGCAGGATGCCCGTCGGCTCGCCATCGGCGTCCCGGACGATCTCGCCGCCGACAGGGTCCGGTGTGTCGCGCGTGATCCCAGCCCGTTCCAGGGCCAGGGAGTTCGCCCACACCGTGTGCCCGTCGACCGAGTCGAGGACGGCGACGCGGTCGCCGGTCACCGAGTCCAGGGCCTGCCGGCCCGGTTGGGCGGGGACGTCCCACCGGTTGCTGTTCCACCGACCCGAGCTGAGCGGTCGGCCGGCGGGGGTGGACGCGACATGATCCCGGATCAGCCCAAGGGCCTCCTCGAGCGAGCGGGCCTCGCGCAGGTCGACCTCGGCGAGGTCACGCGCCACCCACTCGGTGTGGATGTGGGCGTCGTGGAGGCCCGGCAGGACCAGGGCTCCGGGCAGGTCGACGATGTCGGCCCCGCCGTGGTCGAGTGCCTCCGACCCGACCGCCACGACCCGGCCCTGCTCGACGAGCAGCGCGTTCGTCCACGGCGCCCCCGTCGTCCCGGTCCAGATCCGCTCGTGCCGGAAGAGCGTTCGCGTCACGTTGCGTCCCGGTCCGACGGCACGAGGATCAGCTTGCCGGTCGTGCGCCGTCCCTCCAGCGCCTCATAGGCCTCCGCTACCTGGTCGAAGGTGAACCGGCCGCCGATCTCGATCTTCAGACTGCCGTCCGCGATGGCCCCGAAGACCTCCCGGGCCCGCCACACGAGCTCGTCGCGATCGGCGACGTAGTCCCCGAGCTTGGGGCGCGTCACGAAGAGCGAGCCGCCGGCGTTGAGGCGTTGCAGGTCGAAGGGAGGCACCTGACCGCTCGCCCCACCGAAGAGGACCAGGAGGCCGCGCGGCCGGAGAGAGGCGAGCGAGGCGTCGAAGGTCGCGCGGCCCACTCCGTCATAGGCGACGTCGACACCGCGGCCCGCCGCTTCGCGCACCGCGGCCGCGAGGTCCGTCACCTGGGAGTAGTCGATGAGGTGGGCAGCGCCGAGACGCCTTGCGACCTCGAGCTTCTCGGCCGACCCGGCGGTCGCGACGACGGTGGCGCCCTTGGCCACGAGCAGCTGCACGAGGAGCTGCCCGACCCCGCCGGCAGCAGCGTGAACGAGCGCCACGTCACCGGGCCGAGCGGCATACGTGCTGTTGACGAGGTAGTGGGCAGTCATCCCCTGGAGCATGGCGGCTGCCGCCGTCTCAAGGTCGACGCCGTCGGGCACGGAGACGATGAGGGATGCCGGCTGGTTGGCGAGGGTGGTCTGGCTCCCCGGCGCCTGGGCCCAGCCGACACGGTCGCCCACCGCGAACGAGTCGACGCCTTCCCCGAGGGCGACGACGATGCCGGCGCCCTCCTCGCCGAGGACGAAGGGTGTCTTCCCCGGGTAGACGCCCTGTCGGCGGTAGACGTCGATGAAGTTCACGCCCGCGGCGGCCAGCTCCACCTGCACCTCGCCCGGGCCGGGCGGCGGCACGTCGTAGTCACGGAGCTCGAGAACATCGCGCTCGCCATGCTCGCGGACGAACACACCAGTCGCAGTCGTCATGACGCCACCCTACGACCGGACGGTCCCGGTGAGGTGGGGTCCGGTCAGGCAGGGGGCTGGAGCCGAGAGCGCAGTCCCGTGAGCGTCTCCTCGACGAGACCCTTGATGATGCGCGAGCGGATGAATCCCGGCAGGGGCAGGCTGTGGTGGATCGTCAGGTCGTAGGTGACGCGAGTCCCGCCGCCGTCGAGGTCCTCCAGGGTGTAGATGCCCTCCTGCCCGGTCTGGAGTCGTCCCTCGACCATGGTCCAGCTCATCCCGTGGGGGGAGTGCTCGTAGGCCAGCGTGTAGCGGTCGGTTCCGACGGCGGTCGAGGCAGCGAACCGCGCCTCCCGCGGCAGGCCGGTGCGGTCGCTCTCGATCACCTCGGCCTCGGTGATCGTGGGGATCCACTCCGGTTGGCTGCCGACGTCACGGATGGTGGCCAGGACCGTGTCGAGGCCCGCGTCGACCTCGACGTCTCGCCGGGCGTGGTCAGTGGGCACGACGGCTCCTTGCCCGGCGCGGGCGGGGACGGGCGAGGTGCACGATGTGGTCCAGCTCGTCCTCGAACGCCGCGAGGAGCCGCTCGGGGTCCGGCACGACCTCCGCGTCGCACATGAAGCCGACGCGGACCGTGCCGGCGTAGGTGAAGATGCACACGCCGAGGGTCTGCCGGCCCGACCCGGGCACCCAGCCGAGCACACCGCTCAGGGGCACCCCTGCGAGGGTGCGTGGGGACCGTGGCCCGGCGACGTTGGTCGTCACGCCGATCGCCTTGTTGGCGAAGAAGTCCACGAGGAGGCGTTCCACGCTCGGGTTGGCCCGCCCGATCGCGTTGATGAGGGTGTAGGTGAGCACCGCCTCGGGGGAGCGCTTGATCCAGTCCATCCGGCGCTTCGTCTCGGCCAGCCTCGCCAGCGGTGCACTCAGGGCGCTGGGGAAGTGGAAGAAGACGAGGGCGAAGCGGTTGCCGAGCTCGCGCGGGAGGGGCTCGTCGAGCGGCCGCACGTTGACCGGGACCATGGTGACGAGGTCGACGGGATTCTCGCCCCGGTCGAGCTGGTATCGGTGCAGCGCCGCAGCGACAGCGCTCATGAGCACGTCGTTGAGCGTCGCGCCGGCGAGACGGCCGAGCTGTTTGGGCCCCAGGAGGGGGAGGGGCTGGGTCCACACCACCCGCTTGGCCCCGCCCGGCCGCCCGTCGAAGGGGTTGTCGGGGTTGTGGGCGAAGACGAGGTCGCCGACGACGCGCGTCGTGCGGATCGCCAGTCGGGTCGCATCGAGCGCTCCGCGCGGGGTCGCGAGCTTGAGCAGCTGGCCGACACCGTCGCGGGCGAGCCGGAGGCCCGGGCCGACCAGGGGCACCGTGGGCAGGTGGAAGCCCGCGCCGGTGTGGTTGTCGGCGTCACCGGTGTCACCGATGTCGCCGGCGTGACCAGCGCTGGGGCGGTCGAGGCGGTCGAGGCGGTCGAGGGGATCGAGGGCGTCGAGCTCGCCGATGGTCTCGACGGCTTCCGGGTTGTCCAGAGCTCCGGGCAGCGAGGTGTCCAGCGTGGCCTCGGTCGCCACGGCGATGTCGGCGCTCTCAGCCGGATCGCCCTCGGTCAAGGACAGGAGGACCCGCGTCAGTGCGATCCCGTCGGCGAGCGAGTGGTGGATGCGCAGGAGGACGGCGGAGCCCGAGCCGTAGCCGTCGATCAGATGCATCCGCCACATCGGGTGGCCCCGGTTCAGGGGCTCGTCGAGCTCGGCCTCGATGTGGGCCTGGAGGGTCGCGTCGTCTCCCGGTGGCGGCAGCGTGACCCGGACGACGTGCCGGTCCAGGGAGAAGCCTTCGTCGTCGACCCACCAGGGCTGCCCGAGCAGGGCCGGGGACTCGGGCCGCTGGTGGAACACCGGGAACTGGTCGACGACCTGGCGCTGGATGAGGTCGGTGACCTCGTCCCAGTCAGGCACGCCGTCGAGGAACATGAGCGACTCGATGACCATGAGGTTGTTGGGTCGGTCCATGTTGAGCCACATGGTGTCAGCGGGACGAATCGGTCGCCTCGTCTGTCCTGGCATGGCGTCTCCGGATGTTCTCGGGGGTCCTAGTACACAGCATGGAGCCGGTTCCTGCTCTCGAACAGGGACCAGTGGCCCCCATCACCTCCCGTTCAGGTACCGCCGAGACGGTGCAGCGCCTCGCCGGTCAACCGGAAGGTCGTCCAGTCGTCCTGTGGCTGGGCCCCATGTGACCGGTAGAACTCCACGGCAGGCGTGTTCCAGTCGAGCACCGCCCACTCGAGGCGCGTCCAGTCGCGCTCCGCGCAGATCCGGGCCAGCTGCGCGAGGAGGGCAGTGCCGATGCCGAGGCCACGCTGGGACGGCTCGACGAAGAGGTCCTCGAGCCAGAGCCCGGGCCGCCCGGTCCACGTCGAGAAGGTCGTGAACCACACAGCCATCGCCACCACGGCTCCGTCGCGCTCCGCGACATGGGCGTATGCCGCTGGGCTCCCCTCCCGGGGAAACAGCGCGTCCCGGAAGTGCTCGGCGGTCGCCACGGCGGACTGCGGTTCCTTCTCGTAGCGGGCGAGCTCGCGGACGAGCCGGACGAGGTCGTCGACGTCGTCGGTCGCGGCCTCGCGGATGACCACGTCGGGTCTGGTGTGGTTCGACACGCACACATCCTCGCCCACGTCAGGTGCGCACGTGGCGTCGGCACCTGCTTCGCACTCTCCCTGGGTGTGGGTCGTGTGGCCGGGGGTGTCGGTCGACCGACGTAGGCTGGGGGCATCATGAGCACGCTCTTCGACGACCTGTTCGGGCCCGACGGGCCACCGCAGACCGGACCCGGACCGTCGTCGGCGGCGGAGGTCGCAGCGGACTCGGACGTGCGCGCCACGACGGACCCCCACGTCACCGCGCACGGCGTCCCGACGTGGGCCGAGGCCGCCGCGCGCGAGGGGCAGGTCGGCGGGGAGCCGGCCCAGCGGCATACGGCACCCGCGTGGGGCTCAGCCGACCCCGAGACGCTGCTCGCGGGGCTCAACCCGCAGCAGCGGGAGGCGGTGGTTCACGAGGGGACGCCGCTGCTCATCGTCGCCGGCGCGGGCTCCGGCAAGACCCGCGTGCTCACCCACCGGATCGCCTGGTTGCTCGGCAAGCGGGGCGCGCAGCCCGGCCAGATCCTCGCCATCACCTTCACCAACAAGGCCGCCGCCGAGATGCGCGAGCGGGTCGAGGCCATCGTCGGTCCGCGCGCGCGGTCGATGTGGGTCATGACCTTCCACTCCGCGTGCGTGCGCATCCTGCGGCGCGAGGCGGCCAAGGTCGGGATGAAGTCGACGTTCTCGATCTACGACGCGGCCGACAGCCAGCGGCTCATGAGCCTCGTCATCCGCGACCTCGACCTCGACCCGAAGCGCTATCCGCCGCGCAGCTTCTCGGCCCAGGTGAGCAACCTCAAGAACGAGCTCATCGACGAGGAGACCTACGCCGGCCAGGTCACCGAGGGGAACCACCACGAGCGCACCCTGTCGGCGGCCTACACGCAGTACCAGCGGCGGCTCCGCCAGGCCAACGCACTCGACTTCGACGACATCATCATGATGACCGTCACCATGCTCCAGGCCTTCCCCGATGTCGCCGAGTACTACCGGCGTAGGTTCCGGCACATCCTCGTCGACGAGTACCAGGACACCAACCAGGCCCAGTACCAGCTGATCCGGGAGCTCGTCGGTGACGGGGTCCCCGGCCAGAGCCCGGACGTCCCGGCCATGACACCGGCTGAGCTGTGCGTCGTCGGCGACTCGGACCAGTCGATCTACGCGTTCCGCGGCGCAACGATCCGCAACATCCTCGAGTTCGAGAAGGACTACGCCGACGCGCGGACCATCCTGCTCGAGCAGAACTACCGGTCGACCCAACGGATCCTGCGGGCCGCGAACTCCGTCATCGCCCGCAACGAGGGCCGGCGGGCCAAGAACCTGTGGACCGACTCCGGCGACGGCCCGATGATCGTCGGCTACGTCGCCGACAACGAGCACGACGAGGCCGCCTTCGTCGCCAAGCAGATCGACGAGCTCGCCGAGACGGGCGTGCGGCCAGGCGACGTCGCGGTCTTCTACCGGACCAACGCCCAGTCGCGGGCCATCGAGGAGGTCCTGGTCCGGGTCGGGCTGCCCTACAAGGTCGTCGGCGGCACGCGCTTCTACGAGCGTCGCGAGGTCAAGGACGCGCTCGCCTACCTTCGCGTCATCTCCAACCCCACCGACACCGTCAACCTGCGGCGCATCCTCAACGTCCCCAAGCGTGGCATCGGTGACCGGGCCGAGGCGTGTGTCGCGGCGCTCGCCGAGCGGGAGCGCATCCCCTTCGTGGCGGCGCTCGGGCGGGTCGAGGACGCCCCGGGCATCGCAACGCGGTCGGTCGCTGCGGTCAAGGGGTTCACCGCGCTCCTCGAGGAGCTGCGGACCGTGTACGACAGCGGCAGCGGGATCGCGGTGCTGCTCGAGGCGGTCCTCGAGCAGAGCGGCTACCTCGCCGAGCTCCGGGCGAGTCACGATCCCCAGGACGAGACGCGCGTCGAGAACCTCGCCGAGCTCGTCGCCGTGGCTCAGGAGTTCGACGAGCGGCGCGCCCTGGAGGCCGAGGTCGGTGGAGGCGGGGGCGCGGCAGGGGGCGACGAGCCCGAGGACGTCGGACCTGCCGGCGCGCTCGAGGAGTTCCTCGAGCAGGTGTCGCTCGTCGCCGACGCCGATGAGGTGCCGGACGAGCCCGGGGCCGAGTCCCAGGGGGTCGTCACGCTGATGACCCTCCACACCGCCAAGGGCCTCGAGTTCCCCGTCGTCTTCCTCACCGGGATGGAGGACGGGACGTTTCCCCACCTCCGTTCGCTCGGCGACCCCAAGGAGCTCGAGGAGGAGCGACGGCTCGCGTATGTCGGCATCACTCGCGCCCGGGAGCGGCTGTACCTCACTCGGGCAGCGGTGCGGTCCGCCTGGGGAGCACCGCAGTACGGCCCGCCGTCACGCTTCCTCGACGAGATCCCGGGCGACCTGCTCGACTGGCAGCGCCTCGGGCCCTCGTTCTCGGGAGCCCGGGGCTCGAGCCAGCCCGCCGTCGCGACACTGGCCGCCCGCCCCGGGGTGCGCAGCCCGGGTAGTCGCCCCATCGTCGCGCTCAAGCCGGGCGACCGGGTGACCCACGACGCCTTCGGGTTGGGCACGGTGGTGCGCGTCGAGGGGGAGGGTGACAAGTCCTTGGCCCATGTCGACTTCGGCGGGGACTTCGGGGTCAAGCGGCTGCTGCTCCGGTATGCCCCCGTCGTCAAGCTCTGAGGCGTGGCTTGAGGCGAGGCTTGAGGGGAGCCGCTGACTGCATCACGCCGCTCATCTGCTCAAGCGCAGGTGTGACGCTCTCACGCCGGTCCGGCCGAGGAAACCGTGCGCGCAGGATGGGCGGCTCAGAGGTAGACGCCGCGGGCCGCGAGCCAGCTGCGGGGCGCCACGGCAGCGCCCCCGCCCGGGTGGATCTCGAGGTGCAGGTGCGGGCCGGTGGAGTTGCCGGTGTTGCCGCTGTAGGCCACCCTCTGGCCGGGAGAGACCTTCTCGCCGATGCTGACGAGCAAACGGCTGTTGTGGGCGAACCAGGAGACGGTGCCATCCCAGTAGCGGATCTTGACCAGGTAGCCATAGCCCTCGTTGGACCAGCCCGAGAAGACGACCGTGCCGGTCGACATCGAGTAGACGGGGGTCCCGCTCGGCGCGGCAAGGTCCTGGGCCGGGTGCATCCGGCCCCAACGCCAGCCGTATCCGGACGTGAGCGTGTAGCCGTGGAAGGGAGCGATCCAGCGCTGGGCAAGAGCGAGGCGGCGCTTGCGCTCCGCCTCCTTCTTCTTCTTCTCGGCCGCGGCCTTCGCCGCGGCGGCCTTCTTTGCCGCGGCCTTCTCGGCCGCGATGCGCTCCAGCGCCTCCTTGGCGGCCTCGGCACCGGCCTCGGCCGCCGAGCTGGCGGCCAGTCCGAGCGCGGCCTCGGCGCGGACCCCGTCACGGGAGGCGCGCAGGTTGCCACGGTCTCCGGTCGCGGCGGCGATGGCATCCGTGTCGGCTACCAGGCCGAGGCCCGCAACGGAGTTGGACACGTTCTTCATGCTGGCGGCCTCGGCGCTCAGTGGGCTCGCACCGGCGTCACGGACGATGAGCCCAGCGGCGACGGTGGAGGAGAGCAGGGCCACGGGGACGATGATCTGGCGACCCCGGGCGGGCTTGGCCGCAGGCCGATGACGGCCCACATAGTGGTTGTTGGACACGCAGCGCTTACCTATCTCAGTCCGATGGCGAGACCCGAGGGTAACGTGACCGATTCGTTATCGGGAAATCGACCACGATTCTCCTTAGGTTCGCGTCGTGGAGGAGGGATCACGACCAGGCATGACACTAGGGGATGAACGGCCCGGAGGAAAGGATGAGCGCGACCGAATTTCTCCCGATTCGTGAACTGGGCTACGAAATCAGCGGTGAAGGGTGGTCTGTCGCTGCGGATCCACCGGCGCAACAGCGGCCCGACGCCGTGTGAGCTCGCTCACACCCGGAGTGACGGTTGCCCCTGTCGGGTCGAGATGGGCGAGCGGTTGGGCGATCGATCACGTTTCGTCGACGCGTCGCACCCGCCTGACTAGAGTGCGCGGCATGACTTCCCCCTCTGACTCCAGCGCACCCACCGGAGGCGTCATCCGCGTCATCGTCGCCAAGCCTGGTCTGGATGGGCACGACCGCGGCGCGAAGGTCGTCGCCCGTGCACTGCGCGACGCAGGCATGGAGGTCATCTACACGGGGCTGCACCAGACGCCCGAACAGATCGTCGAGGCGGCCATTCAGGAGGACGCCGACGCGATCGGCCTGTCCGTGCTGAGCGGCGCGCACCTGACGCTCTTCGCCCGGGTCGTCGAGCTGCTCAAGGAGCGGGATGCGAGCGACATCATCGTCTTCGGCGGTGGAATCATCCCCAACGATGACATCCCTCAGCTCGCGGAGCTCGGCGTGGCCAAGGTCTTCACGCCCGGTGCGCCGACCCACGAGATCGTGGAATGGGTCCGCGCCAACGTGAGCGCAGCCTGATTCAGCCCCCATCAGTGGCGTACTTGACCGCACCATCGAACTCGACGAGCACGCGCGTGCCGACGATCCGGAAGTCCGCGCGGTAGGTGCGTCCCTCCGCGACGACCTCGACCTGCGGCTCCACGTCGAAGCCGACGAGGCGCTTCACGAAGGCGGCCCTGGTCTCTCCAGGGGACTCGTGCCGACCGTCCGCACCGGCAAGGGCGGCCCGCACCTGCTGGATGCCGGCATGCCTGCGGAACCGGTCCAAGGCCTCGGCGAGATCCGTGATGCTCAGCTGGCCCGAATGCAGAGCAGCGTCGGCCGAGACAAGGGCACTCAGACCTCCGGACACCAGCCCCGTCTGGACAGCTGCCCACGCGAGGGGAACCGCTGACGGCGTGACCCATGCCCCGGGGCCGGGCTCGGCAGCGGGGTAGGTCACTTCGCCGATCGGCCCTGGAGGACCAGGCCCTTGCGTCGGGTGGACACCCCCGGTGCCTTGAGCCCGTCCGCACGGCGCGGATCGCCCGCTGAGTGACCGGCGATGGCCCTGGCCTCGTGACCCCTGCGTGCCCCCAAGGTCAGATGCACCTTTGACAGATCCACAGCGTGCGTCGCGATCCGCTGGGCGACGACGGCCGAGGAGTGGCTGAGAGCTGCCCTGCCGCAGTACTCGCGCCCGAGTGCGAGCGCGGTCAGCCGATGTCGCTCGATCGGGTCAAGCGGTCCGATGGCCGGCGCGTACCAGCCTCTGGTCAGTCGGACGCACTCCCCTGAGCCGACCAGCCGCTTGAGGTCGTTGTCGGTGAGCCCCATGGTCCGGGCGTCGGCGGTCGAGAAGACGCCGTGTCGAGTGATCAGCGACAGGTTCATGAGGAAACCGTGGACC
Organism: Intrasporangium sp.; assembly: GCF_032907665.1. GTDB lineage: Bacteria > Actinomycetota > Actinomycetes > Actinomycetales > Dermatophilaceae > Intrasporangium. Next base: position 23,789 of record NZ_JAJJPG010000038.1, read on the forward strand.
GTGGCGCGCCGGCCTCGCGGCGGTGCGCCGGGAGCTGTGGAGGCCGGGCAAGGCAGCCGAGGGGGTGTGGACAGTGGCCGGCTGTCGAGAATGAGGCGTGCCGCGCGGGCTTCCCTTCGCCGTGCGGGTTTCCTTCCGCCGGCGGGATGCATCCTGCGCGGGGTCGGGCACGGCGCGCACGGTGAGTCAGGGCGCGCACGCTAGGCAATGCGGCGTCGCGAGGCTGCGTCAGTCGCCTCGCGCGGGGGAGCGCCAGCGGCGGACCGTCCAGAGCCCGCCGGCGACGGCCACGGCCGCGGGGAGGACCCAGGCGGGGACGGCGGCCGACCACTGTGCGATCCGCTCCTGGAGCGAGAACTCGAGGTCGGTCGTGTCGCCCAGGCCGAGGAAGCCGGTGATGCCGGCCGTGCCGTCGAACAGCAGGAAGAGCACACCGATGCCGATGAACAGCAGCCCCGAGACGAGCGTCGTCGAGTGGACCTGGAGCGGACCGACGCGAACCGTGCGCCCGCGCAGCCACGCCCGCCGCCCGAGGTCGTAGCGATCCCAGAGGGCCGCGAGGACGAAGAGGGGAGCCGCCATCCCCAGCGCGTAGACCGCGAGGAGCAGCCCGCCCTGGACGGGCGAGCCCTGCACCGCCGCCATGGTCAGGATCGCGCCGAGCACCGGGCCGGAGCAGAACCCCGCGAGCCCGTAGACCGCCCCGAGCGCCACGGTCGAGACCCATCCGGCGCGGCCGGTCGACTGGGCGGTGAAGCGCGCCTGGAGTCGGTCCATGAAGGGGATGGAGAGCCCCTTGCCGAGGATCATCAGCACGCCGAGCGCGATGATCGACCACCCCGCGATCGCGATGAGCAGCTGCCGGTGCCCGTAGAAGAGCGACGAAGCGAAGCTCGCGCCGATACCCAGCGGGACGAGCGTGAGCAGCAGCCCGACGTAGAACGCGAGGGTTCGCAGCACCTGGGCCGTCCGCGACGCGAAGGCGTAGGCGAAGAACGACGGCACGAGCAGGGCGCTGCACGGCGAGAGCAGCGCGAGCACCCCGGCGGCGAAGGCGGCGAGCAGGCCGACCTCGGTCACTTGGCCTCCGCCGTGGCCGCCTCCGCCTTGGCGAGCTCGGCGTCGATGATCTGCGTGAAGGTCTCGGTCGGCTGGGCACCGATGACGGGGTTGCCGTTGATGAGGAAGGCGGGCGTGCCGGTGACGCCGATGCTCTGACCCTCGTCGAAGTCCTCGGCGACTGGGGCCTGCACCTCCGGGTCGGCGAGGTCCGTGCGGAACTGCGCGACGTCGAGACCGATCCGCTCGGCGATGCCCGCAAGGAAGCCCTCCGTCAGCTTGCCGCTGTTGGGCGGCTGCTGGTCGGCGAAGATCGCGTCGTGGAACTCCCAGAAGCGGCCCTGCTCGGCAGCGGCTCGCCCGGCGTGGGCGGCCGTCGTGGACTCCGGCCCGAGGTAGGGGAAGTCACGCCACTCGATGCGGAGCAGGCCCTTGTCGACGTACTCCGTGACGAGGGTGGGCTTGGTGTCGCGGGCGAACTTCCCGCAGAAGGGGCACTGGTACTCGGAGTAGTTGATGAGGACGACCGGTGCGTCTTCTGCACCGAGCGCGACGGGGTCGCCGGGGGTGCGGCGAGCCAGCGTGGCGAGCGCCGCGATCTGGGCGTCCTGCTCGGACGTGTCCGCGGGCTCACCCGGCTGCCCGGGCTCACCGGCGGGCTGTCCGGGCGCGTCGCCGGTGGCCGTGCCGGCCGCCTGGCCCGCTGGAGGCGCCTCGCTGCCCTTCGTCAGCATCGGGCCGAAGGCGACGAGGAGGGTGACGAGCGCTGCGACGAGCGTGACGACGAGGGGAGCAACGAGCCGCTGGCGCCGGCTGGTCGTCGGCGTGCGCTCGGCTGCGGGGTCGGGGGTCGGGGTGGGCGTGTCGGTCATGAGGTTCCTCTGGTGGGGGTCACTGGGGGTGGTGAGGGCGTATGCCGCTGGGCCGGGCGCCGCACTCAGGCGCCGGTCTCGACGGGGTGGCCGGCGAGGCGCCATTCGAGCAGGCCGTCCTCGAGCCGCCGGGCCGTGCGGCCCTGGTCGCGCAGGAGGCGGACGGCGTCGGTGGCGAGGACGCAGTAGGCGCCGCGGCAGTAGGCGATGATCTCGACGTCCGGGTCGGCGGTCTCGAGGCGTTCCGCGAGCCGGCCGAACGGGACCGAGCGTGCCCCGGGAAGGTGGCCGGCGGCATACTCCTCCGGCGGCCGGACGTCGAGCAGGAGCACGTCGCCGCGTTCGAGCCGCTCGAGCAGCTCCTCGCGGCTCACCTGCTCGACGTCGTCGTGACCGAGGCCGAGGTAGGCGGCGAGCGCCTTCTCCACGTCGGCGGAGTGCTCACGGGCCACGGCGAGCATCGAGGCGTAGAGGCCGACGACGTCCTCGCCCGCGAGCCGGTAGTGGATGCGGGTGCCCTCGCGACGGGTGGTGACGAGGTTGGAGAGCTTGAGGACCTGGAGGTGCGCGGATGCCGTGCTCACTCCCATGCCCGCCTCGCGGGCGAGGGACTCGACGGTCCGCTCGCCCTGGGCGAGCAGGTCGATGAGCACGAGCCGCTTTGCGCTCGCGAAGGCCTTGCCGACGAGGGCGAGCTCGTCGAAGAGGGCGGCGTGCCGGTCCGGGTCGGTGCCTGCCGGGGGTGGTGCTGCAGTCACCGCGGGGCCTGCCGAGGCGGTTTCGTCCAACGTTCCTCCAAAGATCTTTGGAATACCGTAGGCGGCAACCACCGAGACCACCAACTCGGGAGGCCGTGCGCGGGGCGCTCCGGCGCCGCGCGCGCCAGCATGTGGGCGGGGAGTGTGATCTTCGTCCGGTCGGCAGGGCGCCCGGTCGGAGCGCTCTGTGCGGGGCACTAGAGTCCGAGGGTAAGCCGACTCCCGATCGATGATGAGGACGGACTCACCCGTGGATCTCTTCGAGTATCAAGCGCGCGACATGTTCGAAGCGCACGGCGTCCCGGTTCTGGCCGGCGCCATCGCCACGACCCCCGAGGAGGCTCGCGCGGCGGCCGAGCGCGTCGGGCAGCAGTCGGGCGGCGTCACGGTCGTCAAGGCCCAGGTCAAGACCGGGGGCCGCGGCAAGGCCGGCGGTGTCAAGGTCGCCAAGACCCCCGACGAGGCGCAGGCACACGCCGAGCAGATCCTCGGCATGGACATCAAGGGCCACACCGTCCACCAGGTGATGATCGCCCAGGGCGCGAAGATCGCCGAGGAGTACTACTTCTCCATCCTGCTCGACCGGGCCAACCGCAGCTACCTCGCCATGTGCTCCAAGGAGGGCGGCATGGACATCGAGCAGCTCGCGGTGGAGCGGCCCGAGGCGCTCGCGAAGATCAACGTCGACCCCAACGTGGGCGTCGACGACGCCAAGGCCCGCGAGATCGTCGACGCCGCCGGCTTCGACGAGGCCGACAAGCCGGGCCTCATGGACGTCATGAAGAAACTGTGGGAGGTCTACCGCGACGAGGACGCCACGCTCGTCGAGGTCAACCCGCTCGTCAAGACCGAGGACGGCCAGTACATCGCCCTTGACGGCAAGGTCTCGCTCGACGAGAACGCCGGCTTCCGCCACCCCGACCACGCCGCGCTCGAGGACAAGTCCGCTGCAGACCCGTTCGAGGCCGAGGCGAAGGAGAAGGACCTCAACTACGTCCGCCTCGAGGGCTCGGTCGGCATCATCGGCAACGGCGCCGGCCTCGTCATGAGCACCCTCGACGTCGTCGCCTACGCCGGTTCTGAGATCGACAGCGTTCGGGGTCCGAAACCTGCAAACTTCCTCGACATCGGTGGCGGCGCCTCCGCCGAGGTGATGGCCGACGGCCTGCACATCATCCTCTCGGACCCGCAGGTCAAGTCCGTCTTCGTCAACGTCTTCGGCGGGATCACCGCCTGTGACGCGGTCGCCAACGGCATCGTCGGTGCGCTCGACGCCCTCGGTGACGAGGAGGACCGCCCGCTCGTCGTCCGCCTCGACGGCAACAACGTCGAGGAGGGCCGCCGCATCCTCGCCGAGCGCAACCACCCCCGCGTGATCATCGAAGAGACCATGGACGGCGCGGCCCGCAAGGCCGCCGAGCTCGCCGCCGCCGCGAACTGACCCTGACGACGAAGAGAAATCGAGGCAATTTTCCATGTCGATCTTTTTGAACGCTGACTCGAAGGTCATCGTCCAGGGCATGACCGGCTCCGAGGGCATGAAGCACACGCAGCGGATGCTCAAGTCCGGCACGGCCATCGTCGGTGGGGTCAACCCCCGCAAGGCCGGCACGACGGTCGACTTCGACGGCGGCGTCACGGTCCCCGTCTTCGGCACCGTCCAGGAGGCGATCGACGCGACCGGTGCGAATGTCACGGTCATCTTCGTCCCGGCGCAGTTCACCAAGTCCGCTGCCGTGGAGGCGATCGACGCCGAGATCCCGCTCGCCGTCGTCATCACCGAGGGCGTCGCGGTCAAGGACACCGCCGAGTTCTTCAACTATGCCGAGGCCAAGGGCACGACACGCATCATCGGCCCGAACTGCCCCGGTCTCATCACGCCGGGAGTCTCCAACGCCGGCATCATCCCGGCGGACATCTCCGGGGGTGGCCGCATCGGGCTCGTCTCGAAGTCCGGCACCCTGACGTACCAGATGATGTACGAGCTGCGCGACATCGGCTTCTCGACCGCGGTCGGCATCGGCGGCGACCCGATCATCGGCACGACGCACATCGACTGCCTGGCCGCCTTCCAGGATGACCCCGACACCGACGCGATCGTCATGATCGGCGAGATCGGCGGCGACGCCGAGGAGCG
>NZ_JAJJPG010000039.1:0-19469 GCF_032907665.1 Intrasporangium sp.
TGTTCAAGGTCATCGAGAACGCCCGCATGTTCGTCGGCACCAAGGCCATCGCGACGCTCTCGACCGGCTATCTCAACGCGCTCGAGTACGCCAAGGAGCGCGTTCAGGGCGCCGACCTCACCCAGATGACCGACAAGGCGGCGCCGCGCGTGACCATCACGCACCACCCGGACGTCCGTCGCTCGCTCATGCTCCAGAAGGCCTATGCCGAGGGGCTGCGCGCACTCGTCATCTACACCGCAACGCAGCAGGACCTCATCAGCGAGGCCCAGGGCGGCAACCCGGCAGCCAAGCTCGAGAAGGGCTCGGAGGCCGACCTCGCCGACCGCGTCAACGACCTGCTCCTGCCCATTGTCAAGGGCCTCGGCTCCGAGCGGGCCTGGGTACTCCTCGGCACCGAGTCCCTCCAGACGTTCGGCGGGTCGGGCTTCCTCCAGGACTACCCGGTCGAGCAGTACGTCCGCGACGCCAAGATCGACACCCTCTACGAGGGCACGACGGCGATCCAGGGTCTCGACTTCTTCTTCCGCAAGATCGTCCGCGACAAGGGCCAGGCCCTGCAGCACGTCGCCGGGCAGATCCAGGAGTTCGCCAAGGACCTCGGCGGCTCGCTCGACACCGAGCGTGAGCTGCTCGGCAAGGGCCTCGAGGACGTCCAGGGCATGGTCGGCCACATGATCAACGACCTGATGAAGAGCGACCCGCGCATGGGGGGCGAGACGGCCAACCTCTACAAGGTCGGCCAGAACACCTCTCGACTGCTCCTCGCGGCCGGCGACCTCATCGTCGGTTGGCTCCTGCTCCGCCAGGCCGAGGTCGCGAAGGCTGCCCTCGACGGCGGCGCGTCGGGCAAGGACGCGGACTTCTACCGAGGCAAGGTCGCGGCAGCGTCGTTCTACGCCAAGAACGTCCTGCCGAGGCTCGCCGCGGAGCGCGCCATCACCGAGGCCACCGACAACGACCTCATGGACGTCCCCGAGGCTGCGTTCTGACGCGGCCCTGAGCCGCCCAGTCCCGCTGGGCCGCCCGCCCGGTACGGTGAGGTCCACTCCTGCAGCTGCAGGGGTGGACCTCACCTCTTCCCGCTGGGGGTGGGGTGGGGAGCGGCGCGAGCGAGCGGGCGTCGCGACCCGCCCAGCGGCATACGGCCGGAAAACTCGGTGGCACGGTCGATGCGCGGGTCCCTACCGTCTTTCCCATGGGGACAACAGTTCGCACGAGGACGACCTTGCTGGACGTCCATGATGACGACCAGACGCGCCGGGCCCACGAGGCCGTGGTCGCGAGCCGGGTCTTCGGCCGACCCTGGTTCGAACCGACGTCGTACCACGAGGCCCTCCTCGACTGGCGTCACGAGGACAAGGCCGAGCCCAAGGAGATCTGGGTCGCGCAGGACGGTGCGGACGTCGCCGGGGTCGCGACCCTCTACCTGCCGATGGAGGACAACACCTGGCTGGCCTGGTTCGACCTCCACGTCCACCCCGAGCATCGGCGGCGCGGCCACGGCTCCGCGTTGATGGACCGGCTGGTCGAGCGCGCCCGATCCGCCGGCCGCAGCTCCCTGCTCACCGACTTCATGGTCCCCGTCGACGACCCGGCCCACGGGTACCGCCGGTTCGTCGAGCGGCACGGTTTCGAACTGAGCTACACCGAGGTCGTCCGCCACCTCAACCTGCCCGTCGCGGACGACCACCTCGATGGTCTCGACGCGCAGTCCCGGCCGAGGTGGGCGGGTCACTACCGGCTGGAGACCCACGTCAATGGCGTCCCGGCGCCCTTGCGCCCGTCCCTCTGCGACGTCATGAACCAGCTCGGAGTCGACGCGCCCACGGGCGACATCGAGTTCGAGCCCGAGTCGCTCAACCCGACGCGTTACGCGGAGTACCTCGGCCTCGAGCGGGACATGGGGCGCACTCGCCTCACGACTGTCGCGGTCAGTGAGCGCGGTGAGGTCGTCGCCTACACCGACCTCGTCCTGCCCCACGGAGCACCCTCGACGGTGTGGCAGTACGGCACGTATGTCCACCGTGAGCACCGGGGACGCCGGCTCGGGATGGCAGTCAAGGTGGAGAACCTCCGCCGGCTCCAGGCCGACTTCCCCGAGCGCAAGCTGATCACCACGGGCAACGACGGCACCAACTCGTGGATGGTCAGCATCAACGAGGACCTCGGCTTCCGGGTCGTCGAGCTCTGCCCGGCCTACCAGCGCAAGCTCGGCTGATCACGTCGCGTCCGGCTGGTGGCTGGCCGGACGCGACTCGCGCACGCCGGACGCGACACCGCGGACGGCCAGGCGGGACACTCCGCTGGCCGTGCTCGCGAAGAGGAGCCCGATGCCGACTGCGAGCACCGCGAAGCCGACGAGCGGCGTGACATCGCCCACGAGGAAGAACACGGCCCGGTTGCCGAGCACGTCGACCCCGACGATCGACACGATGAGGATCCCAAGGAAGATCAGCGCCGCGGAGACCGCAGCCAGCACGTCGACCCGCCGCGGGAGACCCACCGGGACACTCGTTGCCGTGCGCGGCCCTCGGTCGAACCGGACGAAGAGCACCACGACGGCCGCCGTGACCACCACGAGCACGGCGAAGAGCAGGGGACGCGTCAGCCACCACGCCCACGACGCCACGGCCGGCTGCTCGACGCCGAGCGCCCGCAGCCCGAGCAGGACGACCATGAGAGCGGTGAGGTGCCAGAGGAACGCCGTCATCGCGAAGGGGCCGGCCTGCACGACGGCGAGCCATGCCCGCGGTCGCGACAGCACCCGGTTCATCACCGGCCGGGCGATGACCGCCAGTCCGCAGATGCCCAGACCCTGGGCCAGCAACGCGACCGTCGGCGGCGCCATGTTGGAGATCGCCTCGCCCGGCAGCCCGACCATGGACGTCGGGTAGGGCCCGACGGTGATGGCCACCAGCATCACCCCATACCCGCCGACGAGGAGCAGCCACCCCACCCGCCGCGTCAGCCAGCCATCGCGCCAGAGGAAGCCGAGCTGGTGGAACACGAGCCAGACGACGATGAAGTTGAGGTTGCCGACGAACTGCGCCGCCGTGAACCGCACCACGTCGGTGAGGAGAGCGAACCCGACCAGGAGCCCAGCGGCATACGGCCCCCATTGCTCGTGCAGCCTGCGCATGAGCGGCGCGAACGCGCAGGCACCGAGGTAGATCCCGACGAACCACAGCAGCTGCGGCACCGCAACCAGCGCATCACGCGCGAAGCGGCCCTCACTGCCCGGCCGGGAGGTGAGCCCCGTGAGGTGCGCGATGGCGCCGAGGCCCACCCACACTGCGAGGAAGGCGATCGACGGGCGAAGCAGCCGCACCGCGCGCGCCCGGAAGAACGCTGCGTAGCGGCCCGGCACCCCCGGCGGCACCCGTCGGTCCAGCGAGTCGAGGGCATACGAGTGGGCGACACCGCCGACAAGGAAGAACAGCGGCATGACCTGGAGCAGCCAGGTCAGCGGCTGGAGGCTCGGGACGATCACGAGCGCGTTGGTGATCTCACCGTCTGCGCTGAGGCCGATCATCAGCCAGTGGCCGAGGACGACGACGAGCAGCGAGCCGGCCCGGAGTGCATCGACCCAGCGGTCGCGGCTCGCCGGCGTCGCCGCGGCAGCTCGGGCAGCCCGGCCGGCACGGCCGCCACGGCCAGCGGCAGAACCACCAAGGCCTTTCGTCGGGCGAGTCGTCACACCCCCATCGAACTACGAAGGCGGGTCGAGCGCGCGGGATTGCGCACTCAACCCGCCCTCGGTGAGCGGCGGGAGATCAGTACCTCTCGTCACCTCTCGTCGCGACGGTCGACCACCTCGTCGCGACGGTCGACGACCTCTTCCCGGCGCTCGACGACGGGGCGGCGCTCGACGACCTCCGGCTCGCCACGGTGCTCGGTGACCGTCGTACGCCGAGTGCGCTGGGCGTTCTGGATGATGCCCATGATGAGGGCGAGGGCGCCACCGACCATGAGGATGATGCCGACGGTGTCGAGGTCTGTGTTGAGGATGCTCTCATCGAGCCCAGTGAACGTCATGATCGCCCCGAGAACCAGCAAAGTGACTCCGAGTCCGATGCCCATGTCGTCTCCTTCTCCGTGGCGGGCCACGCGCCCGCCTCGGTCCACACTTACCCGCGACGACCCAGGATCACACCCACGAGTCCGGCAATCAGGGCGACTGCGAGCATGCCGACCGCCACCCAGAGGGTCAGACGAGCCTCGGCCATGAGGCTGTCCTCCGCGAGGTGGTACGCGGAGGTGATGACGGCCGAGCCGATCGGGTCGGGGACGACGCCCTCCGCTGCGTTGCGCCCGAGCACGAGTGCGCCCGCGAACGCCGCGGCCGCGATGATGCCACCGAAGCCGAGCAGAGCGAGGGCCCGGACGCGGCGCCGAGCGAGGAGGAAGGAGATCCCGGCCAGGCCCACGACGATCCACGGCGCGGAGGAACCGGCCACGGACCCGATGGCGTACGTCCGGCGTGCTGTCGCGAGGTCCTCGGCGGAGAAGAGCGGGATCGGTACCTGCGGAGAGAGGTCGACGCGGCCCGTGAGGCCGTAGCGGTCGAGGAGCGGTTGCGCGCCGCTGAGCTCGATGGTCAGCGGCATGACGACGCGGCCGGTCGCATCGACGCTCACCGGCCGCTCACCCTCCATGACGGCCACGAACTCCCGGTGGGCGCCGCGCAGAGCAGTCGCCCAGGCGCGCTCGACCTCGGGTCGCGCGAGGACGGTGCCGACGAGCTCACGCAACGGCGGTTCGAGCTGCTGGGCCACCCGGTCCGGCAGCCCGAGCTGGCCCTGGACGGCGTCGATGACCCGGTCCGTCAGGGCGTCGCGGACCTCCGGTGATGAGGCAACCGGCCGCATCTTGGTGACGAACTGTTCGGTGTCGGTGCCCACCGAGGACACCCAGCCGACGAGGAGCGCCACGGGCAGGAGCACGACGGCGAGCAGTCCCGCGATCCCGGAGACGAGGGAGCGCACCGTCAGGCTCCTCTCAGGTCGAGGGTGAGGGTGGCGGGACCTCCGTCGACAATGGTGAGGGGGAGGCCCCAGTCCTGCTGGAAGAGATGGCAGGCAGCGTGCTCGGGCACCTCCCCCGTCTCGGGATCGCCGTCACAGGCAGCGGCCTGAACCGACACGTGGAGCGTGCCAGACCGTATGCCGCTCGCCAGGGTGATCCTGCGACGCAGTCCCCGAGCCCTGCCGCCTCCGTCGAGCAGGAGCCCCTCCGGCGAGGCCGACACGTCGAGCATCGTGGGGTCACCCCACCTGTCGTCGAGCTTCTGGCCCGGTGGCGGCGCGAAGGCGACCTCGAGCTGGACCTCGCCGGGCGCGAGCTCGGTGGCAGGGCGCTGGGTGTGGCGGGCCGGACCGTCCACTCGCTGGGCCTCCGCAGGGAGCGCGACCCGGGTGAGGCGGTGCGCGGCGGACTCGACGACGACGAGGCGGACCTCCCCGGTCTCGGCGTCGCGCTCGACGACGGCGTCGCTCGGCTCGGCCAGGTCGCGGGCGAGCGTGGTGACGTCCCCGGTGACCGGGTCGTAGCGCCGGATCGCCCCGTTGTAGGTGTCGCTGACGGCGACGGAACCGTCGGGCAGCTCCGTGACCCCGAGCGGGTGCTGCAGGAGGGCCTGGTGGACCGGGCCGTCGCGGTGGCCGAAGTCGAACAGGCCAGTGCCGACGTGGGTCTCGACGACGACAGTTCCGTCACTTCCGGGTCCCGCTGCGCTGCGGGTGACCGAGCGGAGGGCGGAGGTCTCCGAGTCCGCGATCCACAGGCGCGTGCCGTCGGCCGAGGCAGACAGGCCTGATGGTTGCGCCAGCCAGGCCTGTCGAGCCTCACCGTCGCGCAACCCCTCGTTGGTCGTCCCGGCGACGACCTCGACGGTGCCCGCCTCGAGGGTGTCCCCCGGCGTCCAGGCCCACAGCTGGTGCGTCCCGGCCATGGCGATGATGAGCCGGTCGTCCCACCACGCAAGGTCCCACGGCGTCGACAGGTCCTGGGTGAGCGCCGGACCTCCGCCGGACCGCTCGCGCAGCTGCCGCCCCGTGCCGGCGACGGTGTGGATGGTGTTGTCCGAGAACCTGATGCCCTTGACCTGGTGGTTCACCGAGTCGGCGACGAGCAGGTCCAGACCGAGAGCGCCGCGGACGCTGGGCGGGGCGAGCAGAACCCCTTGGGGCTCGTTGAAGCCGGCCCGGCCTCCCCACCGTGCCCGCTCGGTCTCGAGATCTGCCTCGACGTGCACGACGTGGTGGTTCGCGGTGTCCGAGACGATGAACGACCCGTCATCGAGAGCGATGACCTTGCCCGGGAAACGAAGGGCGGTGTCCGGGTCGGGCGGTGGCACGTAGGGGCCCGGACCCGGCTGGAGGGTGCCTTTCGCTGCGTGTTCGTCGATGAGCTCGCCGACCAGCGCAGCGAGCCCGGGACCGTGGCCCTCACCCGACATCGACGCCACGACATAGCCCTCGGGGTCGATGACGACGAGGGTGGGCCACGCGCGTGCGGCATACGCGCGCCACGTGACCAGCTCCGGGTCGTCGAGGACGGGGTGGTGGACGCCGTAACGCTCGACGGCGGCCGCCAGGGCGTCGGGATCAGCCTCGTGCTCGAACTTCGGCGAGTGCACCCCAACGATGGTCAGCGCATCCGGGTACTGCTGCTCGACCTCGCGCAGCTCGTCGAGGACGTGCAGACAGTTCACACAGCAGAACGTCCAGAAGTCGAGGACGAGGACGCGACCGCGGAGGTCAGCACGCGACAGGGTCCGTCCGCCCGTGCCGAGCCACCCACGACCGACGAGCTCGGGGGCCCGGACCCTGACCCTGGCCCGGGCGGACGCCTCCGCCGTCACCGCAGTCGCCGATCGGCCAGCACCGGAAAGGCCTGGCGCCACTGGTGAGTGGCACCCGTGTCGAACTCGACGCTGAGGACCTCCTCGTGATGGCCGGCCGTCGCGAGCACGGTGCCCGTCGCATCGACGACCTGGGAGTGCCCGCCCATCTCGTGACCGGCATGGGTGCCGGCGGTGTTGCACTGGATGACGACGCACTGGTTCTCGATGGCGCGCGCCTGGCCGAGGAGCGTCCAGTGTGCGACGCGCTTCGCCGGCCAGGCGGCGGGCACGACGAAGACCTCTGCCCCGCGGTCGAGCAGGGCCCGGTAGAGCTCGGGGAAGCGCAGGTCGTAGCACGTCGACAGGCCCACGGCGACCGAGCTCGCAGCGTCGGTGCGCCCGGTGGTGTCCGGCAGGGGCTCTTCGCCTTGGGAGGCGACCGGGGCAACGGGGACGTCGACGACGACGAGGTCGTCGCCCGCGTCCATGAGCGTCGGCTCCCCCTCGCCGAAACCGAACCGGTGGATCTTGCGGTACGTCGCGACGAGCTCGCCCTCGGGCGAGAAGACGAGGGACGTGTTCCACACCCCATGGCCGTCCGCGCTGGTGGGCTCGGCCCGCTCCACGATGCTCCCGCCGTGCAGGGTGACCCCGGCGTCCCGCGCGGCGGCAGCGAGCGACTGCGCGATCGGCCCGTCGATGGACTCGGCCCGGTCGTCCCAGGCGCGGTAGTCGAAACCGCCGGCCGGCCACAGCTCGGGCAGGACGACCAGGTCGTGTCCTGCCTGCGCGCGGACGAGGTCGACGACGCGGGCCGTGCGGTCGGTCACGGTCTCCCCGTCGCCGTAGGCGAGCTGGATGACGGCTACCTTCATGACCCAACTCTCACACACCGCGCGGGGTCGCGGTGGGCTGCCACGTCAGCTGGCGGCGGCCCGCCGGGACCGGCCCTCGCGGCGCTTGTCGGCGAGCTGGTCCCGCAGCTCGGGGTCCGACTGGACGAGGTAGACCAGGCCGCAGTCCTGCGGGCCGGTGGCTCCGGGGAAGCAGAGACTGCACGGATCCCCGATACGGATCGGACACTTCGGTGTCGGTTTCTCGGCCATCGCCACCTCCCGAACAATCCTACGTCTCGTAGTAGTTGAACGCGAAAATGGCGCTCCCTGACTCGAGTGGCCCCAAGATCCACAGGTCCGTATGCCGCTGGGCTCGCTCCCCGCCCCGCCCCTACTCGAGTGGCCCCGTCCTCCACAGGCACAGACCCGCGTGCGTGTGGAAACCGGGGCCACTCGAGTTGGGGGGTGGGCCTGGTCAGCGTTTGGGGCCACTCGACTCCGGGGTGGGGCCGGGGGGGTCGTGCCGGGCGAGACGCGCGAGGTGCTCGTTGTAGGCGGCGAGCTCGGCGTCGCCGTCGCGGTCGGCATGGCGGTCACGTCGCACGCCCTCGGCCTTGTCGGCACGGAACCACTGGGTGGCGACGAGCAGGGCGAGGAACAGGGCGGGAAGCTCTCCGATGGCCCAGGCGACCGCGCCCCCGTTGCGCTGGTCCGCGAGCGGGTCCTCGATCCACGCGAGGTCGATCGTCGTGAAGAAGTCCGGGGCGAGCAGCGTCGTGCCACTGATCATCGACACCCCGAAGAAGGCGTGGAAGGCAATCGTCGCGAAGAGGACGATGAGCCGCAGGGCCGGACTCCACTTCGGCGGCCCGGGGTCGGCGCCGACGAGGACCCACGCGAAGAGGTAGCCGGCGATGAGAAAGTGGGCCGTCATCACGAGGTGCCCCGTGTGGGTCGTCAGGGCGAGCTCGAAGAGGCCGGTCCAGTAGAAGACGACGAGGCTCATGAAGAAGAACGCCGCCGCGAAGATCGGGTTGCCCACCACCTTGAGGTAGGGCGAGTGGACGAGGCCGAGGAGGAGCTCACGCGGACCCAGGGTCCCGTCGGATCGGGAGCGCAGCGTCCGGAGGGCCAGAGTGACCGGCGCGCCGAGGACGAGCAGGATCGGCACGACCATCGCCTCGAGCATGTGCAGGGTCATGTGCCACGAGAAGGCCACTCGTCCGTAGATGCCGAGCACACCGTTCGTCGCCCAGATGAAGACGAGCCAGCCGAGCACCCAGTTGACCGTGCGGAGCACCGGCCAGCGGTCGCCGCGACGAGCGAGGCGGACGATGCCGGCGATGTAGAGGCCGATGGCGAGCAGCGCGACCCCGAGGAAGAGCCACTCGATCCGCCACGCGGTCACCCAGGACAGCGCCGTCGGCTCCGGCGGTGCGGGAAAGCCGGTCAGCGCGAGTGCCGGGCTCGGGTCGGTCACGGTCTCGGGCACCGGTGGCTCGGTCCGGGCGAGGGCGGTCGCGATGCCGAAGGTGAACCCCATGACCACGACCTCGCCAAGCGCGAGTCGAAGGAAGGCGCGACCCGGGCGCGACCCTGCGGCCTCGCGGTCCAGCGCCCTGATGGTCACCTTGCGGTGCCACCAGCCCGCGACGCCGAGCGCCGCCAGGGCCGCGACCTTGAGCAGCACGAGGATCCCGTAGGGCGTGGTGAGGTCCGAGGGGGTGGCGAACCGCGTCGACGCCGCCATGACGCCCGAGACACCCAGCGCCGTGAAGGCAACGAGGGCAACCGTGGAGTAGCGCCGGACGACCACGGGGAGGGCATCGCCGAGGCGGGTTCTCAGCACGATGAGGGCGAGCAGGCCTCCGGTCCAGAGAGTGGCTCCGAGCAGGTGGACGGCCAGCGCGTTGACGGCCGTCTCGTGGTCGGCCGACCCCCCTGCGTGGCCGGCCAGGCCGAGCACGGCGATGCCGAAGAGCGCCACGACCGTGAGGGCCACTCCGGTCGAGCGCGCCCGGGCGAGGGACGCGCCGGAGGCGACCACGAAGGCCGCCATCGCCGAGATGAGCCCCACCCGAAGGGTGTCGATCACCCACACCGAGTTGACCAGCTCCGACGCGAAGGCCGGGTGGTCGAGCGGCAGTCCCGAAGCGTCGGCGAAGGTGAAGATGACGCCGACGACGCCGGCGCTCGCCCAGACGAAGCCAGCCGCTGTGGCGATTCGGTACGCGCCTGCCCGGCGCGGCTCGTCGAGGCCCGACGAGGCCTTCCGGGTCTTGCCGGGGATCATCGTCGCCGCGAGCAGGAGGGCCCCTACCGTGAGCGCGGCGGAGACGTCGTGGACCACCCGCACGAGCGGAAGCGACCACCGAACGACCGGTCCGGCATCGGACAGGCCGCTGGGCAGGGGCGCAGCTGCGCCGCTGAAGGCGGCGGCCAGCACACTGGCGCCGAGCCCGGCGACGAGGACGACGGTCACCGCCCACGGTGCCGCAGATCGAACAGCTGCGGCGTGATGGACAGGCGAGGGCATGTCCCAAGCCTAAGTAGTCTGGGGGCATGCCTCAGCACCCGGCCGCCCCAGACGACCAAGGCGGCCTGCTCGACGCCTTCGACCAGGTGGTCCAGGCGATCGTCGACCTGGGTTGGGCTTGCCGGGAGGAGGACTTCGACAAGCCGACTGAGTGCCCGGGGTGGACCGTGAAGGACCATGTCGTCAGGGTCGTCGCCTCAGAGAAGGCGTTCGCGGCGCTTCCACGCGAGCCGATGGGACCGGCGAGGCAGGCCGAGGTCCGCAACCAGTTCGAGCGGCTCGTCGACGTCGAGGTCGCTGCGCGTCGCCAGTGGACCGGTCGCAGCGTCATCTCCGAGCTGGCGGACTTCCACCAGCACCGGATGTCGCAGCTGCGGAGTCTCGAGGTGCACCTCGACACCGAGATCGCGGGCTTCTTCGGCTCACGGACCACCTTCGGCGACCAGCTCCGGGCGCAGATCACCGAGACGTGGGTCCACGAGCAGGACATCCGGACCGCCCTCGACCGGCCCGGGGACCTGGATTCGCCTGCCGCAGCAGTCCTCACGTCGGTCATCATCGACGCCATCCCAGCCATCGCGGCCGGTGAGGCCGGCATCGAGCCCGGTCACGCCGTGGTCCTCGACGTCACCGGCCCGGTCCTCGCCAGGGGCGGCGCCCGGGTCCTCGAGGACGAGCACGGGAACCGACGGGGCGAGGAGCTCTTCAGCGGGCAGGACCGTCCCGAGGGAGACGAGCCGTCTGACGTGACGACGGTGCAGCTGACGACGGAGGCACTGACCCGCCGCGCCGCCGGTCGTCGCACGACAGAAGAGATCCACCACACGATCACGGGCGACGCTGAGGCCGGGCGCCGGCTGCTCGACGCGCTCGAGGTCCTCTCGCCTGCGCCCCGGGCCTGAGTCGGCTCGCCTTGCCAAACCCGACGGGGACCACTTACGGTCTGGTCGTCGGTGAAGCCAGTGCCGCATCGCTTCGTCCCTGCCTGGAGCACTGTTGCCCGACCCGACGGGGCCACCCGGCACCCCCGCTGAACCTCGCACCGACGCCCGCACCCGTGAGCTGATCGCGACGTTCCTCACCTCTCCGAGCGCCCGCCAGCGCCGCTCCGCTCTCGACGAAGCCGCGCGTCTCCACATGCCGCTCGCGCGTGCCCTTGCTCGCCGCTATGCCGGACGGGGCCTCGAGCGCGAGGACCTCGAGCAGGTCGCCTTCCTCGCGCTGCTCAAGGCGGTGTACCGCTTCGACCTCGCACAGGACACCGAGTTCGGCGCCTTCGCGACGCCGACGATCACCGGCGAGCTGCGGCGGTACTTCCGGGACCACGGGTGGCTCGTGCGTCCGCCCCGCGAGCTCCAGGAGCGAAGGCACGCCGTCACCACGGCGCGGGCCCGGCTCCTCCAGATCCTGGGCCGGGAGCCCAGCGAGAACGAGCTCGGCGCCGAGCTGGGGCTCACGGTCCTGGAGGTCCGTGAGGCTCTCGTCGCCACGGAGAACCTCCGACCGGCCTCACTCGACGCCTCGTCGGCGGGCGGACCGCACCCGGAGTCGAGGCAGTGCGTGGAGTCACGCAGTCATGCGCCCGGCCTCACGGTCGAGGACGCCATCGTCGTCCGAGCGGCCCTCGACCGGCTCCCATCGAGGGAACGGGCCATGGTCGCCCTTCGCTTCGACGTGGGGCTGAGCCAGGTCGAGATCGCGAAGGCCTTCGGCATGAGCCCCATGCAGGTCAGCCGGGCGCTTCGGCGGACACTCGCGATGCTTCGGGACGAGCTCGAGTCAGGAGGCGTCCGGCCGACGTGACCTGCTCACGGCCGGGCCGGATCCCCCGGCGCAGCCCCGCCGAACTGGTCCTCCTGCCCCCGCACGACCTGCTCGGCAACGTGGGCGAGCTTCATGTTGAGCTCCTGCGACGTGCGCCGGAGCAGCTCGAAGGCCTCGTCCGCACCGATGTGGTGCGCCGCCATGAGCAGGCCCACGGCCTTGCCGATCTCTCGGTTGCTGCGCAGGCCGAGCCGGAGACTCTCCGCCTCCTCCCGGGCGCGGATCGCCATGAGCGCCACCGACGCGAAGGAGGCCACCACGGCCCCCTGGTCCGCGGCCCGCTTGGTCAGGACACCGGGCGCGTCGGCGAAGAGGTTGAGTGCCCCGACCTTGTCGCCGTCGAGGTAGAGGCGGTAGCCGATGGCGGAGCGGACCGGGGTCTCCGCGACGATGCGCTCGGTGAATCTCGGCCACGGGCTCGCCCCCGACGTGAGGTCGGGGTCGTGCTGGTAGCCCTCGTCGACGATGGCGTCGTAGCACGGTCCCTCCCGGACCTCGGTCTCGATCTCGTCCACCCGGCGAGCGATGTCGTCGGTGGCTGCGGCCGTGAAGAAGCGGTCCCGCTGCCGGAGCATGAGGGAGGCCCGCTCGCACCCGTCGATGAGTCGCGCGGCTGCGTCGACGATCGACTGGTGGATGGCGCGCTCGTCGGCACCGGCGTAGATGAGCCCGGAGAGCCGCACGAAGATCTCTCGCGTGGCGTCGTCGTGCGGCAGAGGGTGGGTCATGCGCGTCCTAGGATCGAGGCCGACCGCCACCAGGGCACTCAGCCATGGCTCACTGGCGCCATCCTTCCACGAACGGCGCGGCTGTGCGCCCCCGCTCCCTCGTGGCCGGGCACCCGGGACACGGGAGGTCGCGCGCCCGGCTCAGCGGCATACGGCAGCCGTATGCCGCTGAGCCGGCACCTGCCGCACGTGACCTCCCAGCCCCCCGGGTCTACCGAAGGTTGTGCATCTCCCGTCGGGAGAGGAAGGCACGAGTCCCGAGGGCCATGAGAAATGCCGCGCTCCCCGCGAGGATCGCGACCCAGTAGCCCTGGCGTTCGCCGACCCTGTCGACCACCGCGCCCGAGATGGCGGAACCGGTCGCGATCCCGATGATGAGGCCGGTGAGGACGATCGTCATGCCCTCGTTGATCTGGGCGCGCGGGACGATGCGCTCGATGAGGTTCATCGTCGTGATGAGCGTCGGGGCGGTCGCGACGCCGGCGAACACCATGACTCCGGCCAGGACCCAGAGGTTCCCGGCGAGGAGGACAGGTGCCTCGAGGACCATCATCCCGAAGGTGCCGACGATGAGCAGCTTGAGCAGGTTGCGCCCGTGTGAGACCTGACCGAAGACGAGGCCGGACACCGCGGACCCGGCCGCATACAGGGCGAGGATCGCGCCGGCGGCGTTGCGGTGTCCGGCGTCCTCGGCGACCGCCAGCGTGACGACCTCGTTGGTCCCGAAGATCGCCCCGGTCATCACCATGATGAAGGCCAGCGGGACGAGCCCCGGGGTCTGGAAGGCGTGTCCGCCCGGGCGTTCGTCATGCGGCACGACCGGGGGCTCGGTCGAGCGGGCCGACACGAAGATGAGCACCCCGACCGCGTAGCAGACCGTCGCGAAGAGGAAGCCGGCCTCCGGGAAGAGCGACGTCGACAGCCAGATCGCGAGGACGGGCCCGATGACGAACGTGACCTCCTCCATGACCTGCTCGAAGGACATCGCCGTGTGCAGGCCGCGTGGGTCGTGCGCGAAGATGTGCGACCACCGGGCGCGCGCCATGGTGCCGAGGTTCGGGATGACGGCGCTGAACGGGAAGGTCACGAAGAGGACCCAGGACGGCCATCCCCGCCACGACGCGATCATCGTCAGGCTGGCCCAGAATCCGGACCAGATGAAGAAGGGGATGGCGACGCGGCGCTGGCCGTAGCGGTCGACGAGCCGCCCGCTGATCGGTGCTGCCACCGCCAGGGCCACGAGGCCGGTCGCCATCACGGCGCCCGCGAGCTCGTAGGAGCCCCGGCGGGAGGCGACCATGGCGACGGTGGCCACGGCGAACATCGCTCCGGCCGACCGCGCCGTCATCCCCCCGATGATGAAGGTGCGGGCCCCCGGCACCTCGAAGAGAGGTCGGTAGGACGAGAGCACGAGCGATCCTGGAGGTCGGGTGGAGGGCCGGTCGGGGCGACGGATGGGTTGGCTGGATGGGTTGGCTGTCGGGGCCTGCTGCCCGCTGGCCGGAGCCATAGTGGCACGCCGGGGCGCGGGATGCCTCAGATGGTCGGGGCTGTCACACCGCGGCGTCGGCGGTGGCGGCACCCCCAGTGGGACCGTGCTTGCGCCGCAGCGACCACATCTGGGGGGAGCGCTCGAGCTCGACGGCGACGTCCCAGGCCACGCCACCGGGCGCAGTCTCGCGCCGGAAGCTGCGGACGAGGCGGCGGGCCAGCTCTGGATCCCCGGCGACGCGTGCGGCGATGGCGTGGGCCTCACGCTCGACGTCCGCGTCGTCGTGGGCAGCCCAGGCCAGTCCCAGGGCGACGGCGCGCTCCCCGTCGACCTCCTCGCCGAAGAGGCCCATCGCGGCAGCCGCCTCGCGGCCGGCCACCCGGTTGAGGAGGGTGAAGTGGCCACCGCCCGGGTGGATCCCGATCTGGGCGAAGCCGGGAAGCAACCGCGCCGTGCGGGAGACGATGCGCAGGTCGGTGGCGAGCGCCAGGTTGAGGCCGGCCCCGACGGCGGCGCCACGGACCGCTGCAATGGTCGGCACCCCCGCCTCGCCGATCGTCGTGAAGGCGCGGTACACGGTCTCGAGGTTGCGGTACGCAGTGTCCTCGACCGGGTCGCGCCCGGTGTCGGCGAGCACCGCGCGGACGGCCCCGGCGCAGAAGTGCGGACCACCCGTGACGACGATCGCCCCCACTGCGGCGTCGCCATCGGCGGAACGCGCCGCCTCGATGAGCTGCCGCGACATCTCGACCGAGAGGGCGTTGCGCCGCTCGGGGGCCGCGAGCGTGATGGTCGCGACTCCGTCGGCGACGGCGTAGGTGACTTCACTCATGGTCTCTCCTTCGTTGCGTGGATGGGCGCGGCGCCCCGTGCGACCCCCGTCGACTCCGGCCCACTCCCGGTCGGCTCCTGGTGGTCGGCGGGACCGTCAGCGTCGTCCGGTGAGGATGAGCGGCCAGAGCCGCTCTCGCCCGGCGGACGCGGCGAGCTCGGCGAGGGTCTCGTCCCATTCCTGGACCGAGCCGTACTCGCTGCGTCGGACGAGGATCGGTTTGGTGAGCACATGCAGCTCGTGCTCCAGCGTGGTCCCGATGGCGCCGAGCACCTGGTGGGCGCCGCGGACGACGACCGACGCGGCGTGGCCGACGCAGGACTTGGCGACGCCCACGGTGAAGAGCATGCCGGGGTCCTGCCAGCTCGAGGCGGCGGCGCGCGCCACTGCGGCGTCGGTGGCGGCCCGGGCCAGGGAGGACTCCGTCGCGATGTCGGCGACGAGGTGCTGGACCGCCTGGAACCGGCCGATGGGCCGGCCGAACTGCTCGCGCTCCCTGGCATGGGCGAGGACGAGCTCGAGGACGCGCTCCATCGCGCCGCAGACCTGGGCGGAGCGAGCCAGTGCGCCACGGATGTGGAACTGCTGGCCGACGGAGTCGTCCACGACCGGAGCCGACACCAGATCGGCGAGGTCGAACTGCACCGTCTCGCAGGGTTCCCCGGCGAAGTTGCGGCCCTCAGTGAGCTCGATCCGCTCGACCGGCACGTCGGCGACCCGCCACCTCTGGCCGTCCTCCCAGAGGGCCACGACAGCGGACGCGTCCCGGCCGTAGGTGACGTTCAGCGCCCGGCCCGAAGGGTCCGGGCGGCATACGGTCCGCAGTGCCCCGTCGTTGGGCAGGCCGGCCTCCTCGAGGAGCCACGCGCCCAGGACCCCGTGCTCGGCGAGCGGGACGGGCGCTCCTGCGGCGGCCGCGAGCCCGAGCAGGGCCGCGCCCTCGACCCAGGTGGCGCCGCTGCCACCGCTCTCCTCCGAGGCGGTGAGGCGGGTCAGGCCGAGCTCGTCCAGCTGCGCCCAGAGCCCGGCATCGAAGGTGACCTCTTCCGTGGGGGTGGGCCGCCTGGAGCGGTAGTCGTCGAAGAGGCCCTCCAGCATCGAGAGCAGGTCTGCGTCGGGCGTCGTCGAGTGCACGAGGAGAGCGTCGCTGCGGTCAGGCATCAGCGCATCCCCAGCCCTCGGGCAATGACGCCCCGCAGGATCTCGTTGGTGCCGCCCCTGAGCGTGAAGCCGGGACGCTGGAGGATCGCGGCGCGCAGCAGGGCGTAGAGCTCCTCGTCCTCGACCCATCCGCTCGCGGTGAGGAGGTCGACGTAGTCGACGATGTCGCCCTCGGTGGTCGTGCCGAGGACCTTCACGACCGCAGCGGCGGTGTCGGCGCGGGCCTCGGCCTCGAGCGCCGTCGAGACCGCCAGGGACATCTGGTGCAGGCCGGCGAGCCGGGCGACCTGGCGGCCGAGGCCGTGGTCCAGCGGCAGCCCCCCGTCCTCCATGGCCTGCGCGGCGGCGGCGAGCAGCTGGAACGTCGAGAGGAACCGCTCCGGGCCGCTGCGCTCGAAGCCCAGCTCGGAGGTGACCTGGCTCCAGCCGTCGCCGAGGTTGCCGAGGACCCGGTCGTCCGGGATGAACACCCCGTCGAGGTGGACCTCGTTGAAGTGGTGGTCGCCACCCATGGAGATGATCGGGCGGATGTCGACGCCCGGTGCACGCAGATCGACGATGAACTGGCTCAGCCCGGCATGACGGTGCGCGGGGTCGAGCGGCTCCGTTCGGGCGAGCGCGAAGAACGCGTCGGCCTCGTGCGCCCCCGACGTCCACACCTTGGTGCCCGTCAGCCGCCACCCGCCGTCGACCCGTTCACCTCGAGTGCGGACGCTGGCGAGGTCAGAGCCGGAGTCGGGCTCGCTCATCCCGATACCGAAGACGACCTCACCCCGGCTGATCCGGGGCAGGAACGCCTGCTTCTGCTCCTCCGTGCCGAACCGCAGCAGCGTCGGCCCGATCTGCCGCTCGGCGACCCAGTGCGCCGCCACCGGGGCACCGACGACGAGCAGCTCCTCCGTGACGACGAACCGCTCGAGGTGGGTCCGGCCCTGTCCGCCGTACCTCGTGGGGATGACCATGCCGAGCCAGCCGCGCCGGGCCAGCTCGCGGGTGAAGTCGCGGTCCCAGCGGGTCAGCCAGGTGTCCACGTGCGGGACGAAGCGCCCGGAGGCGATCTGTCCGTCGAGGAAGTCGCGCACCTCGAGCCGCAGCTCGGTCAGGGCCGCACCCTCTGCCACGACCGGAGGAACCAGCTGCCGACTCATGTCTCACTCCCTCGTGTGCGTCCGCTCGCCCTTCGGACGGCAGGCCCAGCGTGCCACGTCCGCGCCACTCCGGGCGGGCCGGGTCCACGGACGGCAGAGGGTGGGGTCGGCGCTCAGGCCCGCCGTCGAGGGTCGCGTGTCGTTCCGTCGTCAGGCGGTCGCTGGGTGGCGCGCGCCTGCGCCGATGGTCCGGGCACTGAGGGCGACGAGCAGCACGCCGACGACGAGCCAGGCACCGAGCACGACGAGGTGCGGGACGGCACCGGCCCCGTCGAAATAGGCCGAGCTGCGCAGCAGCTGACCGCCGGCACCCGGCGGCAGCCACGCGCCGATCGTGCGCCAGGGCTCCGCGAGGAACTCGGGAGCAGTCGCGAGACCGGACAGCGGGTTGCCGACGAGGAGGAACACGGCGGCTCCCAGGCCGAGGCCGGGGAGACCGGCGACGAGGAGCAGGCCGAGCAGGGGCGCTGACATCGCGGCGATGACGGCGGCCATGGCGGCGGCTTCGAGCAGCCAGTTGCCCTCGAACACGCCGTACCAGTGCAGCAGCCCGGCGAGGGCGGCACCGAGGACGACGGCGGCCGACAGCACGCCGGCGAGCTGCGCCCACGCTCCTCGCACGACGCGGTTCATGGCGAGGACCGGAGCGATGGCGCCGATGAAGAGAGGCAACAGAGCCGTTGCCAGCCCGGCACCTCGGCTGTCGTCGGGCGGTAGCGAGACAACCTCCGTGACCGGTACGGCCTGGCCCTGCTGCTGCCCGAGCTGAGCCGCCAGGGACGAGAGCCCTTGGGCGACAGCAGGGCTCGCAGCCGGCGCGGTGAGCATGGTGGGCCCGCTCGGCCCGACCGCGATACCGCCGTAGACCTCGCGGTCGCGGATGGCCTCCGCGAGACCGGCCTCATCGGGGAAGGCGCTCACGTCGAAGGCCTCGGACGCCTGGGCCGCCAGCGCTCCCGACAGTTGCTCGACAACGGGCGCCGGTCCAGCGACCCCGATGGGGACGCCGCGCGGCTCGCTGTTCACCGCCGGTAGCGCGAAGGCCGTGAGAACGAGACCGATGAGGATCGTGAGGGCGAGGATCACTCCTGCCGCCCCGCCGGGAGGGACGTGATCCACGCCGGCTCGCGCCGTGCCGCGCTCCGGACCCACCGGGGTGGCTGGGCTGGCAGGGCTGGCCGGGCTGGCAGGGGTGGGTGCGGCCTCAGCGGCTGAGGTGCCGTGGGTCCTTCCGGATGTCATGACGGGCTCCCTTCAACGGTTGTTGAAATCACACTTTAGAGCGATGTCCCCAAAGTTTCAACGCCTGATGAAACCCGGATAGGATAGGCCCATGTCCCGCCGCCCCGGCCCCCGCGCTGACCGGGCCGACGTGCGCGGTGACATCCTCGCCGCGGCCAGGGCACTCTTCGCCAGTCGCGGGTTCAAGGGCACGACGATGCGGGCGGTTGCGGACGGCGCCGGGGTCGACGTCGCCCTCGTGCCCTACTACTTCGGCAACAAGGACGGGCTCTTCGCGGCGTCCCTGGAGCTGCCCATCGACCCGCACGAGAAGATCGACGAGGTGTTCGCCCAGGGGCTCGACGGCATCGGGGAGCGGATCGTCCGGACCGTCGCCACCATCCTCGACGACCCGGTCGTCGGCCCGGCACTGCTCGGGCTGATGCGGTCTGCCATGACCGAGGGAGCGGCCCATGACGTCGTTCGGGACTTCATCGACAACGTCATCATCGAGGGCTACGCCCGTCACCTCGACCGACCCGATGCCCGTGAGCGCGCCGCCCTCGCCGCCACGCAGATCGTCGGTCTCGCCATGGGTCGCAGGGTGGTCGGGATCGAGCCCCTCGCGAGCATGAGTGTGGACGAGGTGGCCGCCCACGTCGGCCCGACGATCCAGCGCTATCTCACCGGCGACCTCGCGCCAGGCCCGACCCGCACGTCCTGAGCGATCGCGCGCCCCGCCCCCTCACCGCTGACGCAACACGCCCGGCAACGCGCAACCCCACCTGAAATATCAGCGAGGAGTTGCGCATTTCCGGGCGTGTTGCGGATCGCCGCGGGGCGG
>NZ_JAJJPG010000039.1:19569-28061 GCF_032907665.1 Intrasporangium sp.
TCAGGCGCCGCTGACGATGAGGAAGGCGCACAGGGCCACGATGACGGCCGTGATCAGCGCCGCCACGACGGTGGTGATCCGGTGGTTGGCCAGTGCCCCCATGACCTTCCGGTCATGCGTGAACAGGAGGAGCGGAATGAGGGTGCCGGGCAGGGCGAAGCTGAGGACCACCTGGCTCCACACCAGGGCATCGGTCGGCGCGATCCCGATGCCGAGGATGAGCAGGGCCGGCACGACGGCGAGCATGCGGCGCAGCAGCGCAGGAATCGGCCGCTTGCCGAAACCGGTCATGACGACGTCGCCCGTCTGCACCCCGACCAGGGTCGACGCGAGCCCAGAGGCGAGCAGGGCGACCGCGAGCATCGTCGCCGCGATCTGGCCGACGTTCGCCGTGAGCGCCGCGTAGGCCGTCTCGATGCTCGCTCCGGCCTCGGCGGGCAGGGCTGCCGAGAAGACGACGAGGCTGATGTTCGCGGCGCCGGCGACCGACATCGCGATGACGACGGAGCGCACCGTGTGGCGGCCGATGCGCATCCGCTCCGCCTGCGACGGCTCGACGGTGCCGTCGTCGCGTGCCCGCGAGGCGGCGGAGTGGAAGTGCAGGGCGTGCGGCATGACCGTGGCGCCGACGATGCCGACGGCGAGCAGTGCCGCAGACGAGTCGAGCGGCCCGGGCACGACCGAGCGGAGCAGGGCCGCGCGGTCCACATCGGCCACGAGGACCTGCCACAGCAGCGACCCGATGATCACGGCGAGGAGCACGAGGACGACGGACTCGAAGTGGCTGCGACCCCGGACCTTGAGATAGAGGACGACGAGGCTGAAGGCCGTCACCGCGACCGCGCCCCACATGAGGGGCAGTCCGAAGAGCAGGTAGAGGGCGATCGCACCGCCGACGATCTCGGCGAGGTCGGTCATGATGACGACGACCTCGGCCTGCGTCCACAGCAGGACGCGCCCGACCCCCGGGTAGCGCCGGGCACTGTGCTCGGCGAGGCTCATCCCGGTGACCATGCCCAGCTTGGCCGCGAGGTACTGGATCACCATCGCGGAGAGGCTGGCAAAGACGACGACCCACACGAGGGCATAGCCGTGCTCGGCGCCCGAGCTGATGTTGACGCCGAAGTTGCCGGGGTCGACATAGGCGATCGCCGCGAGCAGTGCCGGGACGAGGGTGCGTGGAGCGCTGAAGGTGCCGCCCAGCCCGTGCTCGGGCGACCGGTCGTCGACCGGTGCCGCTCCTCTTCTGCCGGTGGTCTCACCCATGGACAGAGCATGAAGGGTCGGCGCCGCCATCGCCAACCCGGGCCCATCCCCCGAGAGGCCGCGGTTGCGTCATCGGGCGGCCGCGAAGCCGAGCAGGGCGGCGATGCCGAGTGCGCTCCTCGGGTCGTAGGCCGAGGTCCAGAGCCCGCCGTGCGCTGCCCCGAACGCCTCGTCCTGCCAAGGGTGCTCGCGCGGCGGCGAACCGGTCCGGAGGTCGTGGACGAGCAGGATCGCCATGAGCGTGTTGGCCGTGCCCGGCTCGAAGACCTCGACACCGAAGCGGTGCGCGCCGGAGTACGCGGCCGCGAGGGCACGGTTCTTGACGACCGACCGCGTCCGGGTCGGCGGCGCCACCTTGAGCGACACGACGCCACCGTCAGCCCGGTGGACGGTCGCCCGCCACCGCTGGAGCCGCTTGGCGAGCAGGTAGTTCGGGCCCTGCTGGAGGACCACCGAGTCGTTGATGCCGGGGTCCTCGCCGGGCACGTAGTTCCGCCGCAGCAGGCGCCCACCGCTGAGGGTGCGCAGCGGGACCCGCAAGACCTTGGACGTATGCCGCTGGGCGTAGTTCTCGACCGACCTGTCCACCGCGCCCCTCGGCACGGCGAAGACGTCCGTGGGCGTCGCGAGGAAGGCAAGCGCGACGTGGTCTCGCCCGAGCTCCCTGGTCACCTGCCGGGTGAGCGCGTCCACGGCCGTGGAGACGCGGACGTTGGTCTCGCCGTCGGCGTAGACGTAGTTGCCGAGCACGAGCCTGCGCTCGTGCTGGGTCGCCGCCTCGGTCACCCACCGGGTCACCGAGGCGAGGTCGTGGACGAGGTCGCCGCCGAGGCGGGCGTCGACGGGTCCCTCGCCGGGTTGGACCGGGACGGTCATCGAACCGGCGAGCCGCCTCGTGTCGGCGACCAACCGCTGCCACAGGTCCTTCCGGGGCAGGTCGACGGCCACGACGTCGGCCCCCCACCTCAGCAGGGAGCGGAGCGGCCCCATCTCTGCGGCTGCGCCCAGGACGACGATGGTCTGGTCCGACAGGTCGAGCCAGTCCGGATTGTCGATCACGCGCTCGACGGCCTCGGCGCAGGTCGGCTCGACGATCCCCCCGTCGACCCAGCCCGCCAGCACCCGACGCAGCGTGTCCCCCGAAGCGCGCTCAGCGGCATACGGCAGGGAGATGGCCCGGTCGGGGGCACCCTCGCCGCGGATCGTCTCGGAGCCCAGCTGCGTCACTCGATCGTCGAAGGCGGCCGCGAGCGGTTCCTCGCCGGACGACCCGACCCAGCGCATCCGGCCGTGGAGGGAATCGAGCCCGTCGCGCGCAATGGTGTGCGCAACCTCTGTGCTCGGCAGCCCGGCTTCGACGAGCCGGCGAAAGTGGGGCAGGTATCCCTGGCGCCAGTTCGTCTCTCGCGCAGCCGAGGCCGAGCCAACCGGGTCGGCGGCCCTGAGGGCATCGGCGACGACGGCGCGCCCGAGGGACGTCGTGCTGCGTCGACCGGAGGCTACGTCGACCGGGAAGACCACGCCGCTCTGCTCGTTCATCACCCCATCCTGCCTGCCTCGCGAAGGCGTGATGGGCCACACATCCGAGATCATCGTCGTCAGGACGACAATGGGAGCAGCCGGTTCGATGACGAGGAGGCGCGCGAGTGACGGACACGACGACGCACAGCACGCGGTTGGCGGCGGAACACCAGACGACCGTGGAACGGTTGGAGGATCTCCGGCGCGAGTTCGGTCTCGTCGTCGAGGCGACCGTCGACTCCAACGCCGACGACGAACACGACCCCGAGGGCTCGACCATCGCCTATGAGCGATCGCAGGTCGCCGCCCTCATCGAGCAGGCCGAGCAGCACCTCGTCGAGATCGACGATGCCCGGGCCCGCCTCGCGGACGGAACCTACGGGCTGTGCGTCGTGTGCGGTCAACGAATCCCCGAGGGGCGGCTCGAGGCACGCCCGACCGCCAGGACCTGCATCGAGCACGCATCACACGCGTGACGAGCCGCCGCCCCGCTGCAGGATCCGGCGAGGGACATGAGGCGCGGCCAGAGCGCGTGAGACGCGCGAGCGCAATGTGAGCGCCGTCAGGCCAGACCGGCCTCGAGGAGTGCGAAGGCCTCGTCCACCGCGTCCTCGATCGTGCCGGCGCCGCCGTGCTGCTGGTGGTCGATGCAGGCCCGAACGGCCGCGAGGGCCGTCGCCACGGTGACCCGGGGACGGACCGACTCGCGCGGATCGAGGCCCAGCCGGTCGGCGACGACCTCGGTGAGGACGTTCTCGGTGTGGATGGTGTTACCGACGAGGGCAGGACCGAGTGCCGGCTCGCCGAGGAGCACGCGCCGCCGCTGGGCCCGAAGCTCCTGGTCGTAGCTCGCCGGCGAGAGCCGGGACAGCACGATGGCACGGATCGAGTGGAGGATCGGCTCGTCCGGGGGCCGCGCGGCGAGCTGCTCCTGCGTCTCCTCGAGGTCGGCGGGGGTCGTGCCGAGGACTGCACCTTCCTTGGTCGGGAAGTAGTTGAAGAAGGTCCTCGGGCTGACTCCGGCGCGAGCCGCGATCTGGTCAGTCGTCACCTCGTCGAAGCCGGACTCCTCGACGAGATCCAGGGCAGCGCGGTGGATCGCGAGTCGCGTCTCCCGCTTCTTGCGCTCTCGTAGTCCGCACTCCGGCTCGGCCATGCGCTCAGGGTAGGCAATTCATGCAGTAGGCGCAATTTTGCAGTCTATGCAATATTCTCGTACCGTAGCCCCATGCCTCGACCCCCTGCCCTTGCTCCGAGCGTCACGCCCGGGGACGCCGCGACCGGCCTCGACCCTCAGTCGCGCCGCATCTTCGGCGCACTCATGCTCGGCATGCTCGTGGCCTCGATCAGCCAGACGATCGTCGGGCCGGCCATGCCGCGCATCGTCGCCGAGCTCGGGGGGATGGATCACTACTCATGGCTCGCAACCGCAGCCATGCTCGTCAGCGCGATCACCGTGCCCATCGTCGGCAAGCTGTCCGACATCTACGGGCGGCGGGGCTTCTACCTCGGCGGCCTCGTCGTCTTCATGCTCGGCTCGGTCCTGTCCGGGCTCGCCCCGAACTTCTGGTGGCTCATCGCGGCCCGCGCGATCCAGGGTGCCGGCATGGGGACCCTCATGCCGCTGTCACAGACGATCATCGGCGACATCATCTCGCCCCGGCAGCGCGGAAAGTACCAGGGCCTCATGGGCGGTGTCTTCGGGATCTCCTCGATCCTCGGACCGCTCGTCGGCGGCTTCGTCACCGACAACTGGGGCTGGCGCTGGCTCTTCTTCATCAGCCTGCCGGTCGGGGTCGCCGCCTACTTGGGGATCAGCCGGTTCCTCCACCTCGAGCACGTCCGGGAGCCGACCGTCATCGACCGGGCCGGGATCGGCCTGCTGGCGCTCACCCTCGTCCTCGTCCTCGTGCCCGTCTCCCTCGGTGGCACGACGTGGGCGTGGGGTTCAGCCGAGGTCATCGGGATGCTCGCCGCCGGCGCTCTGACGCTGGTCGCCTTCATCGCCGTCGAGCGGCGCGCCGTGGAGCCGGTCCTGCCCCTGCACCTCTTCCGCAGCTCGATCTTCACGCTCTCCAACATTGCGAGCTTCATGGTCTCGGTGATGATGTTCGGCGCGATGATCTACCTGCCGGTCTACGCGCAGGGCGTCCTCGGGGTCTCCGCGACGAACTCCGGGCTCATCCTCATGCCCATGTCGGTCGCGATGATCGGCCTGTCGATCATCGCCGGTCTCGTCATCACCAAGACCGGCCGCTACAAGCTCCAGACCCTCTTCGGCCTGCTCCTCATGGGTGCGGGGTTCTGGATGCTCGTCCGGCTCGACTACGAGGCGAGCGAGCTCGACCTCACCGTCGCCATGGTCGTCTTCGGCATCGGGCTCGGCATCGCCATGCAGGTCTACACGCTCATCGTCCAGAACGCCGCCGCCCGACGCGACCTCGGGATCGCCACGGCCTCGACGCAGTTCTTCCGCAACGTCGGCTCGACGGTCGGCACGGCCGTCTTCGGCACGATCATGGCCGGCGGCCTCGCCGCCAACATCGCCGTGCACCTCCCACCGGGCGCTGCGGAGCGGCTGGCGGCGTCCGGCCAGGAGGTCGACGCCGGGTCGGTGCTCGACCCCTCCGTCCTCGCCAACCTGCCGGCCGAGGTCGTTGCGGGCGTCCAACGTGGCCTGGCCGACTCGCTCAACGCGGTCTTCCTCTGGGGACTCGTGCCCTTCGCCCTGGCCCTGGTCGCCACCGTCTTCATCAAGGAGCTGCCGCTGCGCAACACGGTGCACACCGTCGACGAGGCGGGTCGCGAGTTGCTCGACACCATGGGACAGACCGCGCCGTCCGATGAGATCCAGGTGCCGCTCGGCCGTGACGGCGGCAACACCCGCACGCACGAGCGGCTCCTCGGCCTCCGGCTCGGGCTGCTCGCCGACGCCGCCCTGCGAGGCGATCGGCCCCTCCTCGCCCGCGCCGTGACCGAGGTGGGCGACGGTGACCTCGACCGAGGCGCCGCGCTCCTGGCCCGGACGTCGCGGATGCTCACGACCGAGGACAACACGGTCGCGGCGGAGACCGAGCCGTTCGCCGTCGAGGTCGCGGCCCTCGCGAAGCGCGCGGGAGGGCTGCTCACCGCCGACCTCCGGCGAGAGCTCGTCACGGCCGTGGCCGAGCGCGATGCCGCAACGGTCATGACGACCGTCGAGCCGACGGTTGCGGAGCGTCACGAGGCCGTCGACATAGGCCTGCTCGAGGCGGTCGGTGACGACCTCACTGCGGCCTACCTCGTCGACGCCGTGCGCGCCCGCTCCTGAAGCGTCGACCCTCCACGACGTCCAACCTCAAGGACGTCGAGCCTCAAGGACGTCTAACCTCCGGCACCCTGCTGACCCTGCACCCGGATGCCGGATCCGGGTGCAGGGCAGACAGGTCAGCGGGTCAGCGGCTCAGCCCCAGACGAGGGCCTGGCTCGGGTCCTCCATGATCGCGGCGAGGTCGGCGAGGAACCTCGACCCGAGCTCGCCGTCGATGAGCCGGTGGTCGAAGCTCATCGCCAGCTGGGTGACGTGCCGGATCGCGATCTCGTCGTTGCCGTCGGCATCGGTGACGACCCACGGCATCTTGCGGATCGCACCGAAGGCCACGATCGCCGACTCGCCCGGGTTGATGATCGGCGTGCCGCTGTCGACGCCGAACACGCCGACGTTGGTGATGGTGATCGTCCCGCCCGCCATCTCGGCGGGCTGCGTGCGGCCGTCGCGCGCGGTCGCCGTCAGCTGCCCGATGGCCTGCGCCAGCTCGAGCAGGGTCATGGCGTGGGCGTCCTTGACGTTGGGGACGATCAGACCGCGAGGGGTCGCCGCAGCGATACCGAGGTTGACGTAGTTCTTCTGGACGATCTCCTGCGCCGCCTCGTCCCAGGTCGCGTTGACGCCGGGATTGCGCCGGATCGCCAGCATCATCGCCTTGGCGAGGACGAGCAGCGGCGTCACCTTGACGTCGCTGAACTCGCGCGAGCGCTTGAGCCGGTCGACGAGCTCCATCGTCCTCGTCACGTCGACGGTGACCCACTCGGTGACGTGGGGAGCCGTGAACGCCGAACCGACCATCGCCTGCGCGGTCATCTTGCGCACGCCCTTGATCGGGATGCGAGTCTCCCTCTCCCCCGTGGCGTATGCCGACCCATGGGGGCTCCGCCCCCCTGGCCCCCCGACCGCCTGCTCCGCAGGCGATGAGGCACCGGCGGCGAAGGTCTGGACGTCCTCGCGCGTGATGATGCCGCCGTCGCCGGTGGGCTGGACCGCCCAGAGGTCGACGCCGAGG
This sequence comes from Intrasporangium sp., assembly GCF_032907665.1. Taxonomy (GTDB): domain Bacteria; phylum Actinomycetota; class Actinomycetes; order Actinomycetales; family Dermatophilaceae; genus Intrasporangium. The sequence goes on from NZ_JAJJPG010000039.1 coordinate 26,676, forward strand.
TCCTTGGCGAGCTTGCGCACGGGCGGCTTCGCCTTGGGCCGACCCTCCCGCGCCACCGCGGGCGCTGGCGACTCGGCTCGCGGCGTGGGCTCGGACTGCTCGGCGACCGGCTCCTGCGCGGCCACCTGCTCCGTCTCCGTGGGCGCCGACGGACGAGCCGGCGCTGCCTCGGGGACCGCGCTCACCGGCATACGGCCATTGGCCTGCTTGCGCGCCCGCCGAGCGGTGGCGCCTGCCTTGGCGCCATAGCCCACGAGGATCGCGTCCGACGCGGAGCCGCCTGCGGGCTCGGCGCGCTCGCCCGGCACGGGCGGCATGACCGACATCGGTGCGGCCTTGCCCTCATCTGCCTGGCCCGCGTCACCCTGTCCGTCGTCGATGGTGATGATCGGGGTGCCGACGTCGACGGTGTCGCCGACCTCGACGAGGAGCTCCTGCACGGTGCCCGCCCACGGGATCGGCAGCTCGACGAGGGACTTCGCGGTCTCGACCTCGAGCACCATGTCGTTGACCTTCACAGTGTCGCCGGGCGCAACCTTCCACTCGACGATCTCGGCCTCGACGAGGCCCTCACCCGGGTCAGGGAGCTTGAAGGTGCGAATTGCCATGTTGGTGTAGCCCTTCCCTGAGTTCTCAGTACGCCAGGGCGCGGTCGACGCCGTCGAGGATCCGGTCGAGGTCGGGGAGGAAGTCCTCCTCCATCCGGCTCGGCGGATACGGGATGTTGGCGCCGTTGACCCGGATGACCGGAGCCTCGAGCTCGTAGAAGCACTGCTCCGTCACCTGGGCGGAGATCTCCGAGGCCATGCCGAGGAAGCTGCTCGCCTCGTGGACCACGACGAGCCGTCCCGTCTTGCGCACCGACTCGACGACGGTCTCGATGGGCAGCGGTGACAGCGAGCGCAGGTCGATGACCTCGATCGACGTGCCGTCGGCCTCGGCGGCCACCGCCGACTCGAGCATCGTCTTGACGACCGGGCCGTAGCCGAGGAGCGTCACGTCGGTGCCCTCGCGGACGACGTTTGCCTCGAAGAGGCCGCGGGGTGCCTCGGTCGCGGAGGTGTCGTACTCGCCGCGGTCGTGGTAGCGCCGCTTCGGCTCGAAGAACATCACGGGGTCGTCGCACTCGATCGCCTGCTGGATCATCCAGTGGGCGTCCTCGGGGTTCGAGCAGGACACGGAGCGCAGGCCGGCGGTGTGCGCGAAGTACGCCTCGGGACTCTCCGAGTGGTGCTCGGGAGAGCCGATTCCGCCGCCGAATGGAATGCGGATGACGATGGGCATCTTCACCGTGCCCAGGGACCGGGCGTGCATCTTCGCGACCTGGCTGACGATCTGGTCGAACGCCGGGTAGACGAAGCCGTCGAACTGGATCTCGCAGACCGG
>NZ_JAJJPG010000040.1:0-27522 GCF_032907665.1 Intrasporangium sp.
AGGCACGCACACAGGCACGCACACAGGCACGTTCAGAGGCACGCCGAAACCCTGAGAGACTGTCCCCCATGCCTTTGCAGACCCGTGCGGACATCCGCAACGTCGCCATCGTCGCCCACGTCGACCACGGCAAGACCACCCTCGTCGACAAGATGCTCTGGCAGTCAGGGGCGTTCGGTGAGCACCAGCACGTCGACGAGCGGGCGATGGACTCGGGTGATCTCGAGCGGGAGAAGGGCATCACCATCCTCGCGAAGAACACCGCGGTGCACTACAAGGGCAAGGCGGCGCAGGAGCGTGGACTGGACGGCGGGGTGACCATCAACATCATCGACACCCCCGGCCACGCCGACTTCGGCGGTGAGGTCGAGCGCGGGCTGTCGATGGTCGACGGTGTCGTCCTCCTCGTCGACGCGTCCGAGGGGCCGCTGCCGCAGACGCGCTTCGTGCTCCGCAAGGCGCTCGCCGCGAAGCTGCCGGTGATCCTGTGCATCAACAAGGTCGATCGTCCGGACTCGCGGATCGCCGAGGTCGTCGACGAGGCCTACGAGCTGTTCCTCGATCTTGATGCCACCGAGGAACAGATCGACTTCCCCATCGTCTACGCGTCGGCCAAGGCGGGCCGCGCCTCCCTGAACCGGCCCGAGGACGGCGCTCTCCCCGACGGTGACAACCTCGAGGCCCTCTTCGCGACGATCCTCGACACCATCCCGGCCCCGACCTACGACGACGAGGCTCCCCTGCAGGCGCACGTGACCAACCTCGACGCGTCGAACTTCCTCGGTCGCCTCGCCCTGCTCCGGGTGCACAACGGGACGATCCAGAAGGGCCAGCAGGTCATGTGGTGCCGCCATGACGGCTCCCAGCAACGCGTCAAGATCACCGAGCTGCTCATGACGGAGGCGCTCGAGCGCAAGCCGGCCGAGGGCGCCGGTCCCGGGGACATCATCGCGGTCGCAGGCATCCCCGAGATCACGATCGGCGAGACCCTCGCCGATGCGGAGAACCCCGTGCCGCTGCCGCTCATCACCGTCGACGAGCCCGCCATCTCGATGACGATCGGCACGAACACCAGTCCCATGGTCGGCCGGGTCCGGGGCGCCAAGGTCACTGCCCGGATGGTCAAGGACCGCCTCGACCGTGAGCTCGTGGGCAACGTCTCCCTGCGTATCCTGCCGACCGAGCGGCCCGACGCCTGGGAGGTCCAGGGTCGCGGCGAGCTCGCGCTCGCCATCCTCGTCGAGCAGATGCGCCGCGAGGGCTACGAGCTGACGGTCGGCAAGCCGCAGGTCGTCACCCGCGAGGTCGACGGCAAGGTGCACGAGCCCGTGGAGCGCCTCACCATCGACACCCCGGAGGAGTTCCTCGGCGCGATCACGCAGATTCTCGCCGCCCGCAAGGGCCGCATGGAGCAGATGACCAACCACGGCACGGGCTGGATCCGGATGGAGTTCCTCGTGCCGTCCCGGGGGCTCATCGGCTTCCGCACCGAGTTCCTCACCGAGACGCGCGGCTCCGGCATCGCCCACCACGTCTTCGAGGACTACGAGCCGTGGTTCGGCCCCATCACGACGCGCACGAGCGGTTCGCTCGTCTCGGACCGCAGCGGTGCCGTGACCGCCTACGCGATGGTGAATCTCCAGGAGCGCGGCAGCCTCTTCGTCGAGCCGGGTACCGAGGTCTACGAGGGCATGATCGTCGGCGAGAACTCCCGCTCCGACGACATGGACGTCAACATCACGCGGGAGAAGAAGCTGACCAACGTGCGGTCCTCGACCGCCGACGCCTTCGAGAAGATCGTCCCGCCGCGCAGGCTCAGCCTCGAGCAGTGCCTCGAGTTCTGCCGCGAGGACGAGTGCGTGGAGGTGACCCCGGAGGCCGTCCGGATCCGCAAGGTCGTCCTCAGCGCGACCGAGCGGGCCCGCACGGCCGCCCGCGCGAGGGCGGCGGCGAAGGCGGAGGGCTGACGCAGCCGTGACCAGCTCGCCCCGTCCCGCGTCCCACCGAGGATCCCGGCTGCGCCGCGTCGGCCGGCTCGGTGCCGTCCTGACCGCGGTCGTGGCCCTCGGGAGCAGCGCGGCGTGCACTCCCGAGGACCTCATCGGGTCGGGCCGCCCCGACGACACCGTCGGCACTGCGCCCACTGTGGGGCCACCACAGGCAGGCGGGGCCCTTCATGTCCTCGTCGCCGACCGCATCGCGACGTGGGACCCGCAGCTGATGTACGTGGGCCCCGAGGCCTTCTTCGCGCAGCGGACCTTCGTGCGCACCCTGACGACGTATGGGACGGGAGACCGGGAGCGTGACCTCGTCGGCGACCTCGCGACGGATACCGGCACGGAGTCGAACGGCGGGCGGACGTGGACCTTCACCCTGCGTGACGGTGTGAAGTGGCAGGACGGCACCCCCGTGACCTGTGAGGACGTGCGGCACGGCGTGGCGCGGACCTTCGACCGGAAGACCCACGTCGGGGGCACGAACTATGCGACCTTCCTGCTCGACGTGCCGACGAAGGTGACCTCGGAGGGGCTGGAGAAACCCACCTACTCCGGCCCGGCCGACAAGAAGAACGCGAAGTCCTTCCTCAAGGCGGTGCAGTGCAAGGATCGCCGGATCACCTTCCACCTGCGTGCGCCGGAGCGCGACTTCCCCCACATCGTGGCCCTGCCGGAGTTCGCGCCGCGCAAGGCTGCGGCCGACTCGAAGACGGGCAAGGCCTCGCACGCCGTCTTCTCGACCGGGCCCTACCAGCTCGACAGGCCCTGGCAGCCGGGCAAGGGCGGCACCTTCGTGCGCAACAAGCACTGGGACCCTGACACCGACCTCGTGCGGCAGGCCTATCCGGACACGATCGTCGTGACGAGCGGCCTCAGCGAGGCGACCGTCATCGAGCGGCTGCTCAACCAGGAGGGCAGCGACGCCCACGCCGTCTCGTGGGTCAAGGCCTCGCCCACGTTGCGCCACCAGGCAGGCACGGCGCTCGGCGCCCGCCTGACCTTCCCGTACACCGGGAGCGTCGACTACCTCGCACTCAACATGCGCAGCCCGGTCATGTCCAAGGACGTCGTGCGCAAGGCCTTCGCCCTGTCCACCAACCGGGCCACCTACGTCACCGCCAACGGCGGCGAGGGAGCGGGCTCTCCGACGTGGTCGGTCCTCGGGCCGGGCATCAGTGAGGCCGGCCTGAGGCCGCCTCAGGGAGCCCGCGTCGAAGGGGACCCCGAGGCCGCTCGCACGCTCCTCACGGACGCCGGGGTCACGCTCCCCGTCAGGGTGCGCGTCGTCCACGCGCGGTCTCTGCTCATCGACAAGGCCTACGCAGCGCTCGAGGCGGGCTGGGAGCGGGCCGGCTTCGAGGTCGAGCGCACGACGGTTCCCCCCGAGGAGTACTACCAGACGATCGAGAAGCCTTCGGCAGGGAAGGACTACGACGTCTTCAGGGGAGCCTGGCTGCCCGACATCCCATCGGCGAGCGGCGTGCTCCCGGCCCTCTTCGACGCCCGCATCAACATCGACTCCTCCGGGCCCGGCCAGGACGTCGGCTATTTCGACGACAAGGACGTCGCCAAGCTCATGGACCGGGCCCAGGCGACGGCTGACCCGGCCAAACGGGCCGCCGTGTGGGCCGAGGCGGACGCGCTCATCCGCGAACGGGGCGGCTACGTGGCCCTCGCCGCGACCAAGGTGCTGCACATCCACGGTGCGGGCGTGCTGCACTACGACGACCATGCGGTCGGCGGCATCGTCGACCTCGCCACCGTCGCGGTCCGCTGACGCGCCGCACTCTCTCCACCCACCCGACCGACGGAGCACCCCATGGCCCACCGCATCGTGCTGGTCCACGCCCATCCCGACGACGAGACGCTCACCTGTGGGACGACCATGGCCCACCTCGCCGCCCGCGGTGACGAGGTCCACGTCGTCACCTGCACGCTGGGCGAGGAGGGCGAGGTGATCCCGTCCGACCTCGCCCACCTCGAGGGCCACCCCGAGGACCTGCTCGCGCCGCATCGGCGGGACGAGCTCTCCGCGGCGCTGGCGGCGCTCGGCGCACGAGGTCACATCCTCGGGGAGGACGGCCTCGGCACCCGCCGCTACCGCGACTCCGGCATGGCCGGGTCCGCGGCCGCGGCCCGGCCGGAGGCCTTCGTCAACGCCGACCTCGACGGTGCCGGCGGGACCCTCGCAGGCCTGCTGCGCGAGCTGCGTCCTGACGTCGTGATCACCTACGACCCCGACGGCGGCTACGGCCACCCGGACCACATCCAGGCTCATCGGCTCACGCGGGCCGCCCTTGACCAGCTCGCCGACCGCGATCTCCCGTCCCGCACCTACGAGATCCTCACCCCGAGGACGTGGGCGCAGGAGGACCGCGCCTGGGTCCGGGCGGCCGACCCGACGGCATACGGCCTCGTCGTGCCCGGTGTCGACGACCCCCACCCTCCCTCTGTCGTCGATGATGCGCGGATCACCCACGTGGTCGAGGACCCCGCCACCCGACCGGCCAAGCTCGCCGCCCTCCGCGCCCACGCCACCCAGGTCCTCGTCGTCAACGACGACGTGCATGCCCTGTCCAACCGCATCGCGCGACGCACCACCGACCGCGAGGCGTTCGGGCGCGTCCACCCCAGGACGTGGCAGCCGTTGACGGCCGACGGGGGTGAGGGCGAAACCGCCGCGACGGGCGGCGCCGGCCATGTGACCACGCCGCCATGGCGGGACCTCGTCGAGTGAGCGATTCTCGCCCAAGCGGTTGATCATGCAACGATGTAAGGGCCTGGTAACAGGCCGCGTGCGAGCGCAGACCAGGCAGCGCCACTGGGTTATCGTGCGCTGAGACCTCGCCCCGCACGGAGAACCCATGGCCCCGAACGACCAACGCGCCACCCTGATCAGACTGCTCGTTGCCGCCACGATCCTCGTCGGAGGCTACGTCGGGCTCGCCGTGTGGTCAGCGCAGCACCTGCCGTCCACCGTCTCTGTCGGCGGCATCCCGATCGGCGGCCTCACCGAGGACGAGGCCGAGGCGGCGCTCGCAGCACAGGCCGAGCCGCTGCTCGCCGCCCCGATCTCCCTGACCGTGCCGGGTCGCGAGGACCCGGTCGAGGTCGTGCCCGGCGAGGCGGGCTTCTCGGTCGACGTCCAACGCTCCCTGGACGGTCTCACCGGCTTCAGCCTCAGCCCGCTGACGCTGTGGGACCGGCTCATCGGGTCCGTCGAGGCGCCCCTGCTCACGACGGTCGACGACGAGGTCCTCACCGCCGCCCTGACCGAGCTGGCGCCCAGCGTGGAGACGAAGCCCACCGAGGGCTCGATCACCTTCCCCGAGGGCGAGGTCAAGGTCACGCCGCCGGTGGCTGGGCGCACCCTGGACATCCCCGGCACGAAGCTCGCCCTGCGCAAGGCTTTCCCTCACTCGTCGAGCGCGACGGCTGCGGTTGCCCCGGTGGAGCCGAAGGTGAGCGGAGATGCGATCGCGACGGCCGCTCGGGAGTTCGGCGAGAAGGCGATGTCCGGACCGATCACCGTCGTCGCGGGCAAGGCGACGGCCCGGCTCCAGCCGGAGGACTTCGCGCCGGCCGTGACGATGGTGCCCCACGGCGAGGGCGCGCTCGTGCCGAAGTTCGACAAGGACAAGCTCGCCGCCCTCGTCGCGAGCGAGCTCAAGGTCTCGACGAAGAAGGCCAAGGACGCCCGGTGGACCTTCGAGGGCGGACGGCCCAAGATCGTGCCGTCCGTCGACGGGACCGCGGTCGAGGAGTCGACGATCGCCGACGACGTCATCGCTGCAATGACCGCCCCCGAGCGCCGGGTCGAGCTCAAGGTCGTCACGACCAAGCCGAAGTTCACGACGGAGGATGCCAAGAAGGCGGGCGTCAAGGAGCTCATCGTCGACTTCAGGTCGCCCTTCCCACCGGAGGACACGACGCGAACCCAGAACCTCGTCGTCGCGAGCCGCACGATCAACGGCACCTATCTCGCCCCTGGAGAAACCTTCAGTCTCAACGGGATCCTCGGCGAGCGGACGAAGGCCAAGGGCTACGGCGACGGCACCGTCATCATCAACGGACGGCTCACCCGCGGCACCGGCGGGGGCATCTCGCAGGTGTCCACCGTCATCTACAACATGGCCTACTTCGCCGGCGCGCAGATCCTCGAGTTCACCCCGCACGCCTTCTTCATCCCGCGCTATCCCGAGGGGCGCGAGGCCACGGTCTACTGGCCGAGCGTCGACAACAAGTGGAAGAACGACACTCCCTACGGCATGCTCCTGCAGACCTGGGTCGAGGGTGGCTACGTCCATGGTCGCGTGTGGAGCACCAAGGTGTGGGACATCAAGTCGGTCAAGGGCCCTCGCCGCAACGTCGTCGAGCCCAAGACGATCCGCGACGACTCGCCGACCTGCTACCCGCAGCAGCCCCAGCCCGGCTTCGACGTCACCGTGACGCGGCAGTGGTACAAGCCCGGGTCATCGACGCTCGTCAAGAGCGAGAAGGTCAACACGCACTACATCCCCGAGCACGAGATCATCTGCACGGACCCCAACGCCAAGCCCTGAGTCTCGCTCGGGGACATGCGGATCTCCGTATGCCGCTGGGCTCGCGCCCACCTCCCGGCGCGGCCCGAGGCCTCCCGTCCCTCGACTGGTGAGGTCAGGCTGGTGGCTGGACGAGGTAGGTGTACTCGTGGTGGACCGTGAAGCCGAGCGCCTCGTAGAAGCTGATCGCGGGGTCGTTGTCGGCGGACACCTGGAGGTAGATCGCCGGCAGGTGCTGCTCCCGGGCGACCGTGCCCACCGCGGACATGATCGTCCGGGCGAGGCCGCGGCGGCGGTGGTCCGGGTGGACCCACAGGCCGAAGACGCCGGCCCACCCGGGGTGGACGGCGATCCGGGCCAGGGCGACGATGCGCCTGCTGCCCTCATCGCGGATCGACAGGAACAGCTGCCGCTCGCTGCCGGTGAGGACCGACTCGGTGACACCGGGGACCACGGTGCGCTGCTCCCCGAGCGCGCTGAGCCACTCGGGGGAGAGGTGGGCATCCGCGGCGACCGGCACAGACTGCTCGGTGAGCGGGGGGATGCCCGACGAGGGGCCGGTCATGACCAGGACCCGGTCCCAGTCGTTGCGTCCACCGCCGACGGCGTAGCCGCGGCGGAGGAGGGCCTGGCCGACGGCATGGTCGGCGACGACGAAACCGGTCTCGCCGCTGACCTGGAACATCGCCCGCTGGTCGCGCTCGGCGTACCACCGCTCGCAGTAGTCGATGGCCTCCTCGACCGGAAGGCTGGGGTCGCCGACCACGAGGACGGAGTTGGCCCGGCCGGTGTAGCCGGGGGCCGACCGCAGCAGCCAGGCGCCGAGACCCTCCTGCTCGACGGCGACCCAGCCGTGAGCGGTGACGACTGACAGGTCCTCGATGGAGACCCGGAGGTGGGCGGGGCCGGGGCGGGTCGCGCGCGGAGGGATGGGCTTGGCGGCGAGGACGTCCCGGCGGGGCACAGTGACGCGGCCGTTGCGGGTGTCCACGAGCAGGACCTCGTCGGTGCGCAGGGCCAGTCGGCCGATGACGTCGGTGGCCCCTGCCTCGGCACCTTCGGGCAGCCGGTGCCGGACGACGACCCGGCTACCCACGGTGAGCCGGTCCGACGGGTCGGCGTCCACCATCTCATCACCGGGGTGACTCATGTCGGGGCCGGTCATGTCCGGCATACTAGGCCGAGCACGACCCTGCTCTCTCTTCACTCCTCTAGGAGGTCCGGTCTCCATGACCTACGTCATCGCCCAGCCTTGCGTCGACCTGAAGGACAAGGCGTGCATCGAGGAGTGTCCGGTCGACTGCATCTACGAGGGCCGAAGGTCGCTCTACATCCACCCCGACGAGTGCGTCGACTGCGGAGCGTGTGAGCCGGTGTGCCCCGTCGAGGCGATCTACTACGAGGACGACGTGCCGGAGCAGTGGGCCGACTACTACAACGCCAACGTCGAGTTCTTCAACGATCTGGGCAGTCCCGGCGGCGCCGCCAAGCTCGGCATGATCGAGAAGGACCATCCGCTCATCGAGGCCCTGCCGCCGCAGGAGCACGAGTGAGCCCTGGGTGACCGCCCTGGGGTTGCCCGACTTCCCGTGGGACTCGCTCGCGCCCTACAAGGCGCGGGCGAGTGCGCATCCGGGCGGCATCGCAGACCTGTCCGTCGGGACGCCCGTCGACCCGACGCCCGACTTCGTCCGCCGAGCGCTCGCGGCAGCGTCGGACGCCCCCGGGTACCCGCTGACCGTGGGCACGCCGGAGCTGCGTGAGGCGATCTGCGACTGGTTCGAGCGGCGGCGTGGAGTCCCTGGCCTGGAGTCGGCCCAGGTGCTGCCCACGATCGGCAGCAAGGAGCTCGTCGCCTGGCTCCCGACGATGCTCGGCCTCGGGGCGGGCGACATCGTCGGGATCCCCGAGGTGGCCTATCCGACCTACGACGTCGGTGCTCGGCTCGCCGGAGCCACATCGGTCGTGGCCCAGTCCCTGACCAGCCTCGGGCCGCTGACCCGCGCGACGACCCCGAAGCTGCTGTGGCTCAACAGCCCCGGCAATCCCAACGGTCAGGTCCTCGGGGTCGAGCACCTCGCCAAGGTCGTCTCCTGGGCGCGCGCGCACGGCGTCGTCGTTGCCAGTGACGAGTGCTACGCGGAGCTCGACTGGCGCCCCGGGCAGCTCGGCCGAGCCACACCGAGCATCCTGCACCCCGACGTGTGCGGTGGCGATCACACCGGGCTGCTCGCCGTCTACTCCCTCTCCAAGCAGTCCAACCTCGCCGGCTACCGAGCCGCCTTCGTGGCGGGCGATTCCGATCTCATCGCGGGGATCCGCGAGGTGCGCAAGCACGCCGGGATGATGATGCCCGCACCCGTCCAGCACGCCATGGCGGTCGCGCTGCGCGATGACGAGCACGTCGCAGAGCAGCGCGACGTCTACGGCCTGCGCCGCGAGGTCCTTCTCGAAGCCGTCCAGCGAGCCGGCTTCCGGGTCGACCACTCCGAGGCCGGGCTCTACCTGTGGGCGACTCGCGACGAGGACTGCTGGACCACCGTCTCCGAGCTCGCCGACCGCGGCATCCTCGTCGCACCCGGCTCGTTCTACGGCCCCACGGGCTCTCAGCACGTTCGCATTGCCCTGACCGCAACCGACGAGCGGATCACGGCGGCCGCCAGCAGACTGTGAGGGGCCTGACTGAGCCGCTCTGCACCGGCTTGCGTCTCGACAGGGGTCAGCTGGACGTGACCCGTCGGGTCCAGCGGGAGCCAGCCCAGCGGCATACGGACTCCGTGGCTTCGACCCTGCCACGGGGCGGACCGGTTTTTCGGCTCACCACCCCGCTGGGGTAACGTCCCTTGCGGACATCCCGGCCCACCGGCCGGATCTGGAGGAGGCGAGGACGCAGTGACGAAGGCAGTGGACGCAACACTCAAAGTCGGCGACAAGGAGATCACCTTCCCCGGAATCGAAGCGGTCGAGGGCAGCGGCGGACTCGGGGTCGGCTCGCTCCTCAAGGACTCCGGACTCGTCACCTACGACGTCGGCTTCGTCAACACCGCCTCGTGCAAGAGCGCCGTGACCTACATCGACGGCGACGAGGGCGTGCTGCGCTACCGCGGGTACCCGATCGAGGAGCTCGCTGATCGGTCGAGCTTCGTCGAGGTCTGCTACCTGCTCATCTACGGCGAGCTGCCGTCGAGCGACGAGCTGACGCGGTTCGAGGAGCTGATCCGGCGCCACACGATGCTCCACGAGGACCTGCGCGCCTTCTTCAACGGGTTTCCCCGTGACGCCCACCCGATGCCCGTCCTCTCCTCGGCAGTCTCCGCCCTGGGCACCTTCTACCAGGACAGCCTCGACCCCTTCGACGAGGAGCAGGTGGAGATCAGCACGATCCGCCTCCTCGCCAAGCTGCCGACGATCGCCGCCTATGCCTACAAGAAGTCCGTCGGGCAGGCCTTCATCTACCCGGACAACTCCCTGAACTTCGTGGAGAACTTCCTGCGCATGACGTTCGGCGTCCCGGCGGAGCCATACAGCGTCGACCCGACCGTCGCCAAGGCCCTCGACCTGCTCTTCATCCTCCACGCCGACCACGAGCAGAACTGCTCGACGTCCACGGTCCGCCTCGTCGGGTCTGCCCACGCCAACCTCTTCAACTCCGTCTCCGCGGGCATCCACGCCCTCTCGGGGCCGCTCCACGGCGGCGCCAACCAGGCCGTCCTCGAGATGCTCGGCGAGCTGCAGGAGTCGGGCGAGGACCCGAAGCAGTTCATGGAGCGGGTCAAGAACAAGGAGGCCGGCACCCGGCTCATGGGCTTCGGCCACCGGGTCTACAAGAACTACGACCCGCGCGCGGCGCTCGTCAAGAAGTCGGCCGACGAGATCCTCGCCAAGCTCGGCAAGAACGACCCGCTCCTCGACATCGCCAAGCAGCTCGAGGAGATCGCCCTCGCCGACGACTACTTCGTGGAGCGTCGCCTCTACCCCAACGTCGACTTCTACACGGGTCTGATCTACAAGGCGATGGGTTTCCCGTCGAAGATGTTCACCGTGCTGTTCGCCATCGGCCGCCTGCCGGGCTGGATCGCCCAGTGGCGCGAGATGATGAACGACTCGGAGACCAAGATCGGCCGTCCGCGCCAGATCTACACCGGCGAGGCGGAGCGGCACTACCCGGCCTGAGCGGCGGGCAACGCTCGCGCTCCCTCGGGCGCGGCGGAGCGCAGTGCGGCACAGTGGGGGCATGGCCTCCTACTCCGTCAACCCGGCTGCCGTGGAGCACGTGCGGAGTCTCATCGAGAAGCGTCGCTACGTTCTCGACTCGGACTGGGGCGACTCCCAGCCCGATGCGGCCGCCGAGAACGCGTACCTGAAGCGGCACTCCTGGGAGGAGTATGCCGCCTGGCACCTCGGGCTCACCGAGGGTGCCAACGACGAGACCAAGGCGAGGTATGCGTTCGTCTGCGGGGACTTCAGCCGGGTCCACCGGGCCGGCCTGATCGCCTGCGTGTACCGGGCGGCGGAGTGGCGGCACAAGGCCGTCGAGCTCGCAGCGCACGAGCTGCTCCAGCTGCTCGACGCCAAGGCGGGCATCACCGCCGATTGAGCCACGCAGCTGCGGCAACTCGATCTCGGGTGTGCAGGCTGCCTGCGTTTGGGGCCACTCGACGTGCAGGGGCAAGCTGACCCTGCGTTTGGGGCCACTCGACCCTGGGTCGGTTCACGGTGCCTGCGTTTGGGGCCACTCGACGTGGGCGGCGAGGGGCCTGCTACTTCAGGGTGATCGTCACAGTGGTCGACGGCGCCCCGTCACTCCACCCGTCGTCGCCGGACCCGCGGTCCCAGGTGCGCTCGCCGACGGAGACCGCTGTCGCACCGAACTGCGCGGCGCGCGCGACAGCCCAGTGGGCGACCGCCCACGCGGTCCGCGCGTCGGGGGCCGCCACCGTGAGCACACCGTCGGCGGGCTGCACCTGGGTCACACCCATCTCCTCGGCGAGGGACCGCGCCACCGCGGACGGCTTCGCATGCGCGCTCGCCTCGCCCAGTCGACAGGTCAGCCCGGCAGGGGAGTGCCCGGTGAGGGCCGAGGCAAGCACGCGGCCCTGGCCCTCGTGGTCCCGGTAGGCCTCGGGGAAGCCGCTGCGCTGCACCTTCTGGGCGATCTCGGTGATGTCCCGCGTCTCGTAGTCCTTCACCTTGACGAGCGCGTCGTAGAACGCGTTGGTGGAGTAGACCGGGTCCAGGATCTGCTTCTCCGTGCCCCAGCCCTGGCTCGGCCGCTGCTGGAACAGCCCCAGCGAGTCGCGGTCCCCGTAGGTGATGTTGCGGATCTTCGACTCCTGGTAGGCGGTCGTCAGGGCGATGGTCGCGGCCCTCGGGGGCAGGTCACGCTTCATCGACAGTGCCGTGATGAGCGCGGCATTGCCGGTCTGCTCGGGGTCGAAGCTCTCCGTCATCCCGGCGGCCGTGATGGTGCACTGCGGGGTCCGGATGCTCTCGTAGAGGAACTGGGACGCGAACCATCCCCCGCCTGCAACGAGAGCGACGACGACGAGCATGGCGAGCCGCCCGCGGCGCCGTCGGGGCCGCGGGCGGGACCTCTCTCCGGACTCGGCGAGGACGAGTCCGGGGCGCTCGGTCGGCATGTGCTCCTCGGATTGTCAGTCGTGGTCGGGTCGGCGGCGGGTCAGTTGTTGGCGTGAAGGGCTTCGTTGAGGGTGATCCCGGTCCCGGCGCGGGACCGCGCCTCGACGGCGCCGGTCTCACTGTTGCGGATGAAGAGGATGTTGCTCGCTCCGGAGAGCTCGCGGGCCTTGACGACCGCGCCGTCCGGCATGGTCACCTTCGTGCTGCCCGTGACGTAGAGTCCGGCCTCGACGACACAGTCGTCACCGAGGGAGATCCCCACGCCACCGTTGGCACCGATGAGGCAACGCTCGCCGATGCTGATCCGTTCCGTGCCGCCGCCGGAGAGGGTGCCCATGATCGACGCGCCGCCGCCGATGTCCGAGCCGTCACCGACGACGACCCCTTGGACGATCCGGCCCTCGACCATCGAGGTGCCGAGGGTGCCGGCGTTGAAGTTGCAGAAGCCCTCGTGCATGACGGTCGTGCCGGCGGCGAGGTGCGCCCCGAGGCGCACACGGTCGGCGTCGGCGACCCGGACGCCCGCCGGCACGACGTAGTCGGTCATCCGCGGGAACTTGTCCACCCCGAAGACCTGGACCGGCCCGACCGCGCGCAGCCGGAGGCGAGTCTGCTCGAAGTCGTCCACCGGGCAGGGGCCGTGGTTGGTCCACACCACGTTGGCCAGGACACCGAAGACGCCCTCGAGGTTGATCGTGTTGGGCTCGACGAGACAGTGGGACAGCAGGTGCAGTCGCAGGTAGGCGTCGCTCGCGTCGGCGGGCGCGGCATCGAGGTCGATCTCGACGAGCCGTACCTCGGTGTGCACGCGGCGCAGGTCGTCCGTCCGGGCGAGTGCCTCGAGACCGTGCGGCACAGTGGCATCGTCGGGACGCGCACCCAGTGCGGGCGAGGGGTACCACGTGTCGAGGACCTGGCCCTCGCCGACGGTGGTCCCGGTCACCGTTGCGAGTCCGTATCCCCATGCGCTGCGTTGAGACATGGGGACAAGGGTAGGGGGACCGCTCCCGCCACACCGACCTGGCCCGATGGGTGGGCGGCAGCCCGACGGCGCCGGGCGACTAGCCTTCCCGTATGCCGCCTCGTTCAGTTCCCGGGACCACCGCCGCGCTCGACCTGGCGAGTGACGTCACCTCGCTCACCGCGGCCGTCTGCGACATCCAGTCGGTGAGCCGGGAGGAAGCGGTGCTCGCCGATGCGATCGAGGCGGCGCTCGGCGGGCTGGCTCACCTCGAGGTCATCAGGGACGGCAACGCGGTGATCGCGAGGACCGACCTCGGCCGTTCCGAGCGCGTCATCCTCGCCGGTCACCTCGACACCGTGCCGCTCGCTTCGGAGCCCAACCTGCCGACGAGGCTGGAGGCCGGCGTGCTCTGGGGTCGTGGCACCGTCGACATGAAGGGCGGGGTCGCCGTCATGCTCAAGGTGTGCTGGGCGATCGGGCAGGGGGCCGAGCCGTCCCGGGACCTCACCTTCCTCTTCTACGACTGCGAGGAGATCGAGGGGCGCTACAACGGACTCGGCCGGGTCGCCGCCACCCGCCCCGATCTGCTCACCGGCGACTTCGCGGTGCTGCTCGAGCCGACCGACGGTGCCATCGAGGGCGGCTGCAAGGGCACCCTCCGGGTGGACGTGACGACGCGGGGCGTAGCCGCGCACTCGGCCCGCCCGTGGAAGGGGCACAACGCGATCCATGACGCTGCCCAGGTGCTCAGTCGGCTGTCCGCCTACCAGGCGGAGCAGATCGAGGTCGACGGGCTCGTCTTCACCGAGGCGCTCCAGGCGGTCGGGATCACTGGGGGCGTCGCCGGCAACGTCATCCCCGACCGGTGCACCGTCACCGTCAACTACCGTTTCGCGCCGGACAAGGACGTCGCCGCAGCCTACGCCCACGTGCAGCAGGTCTTCGCCGGTTTCGACTGCGAGCTCGGCGACGCCGTCGACGGGGCACGTCCCGGCCTGCACCTGGCCGCGGCCCGCGACTTCGTCGACGCGCTCGGACTGCCGGTGGGCCCCAAGGAGGGCTGGACCGATGTCGCCCGCTTCTCGGCGCTGGGCATCCCGGCGGTCAACTTCGGGCCCGGTGACCCGAACCTGGCCCACATGGACGACGAGCGGTGCCCGGTGTCGCAGTACGAGCAGGCGGAGCAGGCCCTGCTCCGCTGGCTCACCTGAGACCCGACAGGCGGGGCCGGCCAGGCTGACACCCGGCAGGCTGTGAGCCGACATGCTGGGATCTGAGGAGACGTGCGGGAGGCGGCTGAGCGGCATACGGAAGGGTGAGGCTTAGGGTGGTCCCCGTGAGCGAGCACGACATCGACGCGCCCGAGCCGCAGGACACCAGTGACGTCGCGCGCGAGCCCGAGGTCCGGCCCGACGAGAAGCCGGCGATCCGTGTGCCCGACGAGATGCGCCGCTCCGGGCCCATCGTCATGCGCCGCGGCAAGGTCCCCCGCACGACGACCGACCAGCGCCTCCTCGACCGGCGCCAGCGGACCGACTGGCTCCATGACGATCCCTGGCGCGTCATGCGGATCCAGGCAGAGTTCGTCGAGGGCTTCGGCGCGCTCGCCGAGCTGGGACCGGCGGTGAGCGTCTTCGGCACGGCGCGGGCCCGGGCCACCGACCCGGCCTACAGCATGGGCGTCGAGGTGGGTCAGCGCCTCGCCGAGGCAGGCTACGCCGTCATCACCGGCGGCGGGCCGGGCACGATGGAGGCAGCGAACAAGGGCGCGTTCCTCGGCGGCGGCACGTCTGTGGGTCTCGGCATCGAGCTGCCCTTCGAGACCGGTCTCAACGACTACGTCGACCTCGGCGTCAACTTCCGCTACTTCTTCGCGCGCAAGACGATGTTCCTCAAGTACTCGCACGGCTTCATCGTGCTGCCCGGCGGCTTCGGCACCCTCGACGAGCTGTTCGAGGCCGTGACGCTGGCCCAGACGCAGAAGGTGACGCAGTTCCCGGTCGTGCTCATGGGGACCTCGTACTGGAAGGGCCTGCTGGACTGGCTGCGCAGCTCGGTTCTCGAGCACGGCATGATCGGCGCGGACGACATCGACCGACTCGTGCTCACCGACGACGCCGAGGAGGCGGTCGAGGCCATCGGGGCCTATGAGGACCCGATCGAGTCGAGTGAAGCGGAGCGGCCCGAGTGAAGTGGTTCATCCTCCTCGTCGGTGTGGTCGTCCTCTGCTTCGTCGTCGCCCTGGTGCTCGGCTGGGTGGGCGGAGTGGCCGGCGGCATGGGACGGCCCGGCTCGTCGCTCAGCCACGAGCCGCTCCCCGAGGGTGAGCTGCACGACGACGACCTCGAGGAGCTCGCCTTCGACGTGACCTTCCGCGGCTATCGGATGAGCCAGGTCGACGGCGTCGTCGACCGTTTGCGGCGCGAGCTGCGGGAGAAGGACGAGCACATCGCCTTCCTCCGCTCCCGGCTCGGCGCCGCGGACGACCCGGCCTCGCCCGACGGGTCCGCCGCCGTCGAGGCGACCGAGGCGACGGCGGCGACCGAGGCGACCGAGGGGCCGGCGGCGCTCGAGCCGGCCCACCCGAACGACGTCCCGAAGGCATGACCGCAGAGGCACCGGTGCGTCCACGGCGGACGTTCGTCCTCACCGTCCTCGCGCTCTACGCGGCCTGTCGCGTCGTCTCCACGGCGATCCTCCTCGTCGTCCTGCAGCGGCAGGTGCCGAGCGGGATGACGGGTGGCGAGGATGACCCGGTCACGTACTTCCCGTTCACCGCGCTGTGGGACGGGCAGTGGTACCAGATCATTGCGACCGAGGGGTACCCCGACCACGTCCCGCGGTCAGAGGACGGTCGCGCGGCCCAGAACCCATGGGCGTTCTACCCGCTCTTCCCCTTCGCGGCACGGGCACTCATGGCCGTCACCGGCCTCGAGTTCCCGGCGGCCGGGTCGACCATCGCGCTCCTCAGCGGCTTCGCTGCGGCGGTCCTCATGGGCCTGCTCCTGCGAGACCGCATCGGTGACGCCGCCGCCCTGGTCGTCGTCGTGCTCTGGGCGTCGTTCCCGGCGTCGGTGACCCTCCAGCTCGCCTACACCGAGTCGCTCGCGATGCTCCTGCTCGTCGCCTACCTCTACGCGCTCTCGCGCGAGCGATGGCTCGTCGCCGCCGGCGTGGCGGTGCTCGTCGGTCTCGCGCGACCCATCGCGGTCCCGCTCGGCGTCGTCACGCTCGTCGCGCTGTGGCTGCGGTGGCGGGTCCGTGCCGAACGCCCCATCCGACCAGGGGAGTATGCCGCTGGGCTCGCGTCCCTCGTCGGCTGCGCCGTCGCGGGGTTCCTCTGGCCGGTCATTGCGTGGTGGGGCACCGGAGAGTCGAGCGCCTACACCGACACGATGGGGGCGTGGCGCGGCTCCGGAGAAGTCGAGCCGTTCGTGCCCTGGCTCGGCATGTCGAGGTACGTCTTCGGTGAGACCTGGGGACCGGTGTGGCTCGTCGTCGTGCCCGTCGTCATCGTGGCCATGGTGGCCGGGCCCTGGGCCGCCCGGCTCGGTGCCGAGCTGCGGACGTGGTCGGTGGCCTACCCCGCCTACCTCGCTGCCGTGCTCGACCCTTTCACGAGCATCTTCCGCTACCTCATCCCACTCTTCCCCCTGCTCGCCGTGATGGTCGGCGCCGCGTGGGTGGACCGACGAGACAGCGCCTGGCCGAGCCTGCTCGTTCGCGCCGTCCCGCTGCTCGTCCTCTTCGTCGTCGGGCAGTACTACTGGACCGACATCCTCTGGCGCTACATCCCGTCACCGACCGGCGACTACCCGCCGTGACCCCAGGCACGCAGGGGGCTCACCGACCGGCGTGAGCGAGCCCAGCGGCATACGCCCGACCTGTGGGAGCCCCCCGCGACGGGGACCCGATCGACCTCGGGCCCCTCAACGGCCTTCGAAGGTGGGCTTCTCCTTCGCGAGGAAGGCGTCGACCGCTGCTTGGTGGTCCGCGCTCCGGCCGGTCAGTGCCATGAGTTCCGCCTCGTGCGCGAGGGCCGTCGCGAGGTCGGAGCCCGCGCTCGACGCGACGGCACGGCGGATCGCCCCGTAGGCGAGCGTCGGGCCGGCCGCGAGCGAGGTGGCCTGCTCGGTGACGACCGCGTCGAGCTCCTCCGGGGGGACGACCTTCGACACGAGGCCCAGGGAGAGCGCCTCGTCCGCGCCCACCGTGCGCGGGAACATGAGCAGGTTCTTGGCGCGGGCCGGGCCGACGAAGCGCGGCAGGGACCATGAGGCACCCGAGTCGCAGGAGAGCGCGATGCCGGCGAAGGCAGTGTTGAGCCCGGCGCCCTCGACCATCACGCGCACGTCGCAGGCCAGGGCGAAGCTGAGGCCGGCGCCGGCGGCAACCCCGTTGAGGGCAGCCACGACGGGCTTGTTCATCGTGGCGAGCAGCATGACGATCGGGTTGTAGTGCTCCGTCACGGTCGTGGCCAGGGTGGTCTCGCCGGACGCGAGGTCGGCCACGTGCTCCTTGAGGTCCTGCCCCACGCAGAAGGCCCTGCCGTTGCCGGTGAGCACGACGCAGCGCACCGCCGGGTCGTCGGCGGCCGAGCGCAGGGCGCCGAGCAGGGCCACCTTGAGCTCGCGGTTGAGGGCGTTCATCGCGTCCGGGCGGTTGAGCCGGATCCACGCGACCCCATCCGAGGCCGTGACCACGACCGGGACGGTGTCGGTGGGCGTGGCATCGGTGGGTGTGCCGTCGGCAGGGGTGGGGTCGGTCTGGCCCGCCGACGTCCGGGTCTCGGGTTGCGGCTCACTCATGGCGCCCACTCTGGCCCAATCCCCCCGAACGGGAAAGCGCTGACCCGATGACGTGCTCGGCATCACATCCCGGATTAGGCGTCGATCAGCGGAACCGGAATAATGAGGGGCAGACCACCCGGATTCCTATGGAAGGGGAACCATGGCAGCAATGAAGCCGAGGACCGGCGACGGACCGCTCGAGGTCGTCAAGGAGGGCCGCGGCATCGTGCTGCGGATGCCCCTTGAAGGCGGCGGGCGCCTCGTCGTCGAGATGACCCCGGACGAGGCTGCGGCCCTTCGCGATGCCATCCAGGGGTGCGACGGCGTCAACTGAGCACTCCTCGCACGAGCACGGCTCCCGGCCCCCGGTCGGGAGCCGTTGTCGTCTCCGGTCACGCGTGGTCCCGGGTGGCGGTCTCAGCGCTTGACCGCGAGGAGGAGCCCGTCGCCGATGGGCAGCAGCGACACGACGAACTGGTCGTCGTCGCGGATCGCCCGTCCGACGTCGCGCAGGGTGCGCGTCTCCGGGTCCCGGACCGCAGGGTCCGATTCCTTGTCGGTCCACGTGAGGACCAGCGTCCCGCCGTGACGGAGCAGGCGCGTCCCCTGCTCGACATAGCTGGGGTACTCCTCCTTGTCGGCGTCGACGATGACGAGGTCGTAGGCGCCATCCGTCATCCGCGGCAGCACGTCGAGGGCGCGACCCGCGATGACCCTGGTCCGCTGGTGGGCGACCCCTGCTGCCGCAAACGCCTCCCGTGCAGCGTGCTGGTGCTCGACCTCGAGGTCGATCGTCGTGAGGACCCCGTCCGCGGGCATCCCACCGAGCAGCCAGAGACCGGAGACCCCGGCACCTGTTCCCACCTCCATGACGGCCTTGGCCCCCGTCGCGGCGGCGAGGGTTCGCAGGAAGGCCCCGACCCCGTTGCCGACGGCCTCGACGCCGAGCTCCTCTGCCCGCCGGTGTGCCTGGTCGACGTGGTCGCTCGGTGTGACGAACTCCTCGGCATGCGACCAGGCGCCGACCTTGTGCGTGCTCATGGTCGTTACCCTAACGTGACTCCGCGCCTGATTCGTGCGGGACTGGGGTGAACCTCGCCGGTGTGGTGACCCACTCGACGCACAGGAGATCCACAGGATCGTGACAGTGTGCAGATCACCGCCGTGGGCAGGGTAGAGGGAACGAAAGTGGCCGGCGCGGCGTTGTGCTGGTCAGCCCCCTCGAAAGGTGTTCGATCCGCGTGAGTGCGACTGTCATGACCGAGGCCACCGGCTCCGCCGGCGTCCCGCAGCCGGCTGCTGCCCCGGGTGCGGTGCAGGGCGCGGAGTGGACCCCTCCGACCTGGGAGGAAGTCGTCGAGCAGCACTCGGCGCGGGTCTACCGGCTGGCCTACCGCCTGACCGGCAACCCGCACGACGCGGAGGACCTGACCCACGACGTCTTCGTGCGGGTCTTCCGCTCGCTCCACTCCTACCAGCCGGGCACGTTCGAGGGCTGGCTCCACCGCATCACGACGAACGTGTTCCTCGACAAGATGCGGCGCAAGCAACGGATCCGCTTCGACGCCCTGCCCGAGGACGCCGCCGGTCGACTCGCCAGCTCGGAGAAGGGCCCGGAGCAGAGCTACCACGACGCCCGGTTCGACGACGACGTCCAGCGCGCGCTGGACGCGCTGGCGCCCGAGTTCCGCGCTGCCGTCGTCCTCTGCGACATCGAGGGCCTGTCCTACGAGGAGATCAGCACGACGCTGGGCGTCAAGCTCGGCACGGTGCGTTCGCGCATCCACCGGGGTCGCGCCCAGCTGCGTGAGGCGCTGGCCCACCGCGCTCCCGAGGCGAGCACGAAGCCCGAGACGCGCACGGCCCGGCCGAGCCTGCGGCTGCCCCGTCGGCGGGTGGCGGCAGGAGCCCGGTGAGGGTGACGTGAGGGGCGAGCAGGTCTGCCGAACGGCCGCAGAGGTGGGTGGCCGGTGACGCCCCACCTGCGCGGACACGTCCGTGCCTACGTCGACCGGGCACTGCCCCCGGCGGTCCTCCACCTCTACGACCGGCACCTCGTGGCCTGCATGATGTGTCGCGCCGCCGCCGACCAGGAGCGGCGGATCGTCGCCGCCCTGCGAGCGGATGCCCGTGCCCTCCCCGGATCCCTGCGCTCCTCCCTGATGAGCCTGGCCTCGGAGCCGACGCCCGAGCCCAGCCCGACTCCCGGCCCGCGGATCCCCCTCGGTCCACTCGCCGCGCGAGGTGGGCGCGGAGCGCTCGCCCCGGGGGTGCCAGCGCCCCTGTCCACCGTTCCGCCGTCGGCACCGGCGTTGCACCGCTCGCCGATGCGCGCCGCCGTCGTCGCCTCCCTCGCCGCCGGGGCGTCGGTTGCCGCAGCCTGGGGTCTGGCGGTGTCACCTCTTCCCGGGGGCGCGAGACCTGCCGCCGTTCGGGTGCCCGCGGGCGTCGCGAGCATCGGGGCGGTCACCTATGCGCCAGGAATGCCCTCACTTCCAGCGGTGACCCGCTCGGGGGCCGCGGCTGCCGACGCGGTTGACGCGTCCGCCGATGCGAATGCTCCGGCACGGACCGTGAGCACCCACCAGCAGGGCACCTCTCAGCAGGGCACCGGTCAGCAGGGCACCGGTCAGCAGAGCCTCGGTCGGGAGCGCGCTGGCACCGGCGTGTTCCCGCTCTGGGTGGTCTCGACCGCCAGTCGCCTCGCACCCCCCAGCGGCCTGACGGCCCCGGTTCGTATCTCCCTCATCACTTCGGCACAATCAGGGCCATGACTGACGACCCGACCGAGCGGCGGCCCGACCACCCGCGAGAGCCCCGCCGCGAGGAGGTCGACGACACCGACGCCATCGGTCTGAGTTCCACCCAGCCGCTCGGCAGCACCGACGCAGCACGGCGGCGGGACGCGGGGTGGTTCTCCGAGTTCGGAGCGGAGCATCCGACCGAGGGCCCAGGTGTCCCGGTCCGGGCCGATACTCCCTGGGGCTCGGACCGTGCCGATGCGCTTGCCGAGGAGGCACACCGGGCGCGCTACGCCGGACCGGTGGTGCCCGCAGGCCCGAGCGACCGATCCCGTCCCGCGTCCCAGGGGGATACCGCGGGAGCCGGAGCGCCCCGGGCCTCCACTCGGGTGCCTCCCCCTCCTGGTGGCCCCACGCCCGAGTACGCCGTGGGGATCCCGTACAGCTACCCCGGTGACGCGGCCGCAGGACACGCGATCCCGTCCGGGACGGACGGCTCCCTAGGCCCACCGGTCACGCCGACCCGGAATCCGAGGCGTCGCCGCGGGCTTGCGGTCGCCGGGGTCCTGGCGCTCTGCCTGGCTTCGGGCGTCGTCGGTGGTGTGGCCGGACAGCTTCTCGAGGACCGGGTGGTGACCCGTGGCAGCACGCTGCCGCAGCCGGGCCCCGGCGTCACCGAGCGACCTGCGGGGTCGGTCGCCAACATCGCGGCCAGGGTGCTGCCGAGCGTCGTGACCATCAAGGTCGATGCCGGGGCGAACGGCGCCGGCACGGGTTCCGGCTTCGTCATCGATGACCGCGGGCACATCCTCACCAACAACCACGTCGTCTCGGGAGGAGCGGACGGGGGCGTCATCGAGGTGGTCCTGAGCAACGGCGAGACCGAGGACGCCACCATCGTCGGGAGGGATGGCAGCTACGACCTCGCCGTGCTGAGGATCGAGCGCAGGGACCTCACTCCGCTCCAGCTCGGCTCGTCCGACAAGGTCGTCGTCGGGGATCCGGTCATCGCCGTGGGAGCGCCGCTCGGCCTCGAGCAGACCGTCACCTCCGGGATCGTCAGCGCGATGAACCGGCCGGTCGCCCCGGGAGCCGGTGACGAGACCTCCTTCATCAACGCGATCCAGACGGATGCGGCGATCAACCCGGGCAATTCGGGCGGTCCGCTGCTCGACCTCGATGGCCAGGTCATCGGCGTCAACTCCGCGATCGCGAGAGTGCCCGGGTCAGGCACCTCGTCCTCGGGCAACATCGGGCTCGGCTTCGCGATCCCGAGCGACCAGGCCCGGCGCACGGCGGACCAGCTCATCTCGACCGGCAAGGCGACCCACCCCATCATCGGCGTGCTGCTCGACCGGACGTTCTCGGGCGAGGGCGCGCAGGTGCAGGACTCCCAGGACGCGGTCACGCCCGACGGCCCGGCCGACAAGGCGGGAGTCCAGCCCGGAGATGTCGTCATCCGGTTCGAGGGCAAGCCGATCCGCACGCCTGACCAGCTCATCGTCTCCATCCGCGCTCGGGCCGTGGGTGAGACCGTGACGCTGACGATCGAGCGCGACGGACAGGAGATCGACCTCCCGATGACCCTCGAGGCACAACCGGACGACTGAGCGGCCGAGCAGGGTCCGTATGATGGCGCCGGTGGCATGCCGGTGTCACGGCCGCGGAGGATGAGGCACAAGTGATCGACATCAACGGGTGGGAGTTCCTGCTGCTCGCGGTGCTCGCCATCCTCGTGCTCGGCCCAGAGCGGCTCCCGGAGTACGCCGGCAAGCTGGGACGCTTCGTGCGCCAGGCGCGCGCCATGGCTGATCGGGCCAAGCAACAGCTCAAGGAGGAGATGGGGCCCGAGTTCTCCGACGTCGACTGGCGCGCCTACGACCCGCGCCAGTACGACCCGCGCAAGATCGTGCGCGAGGCCCTGAACTCGCCGCCTTCTCCCGGCACCCCGCCGCCGGCCAAGCCGCAGAGCACTCCGCAGGCACACGACCCGTCCCTGCCGACGCCGTGGGACAGCGAGGCCACTTGACGGCCGAGCGACCGGACGGCGGGCGGCCTGACTCGCCGGACCACCCGGGGCGGGCTGCCGAGACCGGCTCCGACGGCTGACCGGTCCGTCAGCGGCCGGCCGGCGTGAGGCCGAGCGAGCGGCCGGCCAGGCCGCGTGCGCGCGTGGACAGGCCCTTGGCGATGCCGCGCAGGGCCACGCCCGAAGCCGAGTCGGGGGCACCGAGGACGACCGGCATGCCGCTGTCGCCGCCTTCCCGAAGCGTCGTGTCCAGCGGGATCTGGCCGAGGAGCGGCACGGTCGCACCGATGCTGCGACTCAGGGAGTCTGCGACCACCTGGCCGCCACCTGACCCGAAGATCTCCTGACGCGTGCCGTCGGGCAGCTCGAGCCAGGACATGTTCTCGATGACGCCGGCGATCCGCTGGTGGGTCTGCAGGGCGATGGCCCCGGCGCGCTCGGCCACTTCGGCGGCGGCAGTCTGCGGGGTCGTGACGACGAGGATCTCGGCGTTGGGGATGAGCTGCGCGACCGAGATGGCGATGTCGCCCGTGCCCGGCGGCAGGTCGAGCAGGAGGACGTCGAGGTCACCCCAGAAGACATCCCCCAGGAACTGCTGGAGGGCCCGGTGGAGCATCGGCCCGCGCCAGACGACCGGCTGGTTGCCGGGGACGAACATGCCGATCGAGATGACCTTCACGTCGTGCGCGATGGGCGGCAGGATCATGTCGTCGACCTGCGTCGGCCGCTGCTCGACGCCGAGCATGCGCGGCACCGAGAAACCGTAGACGTCGGCGTCGACCACGCCGACGCGCAGTCCCTGCTCGGCCATGGCCGCGGCGAGGTTGACCGTCACCGAGGACTTGCCGACGCCGCCCTTGCCCGAGGCGACGGCGTAGACACGGGTCAACGAGCTGGGCTGGGCGAACGGGATCTCCTTCTCGGGTGCGCCGCCCCGCAGCTGCTGGCGGAGCGCGGCCCGCTGCTCGTCGCTCATGACATCGAGAGTGACGTTGACGGAGGTCACGCCGGGGACGGCCTGGAGCGCCGCAGTGGTGTCTCGGGTCAGCGTGTCCTTCATCGGGCACCCGGACACGGTGAGGAAGATGGCCAGCTCCGCATGCCCGGATTCGTCGACCTCGACCGACTTGACCATGCCGAGCTCGGTGATCGGCTTGCGGATCTCGGGATCGTTGACCTTCGAGAGCGCGGTCAGCAGGGTGTCGCGACTGGGCAGTGCGGGGACGGACATGCCAACCATCGTATGCCGCTGGGCTGGCTCGCCCGACCGCGGTGCCCTCCGCGCCTGTTGGCGCCCGGATCCGCGCCGCACGCCATGGCCGGGCCGGGTGTCGGCGTCGCGGTGCCCGGGTCGGTGAGCTGGGTGCCTCCTGGCTAGTCGGTGAGTTGCCGCGGCGTCGAGTCGTCGGGTGGCCGGATGAGCATCCGCTCCTCGAGCTCGCCGAGCAGGTCTCGCAGCTCGGACCGGACGAAGTCGCGGGTGGCCTGCTCACGCAGGGCGAGCCGCAGCGAGGCCACCTCACGGGTGAGGAACTCGGTGTCAGCGAGGTTGCGCTCGTCGCGCGACCGGTCCTGCTCGAGAGCCACTCGGTCCCGGTCCGCCTGCCGGTTCTGCGCCAGCAGGATGAGGGGCGCGGCATACGAGGCCTGGAGGCTCAGCATGAGCGTGAGGAAGATGAAGGGGAACCTGTCGAAGACGAGGTCGTCGGGGGCGAGCGTGTTCCAGGCGACCCACACGGCGACGAAGATCGTCATCCCGATGATGAACTGCGGAGTCCCCATGAAGCGGGCGAACTTCTCGGACAGGACGCCGAAGGCCTCCTGCGACAGCGTCACCCGGGGCAGGAAGGTCGCGCGCTGCTCGCGGGGTTGGTCGAGCCGGTCACCCGGTGCGGCGACGCGCTGGAGACGGCGGTTCGGCTGGTCCGTCACGGCTTGACCTCCAGCTCGTGCCGCTCTTCACGCCAGTCCTCCGGGAGGATGTGGTCGAGCACGTCGTCCACGGTCACTGCGCCGAGGAGCCGTCCGTCGTCGTCGACGACGGGCAGGGACACGAGGTTGTAGGTGGCCAGTGTCCGCGTGACGTGCTCGAGCGAGGCGTGGGCGGGCAGCGGCTCCATCTCCTTGTCGATGATCGAACCCACCGGCGCGTGCGGCGGATCCCGGAGCAGGCGCTGGATGTGGACCAGGCCGAGGTAGCGGCCCGTCGGCGCCTCGAGCGGGGGGCGACAGACGTAGACCATCGTGGCCAGGGCCGGCGCCAGCTCCTCACGGCGTACCATCGCGAGCGCCTCGGCGATGGTCGCCTCCGGGGCGAGGATCACCGGCTCGGTCGTCATCATCCCGCCCGCGGTCTTCTCGTCGTAGGACAGGAGCCGGCGCAGGGGAGCGGCCTCGTCCGGCTCCATGAGCTGGAGCAGCTGCTCCGCCTGCTCGGGCGGGAGGTCGGCGAGGAGGTCGGCGGCGTCATCGGGCTCCATCGCCTCGAGGACGTCGGCGGCCCGGGCGTTGTCGAGGCCGGCGATGATCTCGACCTGGTCGTCCTCGGGCAGCTCCTCGAGGATGTCGGCGAGACGCTCGTCGTCGAGGACCGCTGCGACCTCGGCGCGCCGCTTCGGGTTGAGGTCGTGGATGACCTCGGCGAGGTCGGCGACCTTGAGGTCGTCGTAGGTCTCGAGGAGCCGCTCGGCGCTCTGGGCCGGGGCCTCGTCGTGCAGGCCCGCGACATCGTGGATGTCGACGAGCATCGTCTTGCCGGAGCGCCGTCGGGTGAGCCGGGACATGGCCCGCGAGGCCGAGGACAGGCCGGCCTGCCGCACGAAGACCTTGACGGCGTACCAGTCGCGACGCGCTGACTGCTCGATGGCGACGTCCTCGACGGTCGCCCGGTCGAAGCCGGCGGCCCGGGCGTCGGGGGCCGTCACCGTGACGGTCCGGTCGAAGAGCTCGGCAGCGACGAGCGTCTCGTTGGTGCGCTGCTCGAAGCGCCGCATGTTGACCAGCCCGGTGGTGATCACCGCGCCGGCGTCGATCGATGTCACGCGGGTCATCGGCACGAAGACGCGGCGCCTTCCGGGCACCTCGACGACGAGGCCGATGACGCGTGGCTCGGGGCGCGCACGGGTGAACATCACGACCACGTCGCGAACGCGGCCGACCTGGTCACCGAGCGGGTCGAAGACGCTCAGGCCGGTCAGTCGTGCGACGAAGACGCGGGTGCTGGCGCTCATGGCCCAAGGTTATGCGCTCACGCGACGCGGACAGGGCTGCCACGACGGGCGTCCCAGGTGTTGTTCGGGTCCGGGGTCACCGCTTGCGGCGCCCTGCTGACCCTTTGCCAGAGCCCCCGGGAACGTCGTTGGCGCGACGGGCCCCTCGCCCCTTCCAGTGCCACGGCTTCCATGACGTCGTCGTCGCCGTGGTCCGTGCGGGCTCGGCCCGGAGATCGAGGGCGGTGTAGGCCCCGGGCGACTCGAGGGGCGAGCCGAAGGGCGTCAGGGCCGTGACGGTGCATTCCCGGGCCCATCGCGTCACGGAGTCATCGACGGCGTTGAGGCGCGAGGCGCGCAGCAGACCGGCCGCGTGCTCCCACTCCGCCGATCCCGGTTCGAGGACGACGGCGTGGGCCCGGGTGGTGAGGAGCCGGCCGCCGGTGTCCTTGCTGCGGAGGATGAGGTTGACCTCCTTGGGCAGCCAGGGGAGCGGCTGCTCGCCGGGGCCACTGACGACGAAGGCCGTCGTCTCGTCCCACACGTACCACGCCGGCCACGTGCGGTCCTCGGCGACGTCGATCCACAGCAGCCCCGACTTGCTCATGGCCTCACCGAGCAGGGCACTGAGGTTGAGGGGAGAGTGCTCCGTCACAGCGCCCACCCTAGTGATCGTGCCCGGCGGTTGGGGGAGCCGGCCGTGACGATGTCGCAGCCGGTCCGCGAGTGACTGCGGTCATAACGCCGGGACGTGGCGCGTTGCTACGTTGACGCCCATGCGCAGCGCCAAGGACTTCTTCAAGCCCCTCGCCGTGGGGGCGCCGACGCCCGTGACCGAGGTGCCGGCCCGCCCGAGCCGGATGATCCACTTCTTCGACCCGAGCAACGAGAAGATGGCGGCCAAGGTCCCAGGCCTCGTCGGCAGGGTCGACGTCCTCCTCGGCAACCTCGAGGACGCCGTCAAGGCGGACCGCAAGGAGGCCGCCCGGCTCGGTCTCGTCGCCATCGGCAAGGCCACCGACTTCGGTGAGCACACCCAGCTGTGGACGCGGGTCAACAGCCTCGACAGCCCCTGGGTCCTCGACGACCTGACGACGCTCGTGACCGAGATCGGCGACAAGCTCGACGTCATCATGGTCCCCAAGGTCCAGGGCGCCGAGGACATCCACTACGTCGACCGGCTGCTCGCGCAGCTCGAGGCCCGCGCGGGGCTCACCCGGCCGATCCTCGTGCACGCCATCCTCGAGACGGCCCGTGGCATGGCGAACGTCGAGGAGATCTGCGGTGCGAGTCCGCGGATGCAGGGGATCTCGCTCGGGCCGGCCGACCTCGCGGCGGACCGCCGGATGAAGACCACCCGTGTCGGTGGCGGCCATCCCGGCTACCTCGTCCGACAGGACCCGCCGGCCGGTGTCGAGGACGCGGTCAACGCGGACCGCGCCGTCTACCAGCAGGACCTCTGGCACTACACGATCGCCCGGATGGTCGACGCGTGCGCGATGCACGGGATCTTCCCGTACTACGGCCCCTTCGGCGACATCAAGGACGTCGTCGCCTGCGAGGACCAGTTCCGCAACGCCTTCCTCCTCGGCTGCGTCGGCGCGTGGTCGC
>NZ_JAJJPG010000041.1:0-13353 GCF_032907665.1 Intrasporangium sp.
CGGTCGAGCCGGCCTACCACAAGCTCGGCTGGCACGTCTCCGACACCCACGGCCTGACCTTCGAGAACTGCCGGGTCC
Organism: Intrasporangium sp.; assembly: GCF_032907665.1. Taxonomy (GTDB): domain Bacteria; phylum Actinomycetota; class Actinomycetes; order Actinomycetales; family Dermatophilaceae; genus Intrasporangium. The sequence continues at coordinate 79 of NZ_JAJJPG010000041.1, forward strand.
CCGTGACGAATCTCCTCGGCAACGAGGGCGAGGGCTTCAAGCAGTTCCTCAAGACCCTCGACGACGGGCGCATCGCCATCTCCGCCCTCGCCGTCGGCCTCGCGCAGGCCTGCCTCGAGGCTGCGACCGACTACTCGAAGACCCGGATGGCCTTCGGCAAGCCGATCGCGGTCAACCAGGGCGTCTCCTTCCAGATCGCCGACCTCGCCGTGAGTGTGGAGGCGGCCCGGCTGCTCACCTACAAGGCGGCCTGGCTCAAGGACGAGCTGCACGAGGGGCGGCGGAGCGTCAAGGAGGTCAAGCACGCCGCGGCGATCGCGAAGCTGTATTCGACGGAGGCTGCCGTGACCGGCACCCGCATCGCGACGCAGATCTTCGGCGGCAACGGCTTCATGGAGGAGTACCCCGTCGCCCGCTTCTACCGCGACGCGAAGATCCTCGAGATCGGCGAGGGCACGTCCGAGGTGCAACGCATGGTGATCGCCCGCGGTCTCGGCCTGCCCCAGGCGTGATGGGACGATCGTCGTATGCCGCCCACTGACCTGCCCGTGACCGGTCCCTTCGCGTCCGACTCCCTGGGCGACGACCCCCGCGTCGCCGACGTCCGCGCTCGCCTCAACGCGGCCTACGCCGCCTCGGCCAGCGCTCCGGAGAAGGCGCAGGCCAAGCTGGACGCGCAGGGCAAGATCTACGTCCGCGACCGGATCGCCCTCCTCTTCGACGAGGGCTCCTTCGTCGAGGACGGCCGCTTCGCCAACGCTCTCCAACCGGGGCTTCCGGCCGACGGCGTCGTCACGGGCCGAGGCACGGTCGACGGCCGGCCCGCGATCGTCATCGCGAACGACCCGACGGTCAAGGCCGGCTCCTGGGGCGCGCGCACCGTCGAGAAGATCGTCCGTGCGACGGAGATGGCGCTGCGTGAGGAGCTGCCGGTCTTCTGGTTCGTCGACTCGGCCGGCGCCCGGATCACCGACCAGGTGGAGATGTTCCCGGGCCGGCGAGGGGCGGGGCGGATCTTCCACAACCAGGTGGCCCTCTCCGGCAAGGTGCCGCAGATCTGTTGTCTCTTCGGTCCCTCCGCGGCCGGGGGTGCCTACATCCCCAGCTTCTGCGACGTCATCGTCATGGTCGAAGGCAACGCGTCGATGTACCTCGGCAGCCCCCGGATGGCCGAGATGGTCGTGGGGGAGAAGGTCTCGCTCGAGGAGATGGGCGGGGCGCGCATGCACTGCACCGTGTCCGGGGTCGGGGACCTGCTCGCCCAGGACGACGTCGAGGCGATCGAGCTGGCCAAGCTGTACTTCTCCTACGTGCCCGGCTGCTGGCGGGACCAGCCCCCGACGTACCACCCGGAGGAGCCGTCCGCGCCGCTGAGCAAGCACACCGTGCCCGAGCGCGAGTCGGTCCCGTTCGACATCCACGACGTCATCGAGGGGCTTGTCGACGAGGACTCGTTCTTCGAGCTCAAGCCGCTCTGGGCCGGAGAACTCGTCATCGGCTTCGGCCGCATGGAGGGCGAGACGGTCGGCATCGTCGCCAACAACTCCATCGTCAAGGGCGGCGTCCTGTTCACCGACAGCGCCGACAAGGCCGCCCGCTTCATCTGGCTCTGCGACGCCTTCAACATCCCCCTGCTCTACCTCGCCGACGTGCCGGGCTTCATGATCGGCTCGGAGGTCGAGCGCGGCGGCATCATCCGCCACGGCGCGAAGATGGTCAGCGCTGTCTCCTCCGCGACGGTCCCGCAGTTCTGCGTCGTCGTGCGCAAGGCGTACGGCGCGGGGCTCTACGCCATGGGCGGGCCGGGCTTCGGGCCGGACGCGACCATTGCCCTGCCGACCGCGCGCATCGCCGTCATGGGCCCGGAAGCCGCGGTCAACGCCGTTTATGCCAACAAGATCGCACAGGTCGAGCAGGATGAGGGCCCCGAGGCCCGCGATGCCTTCGTCGCCGCGCGGAGGGCCGAGTACGAGGAGGACGTCGACATCGAGCGGCTCGCGGCTGATCTCGTCCTGGACTCGATCATCGAGGCGGACGAGTTGCGAGCCGACCTGATCCGCCGCCTGTCCTATGCTGCCCGGCGTGACCGTCACTTCAGCGAACGACGCCGCGCCGTCCCACCGGTCTGAGCCCCGGCTGGCCGAGCGCCTCGAGCGGGTCGATCGCGACGCCGAGGCGGGATCGCCCTGGTGGCGCCGCTTCGGGTTCTGGTTCCCGGTCGCGGTCTACGCCGTCTCGCGGATCTACGTCCTCGTCGCAGGCATCCTGCTCGCCAAGGGCCAGATCGCCCTGCCCATCGGCCTCGAGCGGATTCGCGTCTCCTACCCGCTGCCGGCAGACCCCGGTTACCTCGCGGCGATGACGAACTGGGACGGGCAGTGGTATCGCGTCATCGCCGAGGAGGGCTACCCACGGGTCCTGCCCCGAGTCGGGCACGGTGCCGTCGACATGAACCCGTGGGCCTTCTTCCCCGTGTTCCCGCTGATGGCCGGCGGCATCATGAAGATGACCGGCCTGCCCTTCGTCGTCGTCGGACCGGTGCTCTCGACGCTCGTCGGCTTCGTCGCGATGTACCTGCTCTTCAAGCTCGTCGATGAGGCGGTCGGCAGGTGGGAGGCCATCGTCGCGGTCGTCGCCACCTGCTTCTACATCGCATCGCCGGTGTTCTCGGCCGCCTACACCGAGTCCTTCGCGTTGCTCATCGTCGTGACGATCCTCCTGCTGCTCCGGGCGAGGCGATACTGGTGGGTCGCTGTGGCTCTCGTCGTCCTGTCCCTGACTCGCAACGTCGTCATCGCCATGGTGCCGGTCATCGTGGCCCATGCCGTCGTGCGGTGGCGGCAGGGCGACGAGGGGGCCAACCCGGTCCGGCTCCGGTGGGGCCTGGCCGTCCTCGCCGCCTGGGCCGGTGTGCTCACCCTGCTGTGGCCGACGGTCGTCTCGGTCGTCACCCAGACCCCGGACGCCTACAACCAGACGATGCTCGCGTGGAACATCCAGACCAAGGTCAAGCTCTACATGTGGTGGAACCTGCTCTACGCCTACTGGGGCGTCATCGGGCAGGTGCTCGGCGTGCTCGCCGTCGCCGCCTTCACGTGGTTCATGCTCTCCCGGCACTCGTGGCGCTGGGGACCGGAGATCTGGGGCTGGGCGGGTGCTTATCCCGGCTACATCCTGCTCGTCACGAGCACGACTCCGAGCCGGGTCCGTTACGCCCTGCTCGCTTTCCCGATGACCCTCATCATCGCCTGGTTCCTCAAGCTGCCGTGGTGGAGGCGATGGCGCTACTGGCTCCTTGGGGGCATCGTCATCGCGGGCGCCATCCAGATGTGGTGGTGGCTGGAGCACTACCTCATCATCAAGAACCTCACGGACGACCTCTACCCCTGACATCGGCCCGGGGCCACCCAACCAAGCCGCCCTTCAGGGTGCTCGGGGGATGCTCGAGGGCGCAAGCCCGCTAGGGTCCTGAGCTCCCGAGGCTGGCGACCTCGAACCAGCCGACCCCGGCGTCGGCGAGCAGCTCGCGCAGCAGGGGCAGGGACAGCCCGACGACGTTGTGGTGGTCGCCCTCGATCCCCGCGACGAACGGTCCGCCGAGCCCGTCGATGGTGAAGGCCCCGGCGACCTGGAGCGGCTCGCCGGTCGCGACGTAGGCGTCGATCTCCTCGTCCGTGAGGTGGGCGAAATGGACGGTCGTCGATGCCGTCGCGCCGATCGTCGCCCCACCCGAGTCGCGATCGTCGACGAGCCAGTGGCCCGTGTGCAGGATCCCCGACCGACCTCGCATCCGGCGCCACCGGGCCACCGCCTCGGCTGCATCAGCGGGCTTGCCGTGGATCTCGCCATCGAGCTCGAGGACCGAGTCACACCCGAGGACGAGCGCCGGCGACTCGTTGCGACTCGCGACATCCTCGGCCTTCGCCCGTGCGAGCAGCAGGGCGACGTCGACCGGTCCGAGCGGGCCGTAGCGGTCGAGGGCCTCTGCCAGGACGAGGTCCTCGTCGACCTCGCTCACGAGGACCGTCGGCTCCACGCCTGCCCCCCGGAGCGTCTTCAGCCGCGCCGGCGATGCGGAACCCAGCACGAGCGGGACCGGACTGTCGGACGGGAGTGGGCTCAGCGGCATACGACGGAAGATACGGCACGGCCCGCGGACGGCGCCGCCCCGACGAGGGGAGCGGCGCCGTCATGGCGAGCTGCTCAGTCCGGCAGCACCGCTGCCCGTAGCGTGTCGAGACCGACGCCGCCGATGTCGAGCGCCCGACGGTGGAAGGCCTTGAGGTCGAAGGCGGGTCCCTCACGCCGCTTCACCTCGTCGCGCAGCTGGAGCCACAGGCGCTCGCCGATCTTGTAGGACGGCGCCTGGCCCGGCCACCCGAGGTAGCGGTTGAGCTCGAAGCGCAGTGTCTTCTCGTCCATGAAGCCGTAGCGCAGCAGGTAGGCCCACGCCTTGTCGTAGTCCCACGCTCCGCCGCCCACCTCCTCGGGTGCCTCGAACCCGCAGTGCACACCGATGTCGATGACCACGCGCGCCGCCCGAAGCGACTGTCCCCCAAGCCAACCCATGCGATTGCCCGGGTCGTCCATGTAACCGAGCTCCGCCATGAGGCGCTCGGCGTAGAGCGCCCAGCCCTCGGCGTGACCCGACGTGAACGACTGGAGGCGGCGCCACTTGTTGAGCAGCCCGGAGCGGTAGACCGTCTGCGCAATCTGCAGGTGGTGGCCCGGGACCCCCTCGTGGTAGACGGTCGTCAGCTCGTTCCACGTCTTGAACTCGGTCTTGCCCTTGGGCACCGACCACCACATCCGGCCCGGCCGGCTGAAGTCGTCGCTGGGCCCGGTGTAGTAGATGCCGCCGGTCTGGGTCGGCGCGATGAGGCACTCGATCCGCTGAGCCGGCTCGGGGATGTCGAAGTGGACGTCCTTGAGGTTGCTGATCACCTCGTCGGCGCGCTCCTGCATCCAGGCCTTGAGGGCATCGGTGCCCTGGAGCTGGTACTTCGGGTCGGCGTCGAGGATCTCGGTGCCGCGCTCGACGCTCGCGCCGGGCTCGAGGCCCTCGGCGATCTCCTTCATCTGGGCGTGCAGGCTCGCGACCTCCTGCTGACCCCACGCGTAGGTCTCCTCGAGGTCGACGGCAGAGCCGAGGAAGTAGCGCGACTCGAGGGCGTAGCGCTCCCGCCCGCACGCGTCGTCCTCCGGGGCATGGGGCAGCAGCTCACGCTCGAGCCAGTCGGCCATCTCGCCGTATGCCGCTGACGCCGCCTTCGCTGCCTCCGCGAGCTGGTCCCTGACGTCGCCCTCGAGCGGTCCGTCCGGCGTCTTCGCACCCGCGACGACGGTGCTGAAGTAGGCGTCGTCGGTCGTCAGGTCACGCGACTGCTCCGCACAGGCGACGATCTGGCGACGCGGGGACACGAGTCCGCGCTCGCGGGCAGCCAGCAGGGACTGCCGGTAGCCCTCGAGTGCCTGCGGGATGCGGGACATCCGGACGGCGAAGGTGCGCCAGTGCGCCTCGGAGTCCTGGGGCATGAGGTCGAACACGTCACGGACCTCCTGGAGAGGGGAGGCCAGCACGTTGAGCGACATCACGTCGAGCCCGGCGGCGTGCCGCTCCTCGGCGAGCTCGAGCCGGTCGGTCATGGCTGCGATGGTGACTCGGTCGACGTCGTCCGCCGGGGTGGCAGTGGCGAGCTCGGCGAGGGTCGCGCGGCGCAGGTCGCTGTGTGCCGCGAGGCCTGCAGGAGAGAGGTCGTCGAGCTCCTCCTCGCGGCCGGGCACGCCGAGGTAGGTGGCTTCGATGGGGCTCAGGGCGACCATGGCATCGAAGTAGCTCTCGGCGATGCGGTCGACCTCGCTCTGGGGGCGCGTCGGGGGCGCTGGGGTGGGTGGCGTCGTGGTGTCTGTCACCGACCGAACGTATCCCACCTCGCCCGGGAGGCGGCACCGGATATCCGGCCGGTGCGGCGGACCCTAGTCGTCCTTGGAATCGTCCTTCGGGGGCCGCTTCTTGTCGCCGTCCTTGCCCTCGTCGGTGTCGCCACCGTCGCCGCCAGAGACGACGAGGACGACCACGCCGTCACTGGCCGGCTCCCCGGCCGCGGGCCAGTGCCCGATGACGGTTCCCGGCTTGAACGGTGAGGCGATGGGTGCGGTGCCCACGCGCAGACCCTCCTCGCGAAGGACCTTGGTCGCATCCTTCGTCTCGGCACCGACGAGTCCGTCGGGCACCTCGATGGTCTCGACGCCATCGGGCAGCTGTCCCCGACTCACGACGATGACCGCCGTCTGCCCGCGCTCCATGGCTTCGCCCGGGCGGGGGAACGTGCCGATGACCGAGCCCTCGGGTGCGCCCGAGCGGACCAGGGCCCACCGCACGTTGAGGCCACGATCGATCAGCTCGTCGACGACGTCGGCCCGCTCGCGGCCCACCGCGTCGCGGGGCATGGCGGGTCCCTCGGGCGTGGTCGGCTCCTCGGGGGGCGGCTCGACCTCGGTCGTCGAGGAGGAGGGGGGTGCGACCGGCGGTGCGGGGTCGTCGTCCTCGCGGGTCAGCCCCAAGGTCACCGCCGACGCGACGAGGGCAGTCAGGAGGGTAGCGACGACCCAGGTGAGGCGGGAGTGGCCGGGCGCGCGGTCCCGCGAGGCGGCCGCTTCCCGTCGCGTCGTCGCCGCCTGTGCACGGTGCTCGCGTGGCTCGGACGGTCCGTCGGTCCTGATCGTGCTCATGGCGTCGGGCAGAACGCTCGTGGCGGCATTCGGCGCTGGTGCGGAACCGGCCAGGACGTGCGTCTGCCCCGGCGCGGAGGCCCCGGCTGGAAGAACCGTCGTGGGCCGACCCTGGGCCGGCGCAGCCGCCGCCACCTGCCGCAGCGCAGTCGCCATCGTGGCGGCATCCGGGAAGCGGTCGCGCGGGTCGAGCGCCGTGGCGCGGACGACGACCTCGTCCATCGCGAAGGAGACGTCGGCAACGACCGTGCTCGGCCGTGGGACCTCGCCCTCGAGATGACGCAGCGCCACGGTCACGGGCGAGTCCCCGTCGAACGGGACGCGGCCCGTGAGCATCTGGAAGAGCAGCACCCCGACGGAGTAGAGGTCGGAGGCCGGGCTCGCCGGCTCGCCACGGACCATCTCGGGGGAGACGTACTGGGCGGTGCCCATGATGGTGCCGGTCTGCGTCAGCGAGGAGCCCCCCAGGGCGCGGGCGATCCCGAAGTCGGTGACCTTGACGGTGCCCTCCGGCGTGACGATGACGTTGCTCGGCTTGACATCGCGGTGGACGAAGCCGGCCTCATGTGCGGCGCCGAGGGCATCGCACACCTGGGCGGTGATCCGGGCGGCCTCCTCCGTGGGGAACCGGCCGCGCTGAGCGAGCAGCTTCGAGAGGTCCTGGCCCTCGACGAGCTCCATGACGATGAAGTGGGTCTCGCCGTCCTGGCCGTAGTCGAGGAGGCGCGCCACGGAGGGGTGGGTGAGGCGCGCAGACATCAGCGCCTCCCGCCGAAACCGTTCGACGAAGTCGCCGGATCCCGCGAGCTCCTCGCGGAGCAGCTTGACGGCAACCCGCCGGTGGAGGCGCTCGTCCATCGCGACATGGACTTCGCCCATTCCGCCGGCAGCAATCCGGGACTCGAGCTGGTAGCGCCCTGCGAGCATCACGACGTCTTCACCGGTTGGACTGACACAGGGAAAGAGGCTAGACCACTAGGGCACCCGAAGGGAGACGAGGACCAGGCCTCGACCCTGAGTCGACGGGCCCGACAGCCCACAGGTGGGGCTGCCGGACACCGGCCTGCGTGCTGCCAGGCAGCTTCCACACCCGCTCGCTGGGCATCCGAACGTGACCTGCTCGGTGACGAGGCGGCCGAGCCGGACGAGGTGGGCGACAGCCCCCTCGACGACGTCACCGGACAGTCCCGTCGCCCGTTCCACCTCCGGGAGCGATGAGGCCCCCCGTCGGACGGCCTCCAGCACCGCCGAGAGCGGACGGGTCGGACGGGTCCCACGGGTCACGTCTGAGGCCGTCATGTGAGCAGCCGCCCCACCTGGAAGACGGTCACGGCCAGCAGCCAGGCGACCGACAGCTGAACGCCCATGCCGAGCGCGGTCCACCGCACCCCGATCTCCCGGGTCTGGGCGGCGAGGGTCGCGACGCAAGGTGTGTAGGCCAGGACGAAGACGAGGAAGGCCAGAACCGCCGGAATCGAATGGCCACCGGACGAGTGCGCGAAGGCGTCCCGCAGCTCCTGCGCGAGCCGCCCGGGCTCGGAGCCGCGCCCAGGTTCGGCCGACGCGTACGTCTGGGCCCAGGAGGAGACCACGGCTTCCTTCGCGACGAGGCCGACCATGAGGGCACCCGTGGTCTGCCACTCACCGAAGCCGGCGGGCGCGAAGACCGGGGAGAACGATTCGGCGGTCGCGGCGTACAGGCTGTCGGCCGGGGGGACCTCGGCGAAGCTCGCGTCGCCGCGCACGGGGACCGACTGGAGCACCCAGACCACGGTCACGGCCGCCACGATGATGCCCCCCGCCGTTCGGAGGAATCCCTTGACCCGAAGCCAGCTCACCATGCCCACGACGCGGACGGTGGGGCGCTGGTAGGGCGGCAGGTCGATCATCAGTGGCTCGCCACCCATGGTGCGCCACAAGGTCGCCCGCATCCCCAGGCCGACGAGGACGACCAGCAGGATCGAGACGACGTACATGCCGAAGACGACCAGGCCCGCGTGGTCGGGTACGAACGTCGTCGCGACGAGGACGTAGACCGTGAGTCGCGCGCTGCACGAGGTGAACGGCACGAGCAACGCTGTGAGGATGCGATGCCGGGCGTCGGGCAGGGCCCTCGTGGCGCTGATCGCCGGCACGTTGCAGCCGAAGCCGACGACGAGGGGCAGGAAGGCCCTGCCGGGCAGACCGATGAGCCGCATCATCCGGTCGGTGACGACCGCGGCACGGGCCATGTAGCCGGAGTCCTCGAGGACGGACAGCAGGACGAACATGAGGCTCATGACCGGCAGGAAGGTCAGCAGCATCCCCACCCCGGCGACCAGTCCGTCGACGACCAGGCCCTGCACTGGAGTGTCCCCCAGCCCGAGTCCCCCCAGCATCGCCGACGCGCCCGTCGTGACAGGCCCGGAGAAGAGGGAGTCGAGGGCGCTCTGCAGCGGAGCCGCCACCCTCGTCGTCAGCTGGAAGACGACGAACATCGTCGCGAGGAAGATGACCGGGCCGAGTCCGGGGGCGGTGACCCAGCGATCGATCCGGTCGCTCCAGGTCGACCGTCGGACGCCGTATCCCTGGAGCCGAACGGCAGCGAGGTCGACGGCGGCAGCGACCCACGCGAATCGTTCGTCGGCGAGGGCGAGGTCATCGGAGGTGTCGGCGTCGAGCAGCCGAGGGGTGGGGAGCGGCGATCCGAGGGCCACCTCGACCTCCCGTGCCAGCTCGTCGACTCCGTGTCGTCTGCGTGGGTCCACGACGACGACGGGGACGCCGAGGTCCTCGGCCAGCCGGCCTGCATCGACGTGGACACCGCGTCTGGAGGCCAGGTCGGTCATGGTCAGCGCCACGACGAGCCGCAGGGGGTACTCGCGGAGCTGCGCGACGATGTAGAGGCTGCGCGAGAGGTGCGCTGCGTCGGCCACGACGACGACGACGTCGGGACGATCCTCCGGCGGCACGTCCACGAGCAGACGGCGCGTGAGCTCCTCGTCCGGCGAGGCGGGATCGAGGCTGTAGGCCCCGGGAAGGTCGACGAGGGAGACTTCGAGGGCCCCGTCGCCGTGGCCGAGGACCCAGGCGCCCCGGCCGACCTCCACCGTCGTGCCCGACCAGTTGCCCACCGAACGGCGAGCGCCGGTCAGCGCGTTGAACACCGTCGACTTGCCCACGTTCGGCGCGCCGACGAGCGCGATCTCGGGCGAGCCGAGCACGGCGTGGGCGCTCGCGCCGTCCGCGTGGCAGGGGCACGTGGTGGCGTTCGGGGAGGGTGGCACCGCGGGCGCTCCCGCTCCGTGGCGCGTCATCTGCGGTGGCCGTCGTCGGGCGCGGGGACAACTGGCAGGCGCAGCAGGGTGGCCCGGTCGAGGGCGATCCGCGTGTCGCCCACGGCAACGATGCGACCACCACCTGCGGTGTGGTTCCTGAGCAGGACCTTCGTGCCGGCTCGCAGGCCGAGCTCGGCGAGCCGGCGGGTCCTCGCGGCATCCAGGCGTGGGACACCCATGACGACGCACCGGCCGGCCGGCTGCCCGGCCAGGGTGTCTGCGTCGTCGTACATGGACAAACGATACCCCCGGGGGTAATGGTCGAGTCCAGTCCGGAGTGCGTGCCCCCCGGACCTCCGGAGGATGCTGGGAGGCAACGGGTCGGTGCCGCGAGTGCCGGCCGGCTGGTGCTGGACTAGCGCGGGAGTGCCGAGGTGCGCCAACCGCCGCGCCGGGCCGAGGGGCCGACGAGGCGCCAGGCCGGGTCGGACCAGGCGGAGCGGCGGGCCGGCGGTGGCTCTCCCGGGCCCCCACCGACGCCCGAGAGCACGGCCACGAGGGCGGCGATCTCCTCGGGGTTGGGATGACCCCGCAGGACGCGAACGCGAGCGGGGCTCGCCTCGCTCGCACGACCCTCTGGTCCGCCCGAACCAGGTCCGTTCGTCGCGGTGTGCGCAGTCACAGCGGGATGTTCCCGTGCTTCTTGGGCGGCAGGGTCTCCCGCTTGGACCGGAGGGCACGCAGTGCCCGCGTGACGTTCATGCGGGTGTTCGACGGAGAGATCACCGTGTCGATGTAGCCGCGCTCGGCCGCGACGTACGGGTTCGCCAAGGTCTCCTCGTAGTGCGTGATGAGCTCCCGGCGCGTGGCCTCGACGTCGCCACCCTCGGCGGCGACGGCGGCGAGCTCCTTGCGGTAGAGGATGTTGACTGCGCCCTGCGCGCCCATGACGGCGATCTGGCCGGTCGGCCACGAGAGGTTGATGTCGGCGCCGAGGTGCTTGGAGCCCATGACGTCGTAGGCGCCGCCGTAGGCCTTCCGGGTGATGACCGTGATCTTCGGGACAGTCGCCTCGGCATAGGCATAGATGAGCTTCGCGCCGCGCCGGATGATGCCGTCCCACTCCTGGGACGTGCCGGGCAGGAAGCCGGGCACGTCGACGAAGGTCAGCACCGGCACGTTGAAGCAGTCGCAGGTGCGCACGAAGCGGGCCGCCTTCTCCGACGCGTCGATGTCGAGCGTCCCGGCGAACTGCATCGGCTGGTTGGCGACGACCCCGACGGACATCCCGTCGATCCGTGCGAAGCCCGTGATGATGTTGGGTGCGAAGAGCGGCTGCACCTCCAAGAAGTCAGGGCCGTCGTCCCCGGCATCGACAATGTGCTCGATGACCTGGTGCATGTCGTAGGGCACGTTGGGGGAGTCCGGGATGCACGTGTCGAGCCACCGGTCCTCGTCGGTCACGGCCAGGTCGGCCTCACCCTCGCCGTAGGACGGCGGGGTCTCGAGGTTGTTGCTCGGCAGGTAGGACAGCAGCGCCTTGACGTAGTCGATGGCGTCCTGCTCGTCGCTGCCCATGTAGTGCGCAACACCGGACTTCGTGTTGTGCGTCTTCGCGCCGCCAAGCTCCTCGAAGCCGACGTCCTCACCTGTGACCGTCTTGATGACGTCCGGGCCGGTGATGAACATGTGGCTGGTCTGGTCGACCATCACGGTGAAGTCGGTGATGGCGGGGGAGTACACCGCGCCGCCCGCGCACGGGCCCATGACGAGGCTGATCTGCGGGATGACGCCCGATGCGCGCACGTTGCGGAAGAAGATCTCGCCGTAGAGCCCGAGCGAGACCACGCCCTCCTGGATCCGTGCGCCCCCCGAGTCGTTGAGGCCGATGACGGGGCAGCCGATCTTCATCGCGAAGTCCATGACCTTGACGATCTTCTCGCCGAAGACCTCGCCGAGCGAGCCGCCGAAGACGGTGAAGTCCTGCGCGAACACGGCCACCTGGCGCCCGTCGATCATCCCGTAACCGGTGACGACGCCGTCGCCGTACGGCCGGTTCTTCTCCTGGCCGAACTGGGTGGACCGGTGCCGGGCGTACTTGTCCATCTCGATGAAGGTGCCCTCGTCGAGGAGCATCTCGATCCGCTCGCGAGCCGTCTTCTTCCCCCGCGCGTGCTGCTTCTCGACGGCCCGCTCCGACCCCGCGTGCGCCACCTCGGCGACCCGGCGCTTGAGGTCAGCGAGCTTGCCGGCCGTCGTCGAGAGGTCGATGGTCTGCTCTGCCTGAGCGGGGGCCTGCTCCGATGCCATGGCGGCACTCTAGCCTTGCAAGAGTGCGCGAACCGCTCGACCTCGACCTCATCCGTGCGGCATTGGTCACGTCCGGCCAGCCCTGGCAGTCGGTGGAGTACCACCCCTCCCTCGGGTCGACCAACAGCCGTGCCACCGAGATCGTCAGGTCGTATGCCGTCACGTCCGGGGCCACGCCCCCCGGGGCCCTCGACGTGGGGTATGCCGCTGGGCTGGGTCCCGATGGGACGCCCCTCTGGCGCGTCGTCCTCACCGACGACCAGACGGGTGGTCGGGGGCGCCTGGGCAGGTCCTGGGAGGTGCCGCCGCAGGCGTCGATCGCGGTCACCGCAGTCGTGCCGGCTCCGGAACCGGCCGCCATGGGCTGGGTTCCGCTCCTCGCCGGGGTCGCCCTGGCCCGCGCGATCACGACGGTGACCCGGCGCGCCGGAGCGGCCGTCGAGCCGCGGCTCAAGTGGCCGAACGACGTGCTCGTCCCCAGTGACGGGGGCCGCAAGGTCGGTGGCATCCTCTGCGAGTTCGTCCCGTGGGACGAGGGGCGGCGAGCCGTCGTCGTCGGGACCGGCGTCAACGTGGACCAGGACCGCGAGGAGCTGCCTGTCGAGTCGGCGACCTCGTTGCGGGTCGCCGGCGCAGCCGTCCGTCGCGAGGACCTCATCGTCGCCTATCTCACGGAGCTGGCCGCGGTCCTGCGCGAACCATCGGCGCGGGACGAGTACCGGACCTGGTGCGCCACGATCGGTTCGCACGTCCGGGTGCACCTTCCCGCCGGCGGCACCGCTGAGGGCACCGCCCTGCGCGTCGACGACTCCGGCGCCCTGGTCCTCGGGGTCGGCGGAGGCGAGCAGAGCTTCTCGGCCGGGGACGTGGTCCATGTGCGGCCGGGCAGCAGGTCGGCTGGCATGATCGGGCCATGACCGAGGCAGGTGGTTTCGCAGGCGTTGGCGACGCCGCCCGCGACGCTGAGGTCGACGCT
>NZ_JAJJPG010000041.1:13453-27041 GCF_032907665.1 Intrasporangium sp.
CGACGCTGAGGTCGACGCTCAGGTCGACGCGGAGGTCGACGCTGAGGTCGACGCCAGGGAGGTGACCGAGCGGCTGCTCGGGCGGCCCCTCGACCTGCGTCGTCGCGACGTCACGCGTGACGCCGGGGTGTCCCTCCTGTCCGCCCAGAAGTTCTGGCGCGCCCTCGGCTTCCCGGTCGTCTACACCGACGACGAGCTGTTCACCGAGTCCGACGTCGACGCACTTCGCACCATCGCCGGCATCGTCCGTGCGGGGGACGTCGACGAGGCCCTGGCCCTCGCGATGACGCGCGCTGTCGCACGCTCGGCCGACCGCCTCGCCGTCTGGCAGGCGCAGCTCGTCGCCGAGGCGGTGGAGACGGAGGCGTCGGTCGCGCTCGCGGCAGAGGCGGAGGAGGCGGGAGCGGGAGCGGAGACGAGGGTGGTGCCCTCCTTCGAGACCGCCACGGAGACCGCCCGACGCATGGCCGAGCTCGCCGACCGCTTCGAGCCGCTGCTCGTCTACGCCTGGCGGCGGCACCTCAGCGCCGCGATCTCGCGCATGCTCGCCGACGCCGACCCGGAGAGCTACGGCCTCGTGAAGATGCGGTCCGTCGGCTTCGCCGACCTCGTCAGCTTCACCTCCCTCGTGCGGAAGATGTCCGAGCGCGACCTCGCCCGGCTCGTCCACCGCTTCGAGCGCCTCTCCGCAGACGTCATCACCGCCCACGGCGGACGGCTCATCAAGACCGTCGGCGACGAGGTCCTCTTCACGACCGTCCAAGCCGCCCCGGCAGCGGCCATCGCGCTCGACCTCGTCGAGACCATCTCGCAGGACGACGTCCTGCCGGAGGTGAGGTGTGGGATGGCCCGTGGTCCGATCGTCTCGAGCCTCGGCGACGTCTTCGGCACGACGGTCAACCGGGCGTCGCGCCTCACGGCGGTGGCCCAGGCCGGCTCCGTCCTCGTCGACGCCAGCATGGCACGCGAGCTCGCCACGCTCTCCGGCTTCGTACTCACCGGTCAGCGCCGCCGCATCCTGCGCGGCGTCGGTCCCGTGTCGCCCTCGATCCTGCGCCGCGCCGCACCCGGTGGCCGGCGCACCACCTGACCGTCAGACTCGTGCCGACCCACTGAGGAGCCTGCCCGTGAACCCGCCGACCCCGCAGCTCGTGCGCATCGAACGCTTCGACGAGCCACGCCTCGCGCACGTCGCCGAGCTCGTCCTCGACCGACCCGAAGCCCTCAACGCTGTCTCGACGGCCATGGCTGAGGCGATCCGTGACACGACCGCGGCTCTCGCCGCCGACGAGACGGTCCGGTGCGTCGTGCTCACGTCGAGCCACGAGAAGGCGTTCTGTGTGGGCGCGGACCTCAAGGAACGCAACTCCTTCACCGATGCCGACCTCATCGAGCAGCGGCCGATCGCCCGGTCCGCCTACGGAGGCGTCCTGGCCCTGCCGATGCCGGCCATCGCGGCCGTCGACGGCTTCGCGCTCGGCGGCGGCTTCGAGCTCGCCCTGTCCTGCGACGTCATCGTCGCTGGGCAGGAGGCGCTCGTGGGCCTGCCCGAGGTCGGGGTCGGCGTCATCCCCGGGGGTGGCGGCACGCAGCTGCTCGTCCGCCGGGTGGGTTGGTCACGGGCGGCGAAGGCGATCTTCTCCGCCGCGAAGCTGTCCGCGGCGGAGGCCCTCGAGCTCGGAGCCGTGGACGAGGTCGTCACCCCCGGCACGGCCCGGGAGCGCGCGCTCGACCTCGCAGCCCAGATCGCCGCGAACTCCCCGGTCGGCCTGCGAAACGCCAAGCGAGCGATGCGCCTCGGCGCCGACGTCGACCTCGCGGCGGGACTCGAGATCGAGGACGCCTGCTGGCGTGCTACCGCCTTCTCCGGAGACCGCCGCGAGGGCGTCGCGGCATTCGCGGAGAAGCGCACTCCCAACTGGCCCGGCCGCTGAGGACAGCCGCGCGCGGGAGCCGGCACAGCGGCATACGGCAGCTCTCCCTCCATCGGTAGGGCACCCCTCGGCGCTGCAGTCGGCGCGCCCGGCACGCCGGCGCTCGGCTGCCAACCGACCGGCTGGGGTGCGTGTCCACGCGAGCTAGCCGACGAGTCGGCCCGGGCGCCACCGCTGTGGGACGCCCGGGCCGACGGAGCGGCCGTCGCGGTCGAGTGGCCCCAAACGCGCTTGTGCCGTGTGCCGCTCTGGTCAGCCGTTGACCTGGACGGTCATCTTGCCGGTGCTGTTGCTCTGCACCACCCTGATCGTGACGCCGACCCCGGCGACCTTGACACTGCCCATGGGGTTGGCGGTGTCGTAGTAGCGCTCCGGGTCGCTGTCGTCGAACGTCGAGACGGGCGGCTGAGCCAGAACACCGAGCGTCGTCATACCGGCCGCGGTCTCCCGGTGCAGAGAGATCGGGTCGGTCGACTCGACGCCGAACGTCGAGTCGAAAGTCTGGATCCGGTTGCGGGCCACCGTGTCGTCACTCCACGTCAACGCCGCCGGTCGGGAGTCGATCGGCAGGATTCGGCCGGTGCCTGGGTGCGTCCTGGTGCTGTTGTTCGACACCGCGGTGTTCCAGTAGCTGATCAGCAGCCCGTCCTGGTAGGGGAAGTGCTCCACCCAGTCGGGTTTCGTGTCGAGCCAGCCGAAGTTGTACGGGCCGACCTCGAGGGTCGCGTCGTACCCGACATACTGCCGATTCTCGGCGATGTAGTAGCGGTCGTGGCCGTTCGGGTCCGCCGGGAGCGTGACGATGAGGGCCTGACCCTTCTTGGTGGCGTGCATCGACGGCCCGAGCGTCACCGTCGCCTCCTCGTCGTGGGCCACCGCGGCATAGTCGAGCCAGCCGAGCTGCAGCTTCTCCCAGGCGCCCATGTGGTTCGGCGTCGTGCCGATCGTGTCCTGTCCGCGGCCCAGCCAGGAGCCGGAGCTCATCAGCGTCCAGAACCCGGTGCCGTTCTCGCCGCCCCGGGTGTCATAGAGGTCCGGCAGACCCAGGTCGTGGGCGAACTCATGCGCGAAGACGCCGAGTCCGCCGTTCTCCGGCTCGGTCGTGTAGTCCCGGATCCAGAAGTCGGTGCTGCCGACCCGGACGCCGCCGTTGGGGTTCCAGCTGGGACCACCAGCCACACGCTGACCGACCGACCAGCGGTGCGACCAGATCGCCCACTCCGGTGCGCCGGCTTCCTCGCCCTCGCCGGCATGCACTGCCTGGAAGTGGTCGATGTAGCCGTCGGGCTCGGTGAAGTTGCCGTCCCGGTCGTAGTCGTAGCGGTCCCACTGGTCGAACTGCTGGAGGTACTCCGTGATCTCGGCGTCGGACCTGCCGTTGGCCACCTGCTGCTCGTACCAGGCATTGGCGCCGTCCTGGATGAAGCGGGTCATGTCGGTCTGGCTCTCGGTCTGTCCGTAGCTCGCCTCGTTGTAGGGCACCGTGACCCAGTCGGACGTGTCGCCTTGGACGGTGTAGCGCCCGCTCGACATCTCGCGGTAGAGGCTCGTCATGGACTCACCGCGGCCGAAGAAGACGTCCTCGTAGTGGTCGCGGTCGAAGTCCTCGACCCAGTAGGTCGTGTCGTCCACCGAGCGGTCGGGCTCCGGAATCGTGTTGTGCAGCGGGCCGGCCGGTGCCGTCGGGAAGCGCGTGTCGACCTGGTCACCGAACTCGATGAGGAAGGTCAGGATGTTGTCGGTGGACTGGAGGCCGTACTGCGCCCACTGGCCCGGGGAGACCTGGACGGCCTTGCCATTGCCCTTGGTGACTGGGGTGGCCTCGCCGTTGATCACCTGGGTGACGGCCTCCTCGATGAGGGCCCGTCGGGCGTCGCTCTGATCGTCCGGGCGGTCATCGACGCGTTGGGCGACGTTGTCCCCCGCGTCGGGGACCGCGTTCGCGGCCAGGGCGGGCACCAAGCCGGTGGCGGCAGCGACTGCTGCGCCTACGAGAATTCGGGATCTGATGTGCCGCATCTCAACTCCTCCGTCCTGCGCCGTTGCAGGACCTTGACGTGAGTGCGCGTCCGCTGACGCACGCAGCTGCCTCATGGGCAACTGAGCCCGAGGCTAGGACAAGCCAGATCCACGCGCGCGCTGAACTTCACTCCGGCGCGGAGCCGGCCCAGCGGCATACGGGAGGTCGTCGGAGGCTGCACCGGTGGCGCCCGGACCCGTTGTCGGTAGGCTTCGGTCGGTCGGTGCCTGCCGGCCGCCCACGGTGACTGGGCCCTGGGACGGCGATTCGAGGACGGTGACATGACGCGAGTGCTGCTGGCCGAGGACGATCCGGCGATCTCCGAGCCGCTCGCGCGGGCGCTCCGTCGTGAGGGCTATGACGTCGACGTGCGGGAGGACGGCGCCGAGGCGCTCGAGGGCGCGAAGGACAACCCGGACCTCGTCCTGCTCGACCTCGGCCTGCCCAAGGTGGACGGGCTCGAAGTGTGCCGGAGGCTCCGGGCCGAGGGTCGGACGATCCCCGTGCTCATCCTCACCGCACGGGCCGACGAAGTGGACACCGTGGTCGGTCTCGATGCCGGCGCCGATGACTACGTCACCAAACCCTTCCGGCTCGCCGAGCTGCTCGCCCGCGTTCGTGCCCTCCTGCGGCGGACCCCGGCCGACGCCGCCCCCGCCGGCGAGCTCGTCAGGATCGACTCCGACGGTCGCCGCGCGTGGTTCAAGGGCGAGGAGCTCCAGCTCACGGCCAAGGAGTTCGACCTCCTCCGGGTCCTCGTCAGGGAGCAGGGCAAGGTCGTCTCGCGCGAGCAGCTCATGCGCGAGATCTGGGACACCGCGTGGTTCGGCTCGACCAAGACCCTCGACATGCACATCTCCGTCCTGCGCCGCAAGCTCGGCGACGACGCGACGTCCCCGCAGTACATCGCCACGGTGCGCGGCGTGGGATTCCGGTTCGAACGGCCCAAGCCAGAGTGACCGTGCGGCGGACGCTCGACCGGGTCACGCTGGTCACCGCGGCAGCGACGGCCGGTGTGGCTGCCGCAGGGACGACCGGCGTCGTCGCCTACGTCATCACAGCGCGCCCGGACGTCATCACGGACTGGCTCGCACAGGACCCGTCCGTGGGGATCGCCCGCTTCGCTGCGGTCGCCTCCGCCGTGGGCCTCGTCGCCCTCGTCGTCGGGTATGCCGCGAGCCTGCCCCTCAGGCGTCGGCTGGCCACGTCCGCGACCGGTCTCGTCGCCCTCGCCGACAGGTTCGCGCACGGCGAGGCCCGGCTCAAGCCCCTCCGCTCGGGTGTCCCCGAGCTCGACCTCGTCTCGGACGTCATCACCCGACGCGCCCACGACATGACGAGGTCGCTGGCGGCCGAGCGCGACTTCGCGTCGGACGCTTCGCACCAGCTGCGCACCCCCCTGACCGCCCTGCTCATGCGCCTCGAGGAGATCGCCGAGACGGACGACGTGTCGGCGGTCAAGGAGGAGGCGAACATCGCGATCGCCCAGGTCGAACGACTCACCCGGGTCGTGGACGACCTCCTCGGTCGCTCGCGCGGCTCGGACGGCCCCGCCCCGGCGGTGTCGCTCGACTCCGTCATCGCGGCACTCCAGCGCGAGTGGCAGCCCGCCTTCGAGCAGGCCAGGCGCTCGGTCCGGGTGCGAGGTGAGCGTGGGCTCTTCGTCCGGTCGACCCCCGTCGCGCTCTCCCAGGTCCTCTCGACCCTGCTCGAGAACTCCCTCGTCCACGGCCGCGGCACCGTCGATGTCCATGCCCGGCGGTCCGGACCGTCGGTCATCGTCGAGGTCAGTGACCAGGGTGACGGGGTTCCGCCGGCGATCGCGCCGCACATCTTCGAGCGGTCCGTCAGCACCGGCGCAGGGGGAAGCACGGGGTTGGGCCTTGCCCTGGCCCGCGACCTCGCCGAGGCCAATGGGGGGCGGCTCGACCTCGTGCAGGCGCAGCCGGCCCGTTTCGCGCTCTTCCTCTCCGAGGCCGAGTCCGACTGAGCGCCGCGGACCCGGTGCGGGGGGATGTGCGCAGGGGCTTGCGCGCAGCGCCGGGTGGATCGAGCTCAGCAGATACCCTTCGCAGGTGAGACGGCTTCGGGAGTACCTCTTCGTGCGCCACAGGCACAACTGGGTGCTGCTCCTCCGCTTCGCGATGGTCGGGGCCAGCGGCGTGTTCGTCAACCTGGCCACCCTCGTCCTCGTCAAACGACTGGGCACCGACCCCGATGACGCGATCGTCGGACTGCCCTTCACCGACTTCAACATCCGCTGGTACCACGCCTACTCGACGGTCGCCTTCCTCGTTGCGAACCTGTGGAACTACCAGCTCAACCGGACCTGGACCTTCCGGAGCGGGCGCCACGCGGCGTGGTGGCGGGAGTACTGGCCCTTCCTCACCGTCGGCCTCCTCGGCCAGCTCGTCGGCCTGCTCCTGCTCACCCTGCTCATGCACCCGAACTCGCCGCTCGCACTGCCGTCCTCCGTCCTCGACGACTCCACCGGCCTGCGCACCCGGCTCTACTGGGCCCAGCTCATCGTCATCGCCGTCGTCACGCCCGTGTCCTTCGCCCTCAACAAGCTGTGGACCTTCGCGGCGGTGCGCACCCGCCACACCGAGCTCGCCGACCCCGCGCACACGGAGGCCGTGCTCCGGGAGGTCCACGACGTGGGTGAGGAATCCTCCGAGCACGCCGCACACTAGGCTTGGGCTCCGTGACCGAGCCGAAACGCGCCCCCGGTGGCTTCCCCGTCGTCGGCGTCGTCGGAGGCGGCCAGCTCGCCCGGATGATGCAGGGCCCAGCAATCGAGCTCGGTGTCCAGCTCTCCGTCCTCGCCGAGGACGAGGTTGCCTCGGCGGCTCTCGTCATCCCCTCCTCGCCGGTCGGCCACCACACGGAGCTCGACCACGTGCTCGACTTCGCGCGCGCCTGCGACGTGGTCACCTTCGACCACGAGCACGTGCCGCAGCCCGTCCTCGCGGCGCTCGAGGCGGAGGGTGTCATCATGCACCCGAGTCGCTCGGCCCTGCGGTTCGCTCAGGACAAGCTCGCCATGCGCACGCGACTCACCGACCTCGGCATCGCCTGCCCGCGCTGGGCCGTGGCCCGGGAGGCGAGCGACGTCGCACGCTTCGGCGACGAGGTCGGCTGGCCGATCGTCGTCAAGACCCCCCGGGGCGGCTATGACGGCAAGGGGGTCATCGTCGCGTCCTCGAGCGACGACGCCGCGGAGTGGCTCGCGCACGTGGGGGAGCCGGGCCCGATGTCCGAGGGCCTGCTCCTCGAGGAGCGCGTCGACTTCGCCCGCGAGCTCGCCGCTCTCGTGGCCCGCAGCCCGTCGGGGCAGGCAGCGGCGTGGCCCGTCGTCGAGACGGTGCAGACCGACGGCATCTGCACCGAGGTGCTCGCGCCTGCGCCCGACCTCGACCCGACCCTCGCCTCGGTCGCGACCGAGGCGGCCCTGCGGATCGCGGGCGAGCTCGGGGTGACCGGCGTGCTCGCCGTGGAGATGTTCGAGGTGGTGGGGGACGACGGCCGACCGGGTTACCTCGTCAACGAGCTCGCCATGCGGCCCCACAACAGCGGGCACTGGTCGATGGACGGCGCGGTCACCGGGCAGTTCGAGCAGCACCTTCGTGCCGTCCTCGACCTTCCGCTCGGGGACCCGCGACCCCGGGCCGAGTGGACGGCGATGGCCAACGTCCTGGGCGGTGAGTACCCGGACCTCTACCCTGCCTACCGCCACGTCATGGCCCGTGACCCGGGAGCGAAGGTCCACATGTACGGCAAGGGCGTCCGGCCGGGCCGCAAGCTCGGGCACGTCAACGTCAGCGGTCCGGACCTGGCCGACGCCAGAGAAAGGGCCCGGCACGCGGCCGAGTACCTCCAGGGAGTGATCACGGAATGAGGCGCGAATGACCGAGCAGAGCAGGCAGCCAGTCGTCGGGATCGTCATGGGCAGCGACAGCGACTGGCCGATCATGCGGGAGGCGGCGGCAGTCCTGTCGGAGTTCGGGATCCCCTACGAGGCCGACGTCGTGTCGGCCCACCGGATGGCCGAGGAGATGATCGACTACGGCAAGGCAGCCGCGGGGCGGGGGCTGCGGGTGGTCATCGCGGGCGCCGGGGGCGCAGCCCACCTGCCGGGAATGCTCGCCTCTGTCACGCCACTACCGGTCATCGGCGTGCCGGTGCCCCTGAAGTACCTCGACGGCATGGACTCACTCCTCTCCATCGTCCAGATGCCGGCCGGCGTGCCGGTCGCCACCGTCTCGATCGGCGGTGCGCGCAACGCCGGGCTCCTTGCCGCCCGGATCGTGGGGACCGCGGGCGACGACCTCGGTCGGGTCGTGCGCGATCGGATGGCCGACTTCCAGGCGGCCCTGCGGGACCAGGCCCACGCCAAGGGGGCCGCCCTGCGCGCCGAGGTCGCCAAGGGCCTCTGAGCCGGTTCCAGCGCCGTCAGCCCGAGACGGCCCCGGTGCCGTCGCCGGGCACGATGCGCGGCCACTCGATCTTGGGGCAGGTGTCCATGACGACCGCCAGCCCGGCCTCCTTCGCCCGCGAAGCGGCCTTCTCGTCGATGACACCGAGCTGGAGCCACAGGGCGCTGATGCCCAGGCGCTCCCTCTCGGCGATCGCCTCGTCGACGCAGGCGCCGACCCGGGAGCTGTTGACGAAGAAGTCGACGACATTGACCGTGGTGCCGTCGGGGATGTCGCCAAGCCTCGGATAGCCCTCGAAGCCGTGCACGCGCGCCCCGCTCGGGTGGATCGGGACCAGCGCCATCCCCAGCTCGCGGGCCAGCCACAGCGACACGCTGTGCGCGGTGCGGTTCGGGTTGTCACCGAGGCCGACAACGGCCCAGGTCGCGGGAGTGTGCAGCAGGTCCCTGATGACGGCCGGGTCGTTGTGGTGCATGGCTCCATCCTCACATGCATGCGCCGACATCGGCCGGTGAGCAGTGACAGGATGGCCATCATGCGATTCGGACTCTTCGTGCCCCAGGGCTGGCGGATGGACCTCGTCGGCATCGAACCGGCCCGACACTGGCAGGTCATGTCGGGCATCGTCGGCCACGCCGACGAGGGGGACGCGTTCGAGTCCGTCTGGGTCTACGACCATGTCCACACGGTTCCGATCCCTTCGGACGAGGCGACTCATGAGGCGTGGACGCTGATGAGCGCCTTTGCCGCGTCGACGCGTCGCGTGCGGCTGGGTCAGATGTGCACGTGCATGAGCTATCGCAACCCGGCCCTGCTCGCGAAGGTCGCGGCGACCGTCGACATCATCTCCGGGGGTCGCCTCGAGATGGGGATCGGAGCGGGGTGGTACGAGAAGGAGTGGCGTGCCTACGGATACGGCTTCCCCTCCGCCCGCGAACGGTTGGGCCGGCTGCGTGAAGGTGTCCAGATCTTCCGTGACATGTGGACGACGGGCTCTGCGACGCTCGACGGCAGGTACTACCAGGTCGACGGTGCGCGCTGTGCGCCGCGGCCGCTCCAGGGCACCGTGCTGCCCGGTTCCGAGGCGAACGGGATCCCCACCTGGGTTGCCGGCGGAGGAGAGAAGGTCACGCTGCGCATCGCGGCGCAGTTCGCCGACTACACGAACTTCGACGCCGAGGCTGAGGCCTTCAGCCACAAGAGCGAGGTCCTGCGGGGCCACTGCGAGGACATCGGCCGCGACTTCGACTCGATCGTCCGGACCGGTGACTACAACGTCGTCATCGGTGAGACCGAGTCAGACGTCGAGGACCGGCTCCGGTTCTACGGCGACCTCCTGCGCCGGGGCGGCGTTCCCGAGGCCCGGGCCGAGCGGACCATCGCCGACCTTCGCACGCAGCCCGCGGTCGGGACCCCGGAACAGATCGTGGAGATGTTGCGTGACATGGATCGGCGGGGCCTCGGCTACGCGATCACCTACTTCCCGGAGGCGGGGCACGATCGCTCCGGGATCGAGCTCTTCGAGTCGGCGGTGGTTCCGGAGCTGCGCGGCTGAGACCGCGCCTGACCGGCTCGGCGCGCCTCATCACCCGTCGCGGCGCGCGTGCGCTGCCGCCGAGGGGCGGGCCGTCACCAGGCGGTCCAGCCGCCGTCGACGGCGATGACCTGCCCGGTCACGTAGGACGACGCATCCGAGGCGAGCCAGGTGACGACTCCCCGGAAGTCGTCCTCGGTCGCCATCCGCCCGAGGGGAGTGAGGTGCTCGTAGCGCGCGACGAAGGCGTCGTCCTGCCCCCGCGCGATGCCGCCGGGAGCGAAGGCATTGACCCGGATGTCCGGAGCGAGGACGGTGGCGAGGTACCGCGTGAGCTGGACGAGGCCGCCCTTCGAGGCGGCGTACGCAGCCGGGTTGCCCATCCGCGTCCCCTCGTAGAGCCCGAGGTTCGGCCCCACGAGCGCGTAGATGCTCGCGACGTTGACGACGCTGCCATGACCGCCCGCACGCAGCAGGGGAGCGAGCTGCCGGGTGAGTGAGAACGGCGCCGTGAGGTTGAGGGTGAGGGCGAGCGCGAATGCCTCGTCGGTCTGCTCCTCGAAGGGGACGGCGTAGCCGGCGACGCCCGACGTGCCGGTGAAGGCGGCGTTGTTGACGAGCACGTCGCACGCGCCCACCTCGTGCAGCGTGTCGACGACGAGCGAGATGCCCTCGGGCTCGAGCAGGTTCGCTCCGACCGGGACATGGCCGACCCCGTGCAGGGAGCTCGCGACAGCTGCGGACCGGTTCTCGTCGAGGTCGACGACGACGACGCGGGCACCGGCGTCCGCCAAGGCCGCTGACAGGACCGAGCCGAGAGGTCCGGCCCCGCCCGTGACGACGGCCGTGCGGTCCGTCAGGTCGACCAGCCGGCTCAGAGCCGTCCCGCTGTCGTCGTCGTGGCGCGGTCGGTTCATCGGTCAGGTCCCTTCGATCCAGGGCAGGTGGATGATCCTCGCTGCGACGAGTGCCTCGAGGAGCCGGAACTCGTATTCGTCGTCGATCGAGAAGGCCTGTGACTCCGGGATCTCCGCACCGGCGTGGCGGCCCTCGTCGAACCACGAGGTCTCCAGCCGGCGCACGAAGGAGGCCCGCCAGAGGTAGAAGTTGCCGTTGATGCGCAGGAAGCGGTCGGCGTCCTGCCGCCGGGTGATGCCGGCGCCTGCCTCGAAGAACCGCTCCAGCACACCGTCGTCCGCCTGCCGAGCCCGAACACCGACCCAGACCGGGTTGAACGTCGGCTCGGAGACGCTGATGACGCCGTCGAGCCGGTCGTCGGCGAAGAGCCGCGCTGCGGCATCTGCGAGCTGCTGGGGGACGCGCGCCGGGGAGGTGGGGTCGAGAAGGAGCACAGCGGCATACGGCTCACCTTCCTCCCGCTCGCACCACTCGAGCGCGTGCCGCACGACGGGGGCCATGGGCGTGTCGTCCCCGGACAGCTCCGCCGGCCTGAGGAAGGGCGCATCACCGCCGTGGCGGCGAGCGACGTCGGCGATCTCCTCGGAGTCGGTGGAGACGATGCACCGGGTGACCTGCGGGGTCAGGGCCGCGGCGCGAATGCTGTGAGCGATGAGCGGAAGACCGACGAGTGGCCGAATGTTCTTGCCGGGCAAGCCTTTTGAGCCCCCACGTGCTGGTATCACAGCGAGGATGCGTGGCTGTGTCATGAGATCGCCCTCGCGTGGTCGCAGAGTCCCAGCGTCGCCAGCCCCTCCGCGAGCGTGGCGGGCGCCCCCGCCGTATGCCGCTGAGCCGGCGCGGCCCCGGGCGTGACCTCGAGCGCGGCGCGGGCCTGGGTCGCCATGATGGTGTCGCGGTCGAGGTCGGCCGGGAAGCTTCTGGTCGTGGCCCGGCCGGTGGCGTCGAGGTGGGTGACCGTCGCGGTGGGAAGATCCCATTCCAACGAGCCCTCGGGGCCGTGGATCGTGATGCCTCGCGTCGGTGGCCGCGTGATGTAGTCGAGGCGGCACGTCACGGTGGCGGTGGCTGTCTGCCACAGCAGCGTGGCGGCCTGCTCAGCCTCGATGTCGAGGGGGCCGGCGTGGTCAAGGTGCGCAGCGAGGGTCGAGGGCCTGCCGAAGAGGACCTCCGCGTAGTCGAGCTCGTGGACGAGGTCGCGGAGGACGCCGCCCTCGTCTGCGCGCGCGGAGTAGGACGCGCGGTAGTCGCGTTCGGGGCGCCAGTCGGGCAGCCAGGACTGACACCGGACGTGGGCTGAGGCGGGCCGCCCGACCACGTCGACCAGGGTGAGCAGGTGGCGGAAGCCCGCGTGTGCGCGCAGCGGGGCCGCGACCCACACGTCGCGGGCGCGGGGGTGGGAGGCGAGTGGCTGGGCTGCGGCGGCGGTCGGGGCGAGGGGCTTCTCGACGAGGATCCGCCCGGTGCCGGCGTCGAGCGCCTCGATCGTGTCGCGCACGTGGCGGGCGGTGTCGGTGGCGACGACGACGAGGTCGGCCGCGGCCAGCGCGGCCGGACCCGACGCGTCGTCAAGGATGTGGACGGCGGGGCCACTCGAGTCGGAGGCGCCGGCGCGCGGGCGGACCGGCCAGGTCGCGACGTCCGCCCCCAGCATGGCCAGGACTCGGGCGTGCCGCTGCCCGATCGACCCGCTCCCGCGCACGACGACGCGACGTCCATCCAACGGCGCGGACACCGGCGAGAGGTCGGACACGACAGCACCTTCTCACGGGCCCGGGGAAAACCGGTGGTGCCATCCGGTCCGCCCTCGCACGCACGCCAGTGTGCGTATCAGCTCAGCCAGCTCGTCGAGTGGCCTCGAACGCGTGACGCACGGGTGCGGTCCGCAAGCTGTGGGGGCGTCTCGACGGGCGGTGCGTGGACTTTGGGGCCACTCGACGGGAGCGTGGGGTGTGGGCTTTGGGGCCACTCGACGTGGGGTCAGCGGACCTGCTCGGCCAGCCGCTGGACGGCATCTGCCACCGGCGGGCCGAACATCACCGGGTCGTTGTGGTCCGCGCCGGGCAGCACGACCCGCTCGACGAGCACCGGCACGGCGTCGGCCACTCGCTCACTCAGCGCCGCCGGGACGATGGTGTCGCGGTCCCCGTAGATCACCGTCGTCGGGACGCTGCTGCGAGCGAGGTGCGTGACGACGTCGAACCGGTCCCGCAGGACGAGCCGCACGGGCAGCCACGGGTAGTGGTGTGCGCCGACGTCCGCGAGCTCGGTGAACGGTGACCGGAGCACCAGACCGGCCGGCGGCCGCCGCGACTGCAGGGCGGCCACGACCCCCGTCCCCAACGACTCGCCGAAGTAGATCGTCCGCTCCGGTGGGTAGCCGCGCTCCTCCAGGGCCTGCGCGGCAGCCACGGCGTCCCTCGCCAACCCGGCCTCGCTGGGCGAGCCGGGGTTGCCGCCATAGCCGCGGTAGTCCATGAGGAGCACAGCGAGTCCACGACGGCGGAGCTCGACCGCCAGACCGGCCCGGCCGGCACGGTTGCCGCCGTTGCCCGGTGCCACAAGGACCGCGACGCCCAGGTCGGCGCCCTCGTCGGCGGGAACGAACCATGCCCCGAGGTCGAGCCCGTCGGACGTCCGCACGGCGACGTCATGGGCGCCCTCGATGACCTCCCCGGCGGCGGGTACCGGTGACGAGTCGGGGAAGTAGATCAGCCGTCGTTGCATCGCAGCCATCATGCCGACC
>NZ_JAJJPG010000042.1:0-5022 GCF_032907665.1 Intrasporangium sp.
GGGTGGACAGCTTGCACGCCGGCATGCCGAGGTTGAGGAAGAAGTGCTCGTTGGCGCCGGAGAACCGCACGGCCTCCGCGATGTCCGTCGACGGCGCATCGGCAGTGATCATCGTCGGCAACAGCTCGCGCAGCAGCATGAGCGAGCCGGCCCGGTTGCGGTTGTGGCCCTCGTCGCCCATCTGGAGCATCTGGGCGATGATCGCCTTGACGTCGATCGGTCCGGTCGCGTCGACGCGCGCCCGGACCGCCTGCTGCAGGAGCGGCCCGAGCACCGAGTTCATCCAGTGCAGCCGGTCGATGACCTCCGGGCCGTAGGCGCCGTAGCGCAGCACCTTGCCGAGGCCCTCGTTGAGCGAGCACCAGGACAGGTTGCCGTGGACGTCGTCGCGCAGCTCGTAGAGCCACATCGACGGGCTGATGACGCCCGCCATGGGCCCGACCGCGTCGCGGTGGTGACACGGCTCGAGGGTGATGCCGTCGCCCTTCTCGAGCTTGGCCTCGGCTTCCTCGGCGGTGTCCGCCAGGCCTTCGAAGAGCATCGCCCCGATGAGCGCGCCCTTGAGCGGCCCGGATGCCCGGTCGAAGGTGATCGGCGGACCCGCGTGCAGGAAGGTGCCCTTCTCGAGACCGAGCGCCTCATGGGCCGGACGGACATCGACGAAGTCGGCTCCCGCCGCGACCATCCGCTCGAAGGCCAGCTGGTTGGCCTCGTCCCGACGTGGGTCTGCGAGGACGACGGCGAGGTCGCGCTCCGTGCCCGCGAGCGGGGGCTGCCACGCGGCCTCGGCCACCGGAACTGCCTGCGCCCGAACGGACTCCGCGAAGAGGGACACTCCCGCGGTCGCGACGGAGAGGTCCGCCGTCAGCAGGCCGTGCAGCTCCTCGGCGCGGTCCCCCACAGACTCCGCCTCCGCGGTGCCGTATGCCGCTGGGCTCGCTGCCGACGCCGGTGCGGCGGGTGCGTGGCCGAGGAGCTCCACGGCGTGGCGGGTGGCTGCGGCGTTCGACAGGTAGACGGTGGCGCCGGCATCGCGCAGCGCGGTCGCGGAGCGGGACAGGCCCTGGGGGTCCCCCTCGGTCCCGGTGAGCGAGATGACGACGGGGAGGGTCCGCCCGTCGGACTCGGCCCTGGCTCGCGCGGCCCGGATCGCCTCGGCGAGCTCCGGCGCGGGGTCCGGATGCGCGGCGTGGCCGAGGACGAGGTCGAGGAGCAGCACGCCGCACGTCGGGTCGGCGGCCTCTGCGGCGATGCGCTCGAGCCGGAGCGAGGGGTCGATCATCGGGTGTGGGCGCCCCTGCGTCATCGAGTCGTCGCCGAAGTCGATGACGACGTGGCCCGGGTCGCGCAGGTCCGGCCCGAGGGCAAGGTCCGGGCGAAGCGGGGTGTTGGACCGGATGTCGCCGAGCTCCTCCCCCGCGACGAGCATCGCCTCGTCGGCGAGGGTGCCGCCGCAGAACAGTCCCCTCAATGACGTGCCGGTCGCGGCCGGCTGTCCGACCTCCCAACTCGGCCACTCGACCTGCCGGCCCAGGGAGGCCAGCACGGATTCCACGGCAGCGGTGAGGTCGGGCTTCCCCGCCCCGAGCGTCGCCCAGTGGACCGGCGTGGCGAGCCCAGCGGCATACGACTCGATGTCGGAGAGCACCTCGGCGGCAGGGGGTTTCGAGACGACGATGATGGTCTCGGTGTCGGGGTCGGCAGCGAGCGCGGCGAGCGCCTGCTTCGTGGAGCGGCCCGCGACGGCGGCGGACAGGTCACGGCCGCCGACGCCGAGGACGTGGCTGACGCCCACCCCGGCCGCGTCGAGCAGGGACATGACCTGCTGGGCGCCGGTGCCCGAGGCTGCGACGATGCCGACCGAGCCGGGGCGCACGACGTTCGCGAAGCCGAGTGCGACGCCCCCGACCATCGCCGTCCCGCAGTCCGGCCCCATGACGAGGACGCCTTGGCGGGCGGCGCGCTCCTTGAGCCGCACCTCGTCCTCGACCGGCACGTTGTCGGAGAAGACCATGACACTCACGCCGGCGTCGATCGCGTCGAGCGCCTCGGTCGTGGCGTGCGGCCCCGGCACGGAGACGAGGGCGAGGTTGGCACCGGCCCGGAGGACGGCCGCTCCGAGCGTGCGGGGGGCCGGCGCCTCGCCGAAGCCGCCCGACTGGGTCGCGGCGGAGCGGAGCCGGGCGAGCGCCTCGTCGAGGGCGGCCTTGCCTGCCGCGATGCCCTCCTCGTCGCCGCGGATGGCGATGACGAGGTCGTTGGGGCCGGTGTCCGGCACGTCGAAGCCCATGCTGCGGATGACGTCGAGGTTGAGCTCGGTGGCCATTGCGACCTGCGCGGCCTCGACACCAGTGGCGGCAGCGACGGTCTGCGACACCTGCATGAGGCTCACGGAGTCGTAGTAGGCGCCGGTTCGGATCTCGACCTGGTCAGCCATGGAGGACACCTTCCTGGATGGTGGCGTGTGTGGACACGTGGTCAGCGAGGGCGCGGTCTGCGAGGGCGCGGCCTGCGAGGGCGCGGCCTGCGAGGGCGTCGCGGGCGCCCCGGAGTCCGGCGACGAGGTCCCGACCGGACGAGTGGCCGATGGCGAGGACCCGCTCGAGGGTCGGGCCGATGGACTGCCACGACGGTCGCGCGTACGGCGCGGTCGTGCTCGAGCCGGGCCCGACGGCTGGGTCGTGGTAGTCCGTCGGCTCGGGAGCCTCGGCCAGGAGGTCGACGAGCGCGACGACCTCGGGCACCGCATAGCCCTGTCCGGCGGCTCGGAGCAGGGCGGCGGAGATGGAGGTCGTCGTGTGCGAGAGCGCGCGGACCTCGCGGTCGATGGCGTCGACGGCGTCGAGCGCGCCGGCGGAGCGAAGCGCGAGCAGCACACCGGCCACGGCGTCGTCCCCACTGGGCGTCAAGCCGGCTCCCGCGCCGATGAGGCCCCGGAGCAGCGGCGCGACCGGCCGGCGCGCGAGCGCGGCCGCAGCGAGGTCGCGGGCCCGGTCGAGTGGCCACAGACGCGCGGGTCGGGGCCCGCATTCCAGGCCACTCGACTCGGAAACCTGGTCGAGTGGCCCCAGACGCCCGCCCCCGCGTCCCCCTCCCCCGTCGAGTGGCCCCAAACTCCGACCCCCTGTCCGGGAATTCGGGGCCACTCGACCGGGGACGGGCGCGGCGTGGTGCGGAGGCCTCACTCGAGCGGGGCGCTGGACCCGGGCTGCAACGACATCAGCCCGGGCCAGACGCACCCGCCCCTCCCCCACGTCGACCACGTCACCGGCGGTGACGCCCCAGGAGACCTCCGCCGAAGAGACACCCAGCCGCAGCCCGATCGGTTGCAGCAGCGCGTCCCGGGCCAGGACCGCGAGGACGGCGTCGTGCTCCCCCATACCCAGGTAGACGCACGTCGGGAAGACCCCCAGCACCCTGGCCTCGCGCCTCGGACCGGTCACCTCGTCGATGACGAGTGGCGACACGGCCGCAGGCCACTGGGGACGTGCGGCAGCGGTCAGCACACGCGCCCTCCTCGTCTTCCGGCCGGATCGATGACCGACGCTACCGAGGCAGGCTAGGGTGCGCTCATGGTGAATGTTGCCAACGATCCCGCCTCCGTCGAGGGTGAGTTGACAGCGGAGGCGGCCTCCGAGCTCGCCTCGGTCAAGGAACAGCTCGAACGCCAGACGGCCGCGCTGCACCGTCTCGAGGACGCCGACCGCGCACTCGTGCAGATCGTCCTCGCCGGAGGCACCCTCGACGAGCTGTGCGACCGCGTCGTCTCCTTCCTCGACCCGACCTCGAGTGCCGCGGCGATGGTGACCACGACCGATGGCCGGGTCATCGCCCGGGCAGGGGCGACGACCGAGCTCACGCGGGCCGAGTCACTCCCGTGCTTCGACCGGTCGGGTCGCTTCCTCGTGGAGTCCGAGCCGATGGGTCCGCGCGAGGACGGGCCGGATGCCGACCGCGTGGCCGTCCGCATCATCGCGGGTCACCTCGACCACGGTGTGCTCGTGGCCTTCTCGAGCCATCGGAGTCTCACCGAGGACGACGTGCGGCTGCTCGAACGCGCCGCCACCGTCGCGGCGCTCGCCATCACCAAGGACCAGGCGGTCGCGGCCGTCGAGAGCAAGTACCGGGCCGAGTTCCTCCGCGATGCCCTCTCGGGACGTGCCGGCACGCCGATCGACGCCATCTCCCACGCCTCGTCCCTCGGCTGGGACATCGACCGGCCCATGGTCGTCGTCGTGGCGGAGACGGACGAGGACGACGACCGCACGGAGCGGGACCGGGACGAGATCCGCTTCCTCCAGCAACGCTTCGCCCGCGCCTGGACCCATGCCGTCGGGGTGCGCGACCCGAGCACGCCGGTCGTCGGCTTCAGCCGAGAAGTCGTCGCGCTCGTCGCCGTTCCCGACGCCGCGGACACGGACCGAGTCATGCGCACCGTCGGTGACCTCGTGCGCGTCGTGCGCGGAGACGGCGGCGGTGGGCGGCGCAGCTTCTCCACCGGCGTCTCCCGGACGATCACGTCCCCGGCGCAGCTCCCCCAGGCCTACGAGGAGGCCCTCTCGGCCGTCACCGTCGGCCGCCAGATGCAGGGCGACGGGGCGCTGGCCCACGTCGACGGCCTCGGCATCTACCGGCTGCTCGCCCTCATCCCCGACGGGGCGGACCTGCGGCGCTTCGTCCGCGAGTCCCTGCGCGAGCTCGCGACGGACGACCAGCCGGAGTACGCCGACCTGCGCCAGACCCTGAGCATCCTCATCGACACCAACATGAACGTCGCGGAGACCGCACGCCTGCTCTTCTTCCACTACAACACGCTGCGCTACCGCATCGGCAAGCTCGAGAAGATGCTCGGCCCGTTCACGTCCGACCCCGAGCTGCGCCTCACCCTTGCCCTCGCCCTCAAGATCCACCGGATGCGTGGCCTCTGAGCACCGTCGAAGGACCAGACCGCGCCGTGCCGGGAGGCCGGCTTTGTGGCCACTCGACCCAGTCGGCACGTCGAGTGGCCCCGAATGCACAGGG